>JAPLFX010000115.1 GCA_026390445.1 Pseudomonadota bacterium
CAAAAGTACCTTTGTACCCTTTTGTGGTTGGTTGGTCCTGACACCGGATAAAATCCACGCTTGATGACTGCTTCGCTCGTGCAATGAGGGCAGGCCCGCATCGGTCTCTCCTAAAAAAGAAGAGACTGAGGCAAACGAGCCTTCAAGGCCAACGACCTGGTCAGACATCAAGCCCAATTGCCTGGGCCAGTTTTTATGCAGCAAAGCCGTGCAGTGGCAGCGGATAGCAACTAGAAACCAGCTAGAAACCCCAGCCCAACGCCCCGAACACCGCTAGGCTTCGCTCGCTCATGGTTCCTTGGACGTCGTGGGCCTGATCGGTGAAGTCATAGCTTGTGCCGATGTAGCGCATGCCAAAACTCAGCTGCATCGGCGTTCTGATCTCGATGGTATACGCCCCCAGGAGCGACAATTGTTGCCCTCCGGTGACCTTTGCTGGACTCGACGCGAGCGGCTTCGCCACATCGATCAGCGCTTCGAGGTGCTGCGTCCGAGCCAAGGGCTGGCGGATGCCGAGTCCGGCCGTGGCATGGTGAGCACCGGCCTCGCTTAAGCCAAATGTGGTCAGCGACCCGGCGTAGTAGGTGTAGAAAGTCTTGTAGAGGTAGCCAGCGCGTGCTTCGAGCGCTGGAGCATACGGATTGGTGCCGAGCGACCAACGCCCCTGCAAGCGTGCGGTGATCGACTGGGGACGAAAGGCCAGCACCGGTTGACCGGTCGTTCCCTGGTCGAGACTCTGGGCCTTGTAGAGGTCCACCGACATGCGTTGATAGGACCCTTCGAGGCTGAAGTTACGCATGAAATACAGGGTTCCGCTAAAGAAATACGAATTGAATGTGGCGATACTCAAGCTGTTGGTGACATTCGGGCTAATCATGCTGTTCGAAATGATCGCCGGGGCATAAGCCGCCAACAGTTCGACCTGCGCCGTGCGGTTAGGGCTCTGGGTCGTGCTCACCACGTCGCTCGTGCCGCGCATTGCTTCGCGCGCGGGCCGTTTCGGCCGTGGCAAGGTCGGCGCCGGCGCGGCGGCTTTAACCGGCGGTGGCGGCGGTGGCTCGGCGACAACGGCCTTCGGTGGCGGCGGCGGTGGCGGCGCTGGTTTTGGTTTAGGCGGGGGTGGGGGTGGGGGCGGCGGTGGAGGTGGTAGCTCTTCCTCAACGATCACCGTCGCCGGATGACAAAAGGGGCCGCGGCTACGCTCTGAGTCAACCGTTGCGACGCGCAGATAGTAGCGGCCAGGTCTGGCCTCGGGCCAGTAGAAGGCAGGAGCTTTGCTGGTGGTGCGCACGACGATGTCTTTGAAAGTTAAACTCGTCGCCAGCTCGCTGATGTAGTTGACGGCGCCGCGCACCGGGGGCCAATGAATCTCAACGTGATCCAAAACAGATTTTGATTTAGGTTTCAGGTCGGTCAGCGGGAGGGCACGGTCGCTGTCCGCAGCGTCATCATCTGGACCCCCGGGGGCGACGACCGCCCTCGCCTCGTTCATGCCGAGGATCGTCTTAAAGACCGAGCGCAGCATCGAGGTTGGGCCACGCCGTGGCAGGCGGAAGAAGTAGCTGTCTTCAAGTTTAGGTGGTGGCAGCGGTACAATGGCACGCACCGTGAGGGAGCGCGCTTGGCTGACGGCGCTGGCATTTTGCCCTTCGGCGTGGAGCCGCCAGAAGTAGCTGCCGGGTTTGGGATGGTCCCATTCGAAGTGTTGACCAATGATGTGCTTAGTCAGGACCATATGGTCAAAATCCGGCGTCGTGGCGATGTCGATGGTGAAGTCGTGGGTTGCGGGTTGGTCCTCCCAGCTAAAGTAAACTTTGTTTTGCTTGAGCGTTAGGTTGACGGTCGCCGCGTTGAGCGGCTTCGTCAAAACCGGTTCAACTGGCACCGGTGGTGGCGGTGGAGGTGGCGGTTCCGGTGGTTTCTCTGGTGGTGCCTGTGCTGCGACGATATGGTCGGCATCGGTGGGCGTCGCCGCGGGCTGCTGCGCGAGGGCCTCGCTTGGCGCCTTTGGCTCGGGTGTAGCGACCGGTGCGGGGGGAGGTGGTAGCGGCGGTGGCGGTGGTGGTGGCGGAGGAACAATTTGCAAAGCGCTGTCGGAACTATTCAGCGCCGAACCATCGCTGCCTGTGCCATGGACATGCCAGTAGTACGAGCCCGCCGGTAGGGTTGTGATGCGCAGCGATTTAGCGCCGAGGTTGCGACTGATCGCAATGTTCTTGAAAGCGCTGTCCGTGGCAATCTCGACGTTGTAGCTGGTCGCCTCCTTCTTGGATTCCCAAGCGAACACGACGCCGTCGGCTGAACCAGCCTCCAACCGCTGCGCGCCGTTTGGTTTGAGTAGGCGAATGGGTATCTCTTGCACCGTCGCGGTGCCGGATTTGGTGTCGAGTTTTAGCTGCTGGTTGGAGGCCAGCTTGACTTCTTTTTGGCCCACCTGCGGTTTAAGGCTAGCTTCGCCTTTGATCAGCGCAAAGGTGGTGGCTTCCGGATGCTTCTGATCGACCTTGATCTGCACCTCGGCGCCCTTTTTTAAGCGCACCTCGGTCTTACCCATCTTGATGGTGACTTGGCCGGCTGAATCAGCGAATTTGCCCGAGACAAAGCCCTTGGTCATGTCGAGGCTGGTACGGCCGCCTTGCGTTTCGATCTTGATCAGCGAATTTTCGGCGACGGTCACCTCACCGCCGTCGGCGAACTTCACTCTGGCCTGCGAATCGGCCGCCGTTAAAATTTGATCCCCACCGTACAGGCCGCCACCACCCTCGGCGTCGTTCCACGCCAAGCTGCCCTCGGATTTACGTTTGACGCTGCTATGAACCTCATCCATGGTCGCCACGGCTTTACCTGTGGTTGCTTGTTCGACATAGGATGCCGGTGAAAAAGCGAGGTAACCAAAGATCATAGCGATGAGCACCAACGTCGCGAAGACGCCGGTCTCGACCGTGCGGTATTTTTTTAGTTTTAAAGCTAGACCCATAGTGAGAGGCTGATCGGTATCTTAGGCCGGAAATAAACGGGTAAAGCTTGCCTGGATCCGGGTGGGCAAAGGGTGCAGGGTGAGACTTGCCGAGCGCGGCGAATACCTCACGTATGTTGCTGGCTATGATAGTGCCGAAAAGTGCGGACGAATCGAGGGTGGATGCAGCTCTCAACAAGTAGGGCTGATGCCGCTTTCAAGGAGTTCAGCGGGTTAGCGGCAGTGACTGACCCCCGCAGGCCCCCGCAGGCAGACGTGACTGACCCCCGCAGGCAGGCAGGATCTGCCGGCTGCGGCTAATCGGTTGAAGCGATATGATTAAGGGACCTTCTTAGTGAGTTCCACGGGGTCCTCAGCTCCCACATCGGCAACCGCGCATGGCTCGCACAGTTCGCTATTCCATTCGCATCAAACTGATCGCCGTCACGTCGGCCTTGGTGATGCTATCGCTCGGCCTGTATTTGCTGGTCGCGCTCAATCTATTTAACGATGACAAGACGCGCTATATCTTTGGCTCTAGTTTAGCGACTGCGGAGTCGTCGGGACAGCAGGTGCAGAGCTTTTTGAGCCGCATTTTGAAGGATTCGTTGGGGATCTATAACCTCGTCGCGGATCGTCGCCTTGGTTCGGATGAGGAAAGGTCGGCGCTGCCTGCGGCAGCCCTTGGCGTTAAGGATAAGGTGAGCCTGCCGCTTGCCGAGATCGATGCAGATATTGCTGCGAGTGCCTTAGTCGTTGCGCATAAGGGCGGCGAGAAGGCTCCGGCGAAACTGCGTCAGGCACTGGCCGCATTGTATCTGCGCAAAGGATTGGCGGGTAGCGGCGATCGCGACGCTCTACAGCAGGGTGTGGATCTGGCGGCGGTGCTGCTGGAGGAAAGCGAAAAGGCGGATAAAAAGGCGCGCCTCAAATTCAATGCCGACACGACTTGGGATCTGCTTCAGGCTTACCAGCGGCTGAGTCGCTACGAAGAGGCACAGGAGGGATTGCGCGCCTTTACCCAGGAGTTTAAAAACGATCGGCACATCAGCGAGGCGCGCTTTGCCTTGGCAGAGGTATCCTACCTGATGCGCGACTTTAAGACCGCCCAGGCGGCCTACCAAAAGATCGTGGCGACGCAGCCGGAGTACGCCAGCTACGCTGCCTACAAGCAGGCGTGGTGTGAGATCGGGAGTGGTCGCTTATTGGAGGCGGCCATTGCCTTTCGGCTGCTCCTTAAGTCGGCGGCGCGCATTCCGGCGCCTTTGCTCACCGCAGCCCGTGACGACCTGGCATGGGTGGAGAAGGATCTGAAGGCGCGGCAGCAACCGGTGACAGGTCCTGGCGATGTCACCACCGCGCTTGAAGGGCGGCAGCTGCTTAGGACGCTGTTTTACAGCGATCCCGATATGGTCGAATTTTCCGTCTATCAAAAGCGCGGCAGCGGCTATGAGCGCCTGCTGCGCCTCACCAACCGCGAGCACCTGCGTGCCGATGAGGTCCCGGACAACTACCTTAGCCGTGTCGATAGCGAACGGCCACTGAACTTTGCCACCGTCACGCCCAAGCATCCGGTGCTGCAGAACTCCTCCATCAAGGGAGGACTAGCGCTGCTGACCTTGATCCGCGAGGACCCCTTGACGCAACGCTACTTGGTCGTGCGCTTTGAGCTAGCGCGCTTTCTCAGCAGCTTTCAGAAGAACCGCATCTACAATACCTACCTCATCGGCTCGCAAGGCGAGCTCTTTGCGCATCAGCAGCAAAGTAAGCTAGCGGCCGCAGCGACGATGCTGGGTGAAGACTATATTCGAGACATCCTACGCAGCAAGCAGACCACCGGTGTGCGGGCCGCCACCAATCGTGCGGGTGACGGACTCTATGTGGCGTATACTGCTGTCGGCCTGTTTGACCTGTTAGTCCTGTCGGAGATCAAGACCAGCAAGGCCTTCGAAGCGGCCCGTGAGCTGACGGTCAAGTCGATCTACTTTGGCGTGTTTTTTATCGCCATCGCCATGATGATCGGTATGATCTTTGCGCGGACGTTGACCAACCCGATCGAGGCGCTGTTTCGTGGTACCGAAGTGATCGCGGGTGGTGATTTTAAATCCAAGGTCACCATCAAGGCCAACGACGAGATCGGCGTGCTTGCCGATTCGTTTAACTACATGGCCGGCCGCATCGTCGACTTGCTCGAGCAGGAAAAAGACAAAGTCCGCATGGAACAGGAGATGAAGGTCGCCAAGCTGGTGCAAGACTCCTTCTTTCCCCCAGTGCATCAGGTTCTTGGTGGTTTGGACATTGCGTCCTTCTATACTCCAGCCTCCGACTGCGGTGGTGACTGGTGGGGGATCGTGCCGCACGGCGATAAGGTCATGCTGCTGATCGGCGATGCCACGGGACACGGGGTCCCGGCCGCATTGATCACGGCCACCGCGGCGAGCTGCACGACCACCGTCAAGGAGTTTGGCTTGACCCACCCGGAGCTGCTCGACTCACCGGCTAGCGTACTGAATTTGCTAAATAAAGCGGTGTTTGGTGCGGCGCAGGGCAAGATCTTAATGACCTTCTTTGTCTGCTTGATCGATGTGAAGAACCTGACCGTGACCTACAGCAATGCCTCGCATAATCCTCCCTATTTGTATCAATACAAAGACAAGGCGCCGGACAAAAAAGACCTCAAGCCGCTGATGGAGGCGGTAGCCCTGCGACTTGGGCAGCGCCAGGATACGGTTTATAGCGATGAAAGCGTGAAGATTTCGCCAAAGGACATGATTTTGTTTTTTACCGATGGCTTTGTCGAGTGCAAGAATCCGGCGCAGGAGGAGTACGGCGGACGCAAGTTCCTCAAGTCAATTCTAAAGTATGCTCAAGCCAGCGCCGAAGAGATTAGGGACGGGGTGGTTGGTCAAGCCACAGAGTTCTTTGCCACCGAACCGCTCGCCGATGACTTGACGCTCGTTGTTGCTAAGCTCTTAGGATAGGTATGGCTTCCTTAAACAAAATCGCGATCGTTTCGCAGACCCCTGGGGTGCGCGAGGATATGGTTGCGTGTTTGGCAGAAGCTCATGTGTCCGCAGACGTGCACGAGGGAGAAGCGTTCGTGTCTTCGGCCGATATTGTGCTGATCGACGAGCGTGCCCTTCCTGCCGCGCAAGTCGAGTCGCTGCTGGCCCAACATGCTTCGCGCTGCATTTTACTGACCGATCATGATGATGGTGAAAACATCACCAAAGCCCTGGCGCGCTTTCCCTTAAGCCATATCATCGGCGGCAACGGTCGCTCCTGGCTCAAGGAGTTTGCCGTGACGGCACAGAAGATGGCATCGCCGACGCTGTGGGGGCTTGCCGCTCATCTGAGCCCCGCCGCCGTGATTGAGTCGCGTACGGTCGGGTCGGCCGCTGCGATCAATGCGACGATCGATGAACTCCTGGGCCATGTCGATCTGAAGGCGAGCTTTGGCGCTGCCGAGGATTTCCTGCGCCAGACCGCCAATGAACTGCTGACCAACGCGGTCTACAATGCACCGGTGGACCGAACTAGCCTACAGCCCAAGTACGAGCAAACCGACCGTAAGGAGAAGATCGTTTTGCTGCCAAGCGAGACTGTGGAGATCGCCTTTGGCACCGATGAGGACAATATCGGAATCGCGGTAAGCGATCAGTTCGGCCGTCTGACCCGGGAGAAGATCGTTCGGCATCTGCTCAAGTGCGTCACCAATACTAATTTTATCGAAGAAAAGCGCGGTGGGGCGGGGGCGGGTTTATACCTGGCCTTTTACACGGCCAATCAATTTGTCGTCAATGTCGAGGTCGGCAAGCGTACCGAGATTCTCTGTTTGCTCGAAAAGACCAAGCGCTACAAGCACTACCGCAACCGGGTCACCTCCTTTAACTACTTCACCCAGGCCAAGGGGGCAGCATGAGTAGCAAGTTTCACGTGACCGCTACCGAAAAGTCTGGCGAGGCGCAGCTGTCCTTTGCCGGTGTCATCGATGAAGACGTCGATTTCACCCAGATCAAGCTGCCTGAGTGCAAGGTCTATACCTTTAATTTTGACGGGGTCAAGGGCATCAATTCGTGTGGCATCCGTGAATGGGTGCACTTCTCGGAGTCGCTGCCGGCGGCGGCCAAGTTGGTCTATCAAAACTGTACGCAGATCATCATCGAACAGATCAATATGGTGGCCGGCTTCTTTCGCGCCGGTTCGGAAGTGCAGAATTTCTATGCGCCGTATTTCTGTGAGAGCTGTGACCGTGAACAAAAGGTGCTGATCACCGCTGCGGCTGTTGCAGGCTTGGCGGCGCCGAGTGTGAACTGCCCTGAATGTAAGGCCGAGATGGAATTTGATGCGATCGAAGAGCAGTACTTTAGGTTTCTTAAAGCCAGTGCCTAAGCGAGGACCTTGAGCCATGAGTGCGGACCCCGTCAACCCAGTCATACCTAGCGAAAGCTCGATGTTTTCGCCGTATGATCATTTGTTGACGCCGGTTTTGGTGGTCCAGGCCGATCTGACCGTGTGCTATTTCAACCAAACCAGTGCCGCCTTCTTCCAGCTGCCGCCGCGCAAAATCCGCGGCAAGAGCATCGATGAGGTGGTGCGCGTCGACGGTCCCCTGGTGTCGCAGTATGCGCTCAGCTGTCTCAATTCGGGCCAGTCCGTGGTGAGTCCCGAGATTGCGGTTGCCGTTGGTGCGGACAAGAAGGAAGTCGTCCTCAACCTGTTTAAGGCGCAGTCCAACTCTGCTGCTGACACTGGCTACGTCGTCATTACGGTTCAGGATTTTAGTCTGGAGCGTATCTTACACGCCAAGCATCGCCTCCAGCTCGACGAGCTAAAACGCAAAAACGCGGAAATACTCCAGTACTCACATGGCCTTGAAATCCTCGTCGAGGAACGCACGACGGAGCTGCGTCATGCCATGGACCAGTCGGAACGGTTAATCTTGAACATCCTGCCCAAAAAGATTGCCGAGCGCCTCAAGGCCAACGAAGGAACCATCGCTGAACGCTTTGCGATGGTCTCGGTGTTGTTCCTCGATATCGTCTCGTTTACGCCGATCTCGTCGACCATGGATCCGGTGCAGGTGGTGTCGTTTCTCAGCGAGATCTTCGATTCCTTTGACAACCTGGTGGACCGCTACAATGTTGAGAAGATCAAGACCATCGGCGACTGCTACCTCGCGGCAGCGGGACTACCCGTCCCTGACGTACGCCACGGCCACAATATCTGCGACGTGGCTTTGGCCATGCACAGCGAGATAGCTCGCATCAACGCGTCCTTGCCCTTTGAACTAAAAGTCCGCATCGGTATTCACAGTGGTCCGGTCGTCGCCGGAGTGATCGGACAGCGGAAGTTTGCCTATGACCTGTGGGGCGACACGGTGAATATCGCCAGTCGCATGGAGTCGCATGGTCAACAAGACCGCATTCAAATCTCCGAAACCACGTACAACCTGGTCAAAGACGACTTTGACTGCGAAGAACGCGGTTTCGTCGACTTTAAGGGTAAAGGGCAGCTGCGGGCCTATTGGCTCAAGGGCCGCAAATAGGCCGGCGCCTCAGTAGCAGCGCAGTTCGCCCATGATCTTGACGATGCGGGTGCCGCCGGTTTTGTAGCAGCGGACCAAGGCCTTCTTATAATCAGTGGATTCCTGATCGTTGATGGGGTCAGAGCCTTGATCGTTGCCGGCAACGCCGCCGCCGCCACCTTGACAGGATGCGCAAGCCAGCAGGGCGACGGAACACCAGAGGGCACCGACGATGCGACGGGCGATTGAGCTCATGCGCGTCCTCGAATCTTGAGCGGGATGAAAAGTCATCGACTTCGACTCTAGCTTAAACTTTTATAGGATGGATCTTATCCTAGCATGCTACTTGGCAAAAAGTATAGCGCGCCAAGGAGTATGGCGGCCGCCACGACGCCTGCGAGCACGTCATCCATGAGGGTGCCAAAGGCGCCTGGGGCATCGCGATCGATGCGGCCAATGAGTCCGGGTTTAGTGATGTCCAGCAGGCGAAACAGGCCGAATGCCGCAAGATACCATGGCCAGGCCAAGGGCAGCGCGCAGACGGCGATGGCTTGGCCCGCCACCTCGTCGATGACGATGCGTTGGTCATCGTGGATGCCAAGCACATGTTCGGTGCGGGCAATCGACCACCAGGCGATGGCGACCGTGATGCCAAGCAGCAGCAGCAGGGTGAGGGGATAAGCCCAGCGACCAAGCTGCACGCCTGCCGCCGTGGCCAGCTCGTGCTGGTACCAACCGACCACCAGGCCTGGAATCGAACCGAAGGTCCCGGGTGCCTTCTTGATCCGACCGACGCCACACACCATGGCGACTTCAATGGCAACGCGGTCTAGGTAGCTGGTCTTAGATGTTGCCATGTCGCCCATCTGCGCCTCACGCGGTTAAAAAACCTGGCGACCAGGGAATTCCTTCCAGAGTTCTTCGATAAACAATCGGTCATTTAGATCCGACCACGGCGGGAGGTTTAGCGGACCCGGGACATTGCCGTTGCTCAACCGCTTGTTTGCAGCGACCGCGTCGCGTCCGCCAGCCCAAATGAGCGCACCGTTGTTGGTGTCGATCAACAGCACAACAATGCCAGCCGAACGCTCGGCGACTTGCAGCCCACTGTCGTCGTATTGGCGTTCATAGGCATAGGTGATGAAAGGCAGCAGAACAGCGTCGGCATTGCGGACGTCGGTGCTCAGGCTATTGAGCCACAGCAACCATTCCGGTCTGCCAGCGATGCTGCTCCTGTAGACGGCGGGCGCGTTAACGGCGTCGGCATGATCGCTGGCGCGGTGCGACCAGATCTGGGGTAGGGTGCCGAGGAGTTCGCCGTGGCCGGCTTTTTCAAGCCGCTTTATGACGATCTCGGGCGAGTAGCCTTTCATATATGATTGGCCCTTAGAGCTCGCCAGCAGATAGCCATCAGTCGCTGCGCATAGCTCTTGGAGCTCGGCGGGCTTCGCATTGGTGAGCGGCAATTTGGCAAAGCGCGCACCTTCGGGCCAGAGTTGGCACCCCACCAGGGCGATGCGGGCCGGGACGTAGCTGGCATGGCCCTCCTGCACACCCAGCTTCGCCGTGGGACCGCTGGTGATACAGCCCGGCGTCGCAGCGAGCGCTAGAGCCAGGAGTAGGAGCCTAGGATCCGCCGAGAACGTCCGTTTATTTTTTGCCGGGCTCTTAGCGCTTCGCATCGGAATTCTCCACGTCTTGGCCCGCGCGCAGCCGCTCCAGCATCTGCGGCCACGCCGCCAACTGCCGGCATATCCAAACATTCAACAGTTGGATACGCGCCGCCTCATCCAGCGGGTAGGGGGCAACGGTGGCTTGCCTGCGGGCTTTATCGGTTAAATACTGTAGGGTGATGGCAGCACCGACGGAGATATTTAAACTCTCCACCATGCCGACCATCGGAATGGTGAAGGGCTGGTCGATATGCGGCAACCACGCCTTGTCGATCCCGGCATGCTCGTTGCCAAAGACGACGGCGATCTTGTGCTGGATCGGTAGTTCGGCCAAAGTCAGCACGCCCGGTGCCGGCGGGACCCCGGCGTAGATGTGGTAGCCGGCTTGGCGGAGGCTTTGGACGCAGGCGGCGATGCTATGATGACGCTTGATCGTCAGCCATGAGGCGACGCCTCTGGCGACCGTGGAGGCATGAAAGCGCTCCTTGAGCGTCACGACATCGCAGTGCTGGACGCCAAAGGCATCCGCCGACCGCAGGCAGGCCGAGACATTGTGGGGATCGTGGATATCCTGGACGACGAGGCGGATGCGCTCTGTACGCGCGCTCGCCACGGCTAACATCTTGTCGCGTCTGGTCGGGGTCAGGAAGCTCTGCAGGAGCTGCCAGGCATCATGCGGGTACACCGGTTCGGGCTTGTCACTGTCGGCAGACTCGCCGTCCGTCTTGCCATTGCCCTCGCCCTTGTCATCCCTATCTTTCGTATCATCAAGACCATGAACCGCGGTCCCCTGATCCGGTCTGTGCTCAGCGCTCGACATCGTGTGCCTTAGTGAATTCCGCCTCATCATGGTCCGCCTCGGGATCCATGTGGGCAGCGAGCTCGCCACCTTCGCGGGGAGCCATAATCTCCTGATCGTCGATCAGTTGCGCACCGATCAACTGCATGGCCTGGCCGACCAGCGGCCCGATCGCCTGCGGCAGGTGCTGGACGCCCTTTTCTTCGAGGATCCAGCTAGCGAGGCGGCCCAGGGCCACCTCCCAGTTGCGGTTGCGCTCCTCGCTCATCTCCCGCAGGCCCTTCATGCTGCTGTAGAGGCGGTCGTATTGCGCGACCTTGCGCCTTAGGCGACGCAACTCCGCGGGATCCCCACTCTTTGCCTTCTTCTCGGCGGCTTGATGCAGCGCCTCGGCGGTGGTCAAGCGGGCTTGCCAGTCGCGCAGGGTCAGGGCTTGCTCCTGGGCCCAGGCCTGGCGATCGACGTTGGCGGCATGTCGCTCATGGGTCAATTGTAGTTGCAGCGCCTCGGCCTTTTCTTCGGCAGTCTTTTGCGCTGCCAGGACGATCGCCTGCTGCTTCTGGAGGTTGCTCTTCTGCAGCTCGAGGCGGTCGATGATCAGCTTGCTTTCGAGCTCCTTTTGCTCCAGGCGGCGCAGCAAGTCGGCGCCCTTTTCGCGGCCCTCGGCGACGGCATTGGTCAGACGCTGGGCGCTTTCGTTGCTCTGCCGGTTTTTTGCTTCATTCTGTAGCAGGGTCTGCTCAAGAGCCGCCCCACGCTGGCGTAACTCTTCGTAGCGATTCGCGCTTTCGACCAATAAGGCATAGAGGCTGCTGCTGCGCCGCCATTGGTATAGCGAGACGCCAGCACCAACGGCTGCGGCCATATAGCCGATGGCGGAGATCATTTGGATAGGCATCGCTGTCCCCCCACGAGGCTCTCGGTCTGGGTTTGCTGTTCCATGATGAGGCAAAGATTCGGCGCAGTCCATAAAGAAAGCGCTGGTCACGTGCCCTGGTGTCAATCCGCGACGACGATGTCCCGCTGAACGCCGAGCTTCTTCATCAACCGATGTAGATACGCCCTTTCCAAGCAGAGCAGGCGCGCCGTCTCGCTGACGTTGCCGGCGCCGCGGCGCAGCACGAACTTCAAATAAGCCTTGCCGGCAGCTTCGTGGAATTCCTGCCAGCTCTTGACGGCGCAGCTAAAGGCAAAGGTCTCGGTCCCGTTGCTTGTGGCGCCGGTCGCAGCATCGGCATCGACCGGGGCGGATGAGTTGCTCGCATCCACAGTCGGTGGCGGTTGGACCAGCTCGTCGAGGGTTTCGATCACCGCCTCTTCGCTGAGGATGGCGGCGCGCTCGACGGCGTTGCGGAGCTCGCGGATGTTGCCCGGCCAGGGGTAGCTTTCCATCTGCTGCAGGGCGCGCTCGGCAAAGGATTTGTGCCCCAAAGAATGATCGTGCACGGCGTCTTTGAGAAAGGTGGTGGCCAATTTACGAATGTCCGAGGCTCGTTCCCGCAGGGGTGGGAGGGTCAAGGTCACGACATTGAGCCTGTAGTACAGGTCTTCGCGAAATTCGCCGCTTTGCACCATCTCGCTGAGATCGCGGTTGGTGGCGCCAATCAGGCGGACATCGACGTTGATCACCTTGTCGCCGCCGACGCGTTGGATCTCACCGTTTTGTAGAGCGCGTAGGAGCTTGGCTTGGACCTCGAGGCTGAGTTCACCGATCTCATCGAGAAACAAGGTGCCGGTATCGGCCCGTTCAAACACGCCCAGGCGCAATTTGGCAGCCCCGGTGAAGGCGCCTTTTTCGTGGCCAAACAGCTCGCTCTCGATCAGCGAATGCGGGATGGCGGCGCAGTTGACCTTGATGAGCGGTCGATCGGAGCGGTTTGACTGGCGGTGCAGGGCGCGGGCTACCAGCTCTTTGCCGGTGCCACTTTCGCCGCAGATCAAGACGCGGCCGTTGGTCGGGGCGACGCGCTGAATCAGCTTGAGGATCTCTTGAATGCGCGGATGCTCGCCCTGGATCTCGCGGCCTTGAGCCAGTTGCTCGAGCTCTTCCTTGGCGCTGGTCAGGCGATTAAAGTCCAAGCAGCGCGCGACGCTGACGAGGATGCGTTCGGCGCCAAACGGCTTTTCGATATAATCAAACGCACCTTTTTGCGTCGCCTTGAAGGCATCGCTGACGGTGCCTTCGCCAGAGATCATGATGACGCGGCTGGCAAGGCCTGCCTGCGCCAGGGTGTCTAGGAGTTCTAGGCCGCTGCCGTCGGGCATGCGGATATCCATCAGCACGCAATCGTAAGCAAAGGCGCGGTCACCGGTCGGCAAGTGCCCGAAGAGCTGTCTCGCCTGGGCGCAGGTTTCGGCCTCGGTGACTTGGGCGCCTTCACTTTCTAGGGTAAAGCGCAGGGTGACGCGGATATTGCGGTGATCGTCGACGACGAGGATGCGGCGGCCACGGATGAGGTCGGTGCGGGGGGATGGGTCGTGCATGGTTCAGTCCGGTTGAGGCCTAGGTTGGTTCGTTTGTACGCCGCGGTAGTTGGATCGTAAAGATGGTTTCGCCCGGTTTGCTGATCACGCTCAGTCGGCCGCCGTGATCCAATATGATCTTTTGGCAGACGGCGAGTCCAAGGCCCATGCCGGGATTGGGGCCAGTGTGCTTGGTCGTGAAGTACGCCTCGAAGATGCGGGCCGTCAGCTCCGGCGGAATGCCTGGGCCGTGGTCGCGGACTTTGATCAAGACATTGTGGTGCTGCTCCTCGACCAACACGGCGATATCCGTCGGCGCATCGGCGCAGGCCTCGGCGGCGTTTTTGATTAAATTGATGAGCACTTGGCGAATCAGGTCTTCGTCGATCAAGCAATAGCAGTGGGCCAGTGCACTCTCGAAGTAAAATTGATGCTGCTCGTAGACATTGCGCTGCAACTCCAGAACATGGCGGCACAACGGGACGATATCGCGGACATGGGGATCGGGTTCGGGCAAGCGGGCAAACTCCGAAAAGTTATCGACCATCCGCCGCAGTCCAGCAACTTCCTCCGTAATGATCACCTGGGCCTCGTCGAGAATCCTCGCAAAGGCTGGGTCGTCGCCCTTATAGCGGCGCTTTAACTGCGACACCATCATCTGGATCGGCGTCAGCGGGTTTTTGATCTCGTGGGCGAGCTTGCGGGCGATGATCTGCCACGAGGCGATCTTCTCTAAGTAGAGGCTGCGTTGGCGGTTGGCCTCGACCTCACCGGCCATGGCGTTGAACTGGACGGTGATCAGGCGAAGTTCGCCGCTATAGTCGTCGTGAAAGCGGAAGCTGGAATCGCGCTCGGACCAAACGATGAAACCCTCTGTCACCTCAAGAATGCGGGTGCGAAAGCGCCTTGCATAGAGGATGAAGATGCTGAGGAGGAGCAAAAAACTAACGATGAGAATCGTTGTCGTCGCACGGATCAAGGTCGGCCTGATCTCGCTGTCGAGCTTGACGCCGACGAGCTGGTAGCGCTGGCGGAGGGCGCCGACGGCTTGAAAGTTTTCGTAGACTGGGCCTTTAGGGAACTCAAGCAGCATGTCGCCCAGGCGCAGGCGTTCCTTGTCGATCCAGGCTGGTCCCTGCTTGCTGGCTGGCTCAAGGCCGCTGGCTGGGACGATGCGCAGGTCCTTGATCTCACCCATGGTGGTGAGGTTTTGCTGACCTGCCCAGCGCAGTAGATCCGAGGCCGTCGGTGGGTGCTCGGGCGAGTGCAGCTGCCACTCGGCCAGATAGTCGCGCAACCGTGCAAGCAACAGATCTTGCTCCAGCGCATGCACGCGCTTGAGACTGTCCTGGTAGGCACCCAAGGTGTCTTCGATGCTTTGGTCGTGGGCCAGACGGGCGACCCCCTCGATGCTTTCGAGGGCAAAAAAGGCGCTGCTGGCATAGCCAAGAAATAGGATCATGGTGGCGATGATCGCGGCGCGGATGATCCATGATTCAAACCAGCGCAGGCGCAGCTTCTCGCTCAGCCTGGGGCCGCTAGGCACAGCCTTAAGCGGCACCGGGCCCGCCGTCACGGCAGGGACCGGAGGACTCGCCTGACCCGAAGGACCGTCACTAGGTGCATAGTTCACCGCGTCACCTCAACCTTGACCCGGAAGGTTTACCGGATTCGCAATCGCCCGGCCAAAGCGCAGCGGCGTGCCCCTTTGGGCGCCGCCGTCACGCGGCCGAGGCGGGACGCTGATCTTAAACTTGGACGTCTGATTGACCGTCAGCTCTCCGAGCATGTGCGAGAACAGGCTCTGCATCACGCCGGACTGCTGCTGAATCAGCCACTCCTTGATCTTCGCGGCTTCATCCGTGGACATCTGCTTGACGACCAGCAGCGCATACAAGGTGCCGCCGTCCTGGCTGAAGTGACCGAGCCACTGCGGGTCATTGATCTCGGCCTTGAGGCAAAGGTCGCCGTACTCGCTCAGACGCTTGACCAGCGCTGGGCGTGGTGCGTCGTCGAGACGCGCGATGTCGTAGGTCTCTTCCCACGCGTCGAACTTGACCGAACAGCGCACCTTATACACGACCCGCCCGCTGTCATCCTCGCCGTCCTTGGCCTCGCGAACCTCGAGCTGGCTAACCGTGGTGAAGCCACCGTTGATGATGCTTTTTTGTTTAGGCGTCAGCGCGCCTTCAAGTGGCACGACCAGCAGGGACTTGCCGGCTTTGAACTGCCATTGACCTAGCGCCACCAGCACCGGGTCTCTGGCCTGGGCCGTGGCACCCACGCCACAGCCGACGATGATACAGCAGGTGAGGGCGAGTCGCCTGGCGACTGCCCCCTTGTAGCGACCTAGGGTGACGCGGAGTTTCACCGGTCCCTCGCTTCCACGGCCGCTTCGCCGAGGGACTTTGGCGCGAGGCCGGTGGGTGAGTGGGTAAAGCGAACGGCTAATTCGGCGATGAAGCCGGAGCTGTGATAGCGCAGGCCGATAATCGCCTCGGAGCCAACCAAGCGGGTGTTGCCGTAACCGTCTTGGCCACCGCGCAGGCGCATAAACAAAGCCGCCTGATCCTCGCCGGGACTCGACCGACCCAGGGCCATATCGGTGCGTGCTCCGAGCCGGTAGGAATACCCCCTGCTGCCGACGGCCAACGCGCGGCCTTCCAGCGTGGTAAAGAACACGCTCGCCAGGTCCCAAGTGTGGGCCAGATTGAACTCGAGCACGGAATGCACCGGGTCGGTGACGGAGGCCAGAATCGACGCGCCGGCTAAGTCGCCAGCTCCGGGAAAGAACCCGTGCAGGCGCGTCTCCCGGTAAAAAGCCACCTTTGGCCCCGCCACCGCGTCGGGAAAGCCCCGCACGGCATAGTCCGGACCGCGGTTGACGTACATCGCCGCGCCATATTGCACCTCGCCCAGTCCCGGCAGGGTGTAGGACCAAAGGCCTTCGCCACGGCCGGCAAAACCCAGCGTGTCGAGGTAGCGGTAGTACGGCGAGACCACCGCCAGTTGCGCGTCAAATTGCGAGTCCTCTTGGGTGAAGCGTGGCAAACCATAGGCGATTTGCCCGGCCTTTAACGAGCCGGTGCTATCGAGGTCGAGCGTCATTGCGCCGCGGTGCAGGTCGGTGAATAAATTGCGTCCGACGAGGCTCAAGCGGTAGTCCATCGGCGCCGTGTTCGGGTCCGAGGTGGGGACGCTGCTGTCGTCAAGGGTGACGGCCAGCTCGCCGCCCACCGCCCAGTCGCTGAGGACGTTGTCATCGTCCTCGACCTCAACGATCAGCTTAGCCATGCCTGGCTTGCTGCCTCGGCGCATCATCAGGATCGCTGATTTGAATAGGCCCAGGCCGAGCAGGCGCGTCCGGGTGTTCATCACTAAATTGTCGTCTAGAGAGATCCCACGGACCAGCCCCATTTCCTGCATCAGCTGTTCGCTGGTCAGTCGGGTCGAGCCGCTGATCTCGACGCTTTCGAGTTTATAAACCTGGACGCGGTGTGGCGTGCCCGCGAGCAGCATGGTCTTGGCCGGCGGCATGCTGGTGGCCGCGTCCGGCTTAGGGCCGACTTGACCAGGGCTCAGGGATGCCCAGGCGAAGCTGCAAAGTACCGCGTATAAGGCCTGCCGTAGGCTCAAGGCTCGACTCCAAGGGACGGCTGAGACGCCGTGTAAGCACCGCAAGTCAAAAGGTTCAGAGGGCTCAGTAGGTCCAGTCGGTGGCGCAGGTTCAGTAGGTGAAGTGTTTGATCCGTTCGCCGTTGACGCCGATCTCCGTCATGGCACGAATACCGATATCCAGATGCAGATCGACAAAGCGCTCGGTGACGGCCCGGTCACTGGTCTCGGTCTTTACCCCTTCTGGGGTCATCGGTCGATCCGAGACGAGCAGGAGCGCGCCGCGCGGGATGTCGTTGGCGATGCCGACGGTAAAGATCGTCGCGGTCTCCATGTCGACACCGATCACGCGCATCCGCCTGAGCTTGTCTTTAAACTCATCGTCGTGCTCCCACACCCGGCGATTGGTGGTGTAGATGACTCCGGTGCGGTACTCGATGTTGGCCTCGACGATCTTTTCGGAGACGTATTTGTGCAGTTTGAACGACGGCATGGCCGGAACCTCGGGTGGCATGTAGTCGTTCGAGGTGCCCTCACCGCGCACCGCAGCGATCGGCAGAATGAAGTGGCCCAGCTCAGCGGTGTGCTTGACCCCACCGCATTTGCCCAGGAACAGCACGCCCTTGGGCTTGACGGCCGACAGCAGATCCATGATGGTCGCCGCATTCGCCGACCCCATGCCGTAGTTGATGATCGACAACCCAGAGGGCTGGTGGGTCGACGTCTGCATGGCGCGGCCCAGGCCCAGGATCGGCGTACCAAAACGCAGGGCGAATTTATCGACGTAATTCGAAAAGTTGGTGAGCAAGATATACTCGCCAAAATCCTCGATAGGCGTACCGGTGTAACGGGGCAGCCAACTTTTTACAATCTCGGCCTTGGTCTTCATCGCGTCGTCCTCGTATGATTGGTTATATTATGCGATGTCGATCAAAATGGCGAACTCGAACCAATACTCGAATCAGGAATAGGAACGGGACCACTATGACCGCAGCCGCTGCAGCCTTGTCCGCATCCCCTTCGTCTCCTTCGTCGCCGTCTTCACTGGCCTTGGCCCGTGAGGCTGGACGACTGTCGCTGGCGTGGTGGCGCTTTGGCGTGTTCGGCCTGCCGCTCAGCTTACTGCGGCAGTTGATCCGTGAGCCATCGTTTGACCGCGTGCTGAGCGAGGAGCGTCTGTGCGACACCTTCGGTGATAACGCGCTGCGTCTGTTTAACGAACTCGGTCCAATCTATGGCAAGGCCGGGCAGATGATCCTCAGCCGCCTGTCGCCACCCATGCACGAGGTGGCCGATAGTCTGCGCTTGACCCGGCTCTACAAGGATTGGCCGCCGATGCCCTTTAGCGAGGTGGCCTTGATCCTCGATCGTGAGATCCCGCTGTGGCGTACCGAGCTGAAGGTGGATAACCAGCCGCTGGGCGTGGCCTCGCTGGCGCAAGTGCACAGCGCGACGGACAGCGACGGGCGGCAATGGGTCATCAAGGTCGTCAAGCCGGCGGCCAAAAAGCGCCTGATGGAATCCGTCGCGGCCATGGAACAGGTGGCTGACCTGTTGACCCCCCTGGCGGTGACCGCTGTTTCCAGACGCCTCATCAAGGAGCTGCGCGAACTCGCCCAAGGCTTTCGCCTCGAGATCTCACTTGGTCGCGAGCGTGCCACCATCCTCAAGGTGCAGCACAAGCTGCGCAGCAAGCGGCAAAAGCTGCTGGTCATTCCCGCCGTCAACGAGCGCTTTTGCTCGGACGACGTGCTGACGGTCGAACGCTTCATCGGCACCTCGCTCGCCGATATCGTCGCCGGCCATGTCGAAGTGGCGGCGGCGACGCGGCAGAAGTTGGCCAAGGGCATGCTGTCCGAGCTTTTGGTCCAAGTCTTTGAGCTGGGCCTGTTTCACGCCGACCCCCACGCTGGCAACCTGATCCTGACCGAGACCGGCGAAGTCGGCCTTTTCGACTGGGGCCTGTCGGGCGAACTCCTCGATAACGACCGCCGCTACATCGCCGCCATTTTAAAAGCGGTGATATCGCTTGATCTTGAGCGCCTGGTCGATGCATTAGTGGCGATGGGCGAAGAAAGCGGTCGGCGGGTCTCCCGCGAGGCCGTCCATAGCGAACTAAAGGCGGTGACGCAGATGATCAAAAAGGGCCGCGAGGACCCGAGCAAAAAGCCGTCGCTGCAGGCCTTGTTCGAAGCGTGTCTCAAGAGCGCCGAGCGGTTGAACATCCCCGTCCCGGATGGCCTGCTGATGATGGCCAAAAGCCTGGTGACGATCGAGGGCCTAGCGCGCGGCATCGATCCGAGCGTGTCCTTGTCGCGGGTGGCGACACCGGTGTTGCTGCGCGCGGCGCGCCCAAGCCTGCGCGAGCTGATGGCCTTGGGTATGAAGTTGCCCGGGCTGGCGCGTCAGATGATGGCGACATGATGAACCCATCTTTACTGTGGCGAAGCACTCATGGCGGGCGGACGAGCCTCCGCCCACGCGGTTTGCTTGGTAGGCTCCTGTGCGTGACCTGCGGCGTCGGTCTGTCGCCTCTTGCCATCGCGGCAGACCAGGCTGCGGCGCCGGGTCCTGGCGTGACCATGGCGACCATCGGCGACAGCCTATCGACGGGTGCCGTGACGCATCCGGCCTTGGCCTTCGACGGGCGCGTGCTGTGGGATATTTTTAGCGGTAGCGTGGCGGTCTCGGCAAAGGCCTCCGACCTTCCGAGCGGCTTTAACAACGGCCTGGTCGATCCCCTACCACCGCCGCAGCGGCTCTGGCCGACCTCGCGCGAATTCTTCGGTGGACCCGACTGGATCTGGCGCAATGCACTGCAGTCGATCTCGCGCAGTTATCTCGACACCGCCGAGTACTCCTGGGGCTACCTGTTGGCCCTCCGCCTCGGTGTGCCGCCGGCACAGTTAGCCATCGGTGGCGAGGACGGCGCTCGCGTCGAGCGGATGAGTCGCCACATCGATCGTGTGCTTGAGGCGAATGGCGGGGTGTTGCCGCCGCGCTTGGTGATCTTTTACACCGGCAACGATTTGTGCGGTGCGTCGATGGCCGAGGTCACGCCGGCTGAGGACTACGGCCAAGATGTCGAACGCGGATTGCGCTACATCCTACGCAATGCCAAAGCTGCGCCCGGTGGCAGCGATATTTATCTCGCCGCACATATGAACATCCTCCAGCTGCTGACGTCGGAATCGATTCTAGCCAAGAAGGTGCGAGCGTTCGGCGGTGAGTCCACCTGCCGCGACCTGCGTCAGCGCGGCTTTCGACCCACCGCCGAACAAGCCGAGGCCTTGCGCACCAAGCCCGTCGGCGGTGACGCCGCCAACTCACCAGAGGCCTGGTACTTCTCTCTGGTGATGCCGCCGAGTCCAGCCGGCTTTTGTACGACCTTGTTCTCGCCAGGTGAGGGTAGGGCCCATGAGGAGGAGGTCCACGCCTTAGCCAATCGCATTCGTTCCTTTCGCGAGCAACAGGTGCAGGCCCTGCAGCGGGTGACGACGGCTCAGTCGGCGAAAGCCGCGGCGGCGGGGGCTCCGGCGCTGCGCCTGCATTTTATCGAAGAGACCGGCAGCGTGAAGTTCCTTGGCGAAGACATTGGCCAGGATTGTTTTCACCTGTCGATACTCGGTCAGGCGAAGGTGGCTGAGGCCATGCTAAGCGGCATTAAAGCCGTCGAGAGCAAGCGCGCGCTCAACTAGTTCTAGTTTAGTTAACCAGAGGGTTTTCACACATGGATCCTCGACCGTTTATCAGCCACCGGCTACTGCCCACGGGGCACCTGCAAACCATGGTCGGGACCCTGTTTGGTGGCGCGCCGCAGTGGTCTGGCACGCGCTACGAGAAGATCCCGTTGCCCGATGGCGATGAGTTGGTGCTTGGCATTGATTGGGCGCCAGGCGACGACGGCAGCAAACCATTGATCCTGCTTATGCACGGCTTGGGTGGGTCCGGCGAATCGAGTTATATCCGCCGGCAATGCTACCTCCTAAATAAATATGGATTTAGTGTCTTGCGCTTCAACCACCGCGGCTGCGGCCCCGCGGCGCTCGATCAGGCGCGCCATATTTATCACTCCGGGCGCACCGCCGACTTGGCAGCGACCCTGGCGTATGTCCAGCGCGCCTGGCCTGGGCGTCGCTGTGCGGTCGTCGGCTACTCGCTATCGGGGAACCTACTCCTGCGCTACCTGGGCACCACCGCTGCCTCCTCGTACCCGCACCTGCTCCAAGCTCTGGCCGTCTGTCCGGCGGTCGATCTAGAGCGCAGCTCTCAGGCTTTGATGCGGCCGAGCAATTGGCACATCGATCGGTTTTTCAGCTTTCATGTCACGCGTCAGGCGCTGGCGCACGAGGCGCGCCGTGCCCCCGAGGAACGCCGGCCGCTGCGTCACGGCCTTAACTTGCGCCAGTTTGATGCAGCCTACACGGCACCGGTTGCTGGCTTTGCCAGCCGCGACGAATATTATGCGCTCAGTTCCGCCAAGGATGTGCTGGGGCACATCGAGCTACCGACGTTGATCCTCGCTGCGGCCGACGATCCCATTGTCCCGGTCGCGTCGTTTGCTGGCCTGCGCTTGTCGGCGCAGACGACCTTGCGCATTGAGGATGGGGGCGGACATATGGGCTTTATCAGCCACGACGTCACCGCCCTTGGCGATCGGCGCTGGCTCGACGCGCAAGTGCTGGCCTGGGCGCAGTCGCTATAGCCTAGCGGTGGCGCTGCTAGGGCCCTTCGTCTGGCTCAGGGTCATCCTGGCGACCCTGGGCCTCAGCGTCCGCTTCGGTTTGCTTGGCCACCATCTCGGCATGCAGCGACTCCAAGCGGGCAAAATTGGTCAGCACCTGGACGCCGACAAAGTAACCGCCTTGTTCGACCGCCTCGCGGCACCAGCGCACCTCGCCCTCGATGAGGAAGATAAAAGGCTTGGCGATCGTCGCTTTGACCGTATTGCCGCGCTGCAACGGCGTCGGCACCCAAAGGCGTAGGCCCTGGTCGGAGATATCC
>JAPLFX010000201.1 GCA_026390445.1 Pseudomonadota bacterium
GCAGTTTCGCGCCGGTAAGAGCCAGTTGGCGGCGTTGACGGCCCAGGTGCGGTTGATCGACCGTGAGCATGAATTGGTGCAACGGCGTTACCGCGCCGGCAAAGCCTCGGCGCTTGAGGTGTCGGCGGCGGAGGCCGACCTCCTGACCCAGCGCCTCGCCGTGGCGACCACGCTCAATACTTTAGCTCTGCGCGTGATCGACGTGGCGCAGGCGCGAGCCGAGCCCACACCGACATTGGAAGGGATTTTCAATTGAATCATCTACGGCGTGGACTGGCTGTTGTGAGTGTATGGGCCCTAGCGCTAGCGGCGTGTCAAAAGCAGGGTAAGGGCACCGGGGCATTGGCTGAGGCCAGCGCTCCAAGCAAAGCCGCCGTCGCGGTCAAGATCGCCGAGCTCAAGGTCACGGTCACACCGCGGCTGGTTTTGGTCGATGCACCGATGTCGGGACAGCATCAGGCGGACGTATATTCCAAGGTGATCGGCCGCATCACCTACATCGGGCCAAAGGAGGGGGCGGCGGTGAAGGCCGGCGAGTTGCTGTTTCGCGTCGACCGCAGCGATCCAGGCGAGAGCTTCCTCAACATGCCGACGCCGAGTCCGATCAGTGGCTGGGTCGGGATGTGGCGAACGACGACGGTCGGTGAGCAGGTGACGCCGGCTGAACCAGTGGTCACGATCGTCGACGATCGGATCATCCGCGCCGTCGCCTATTTGCCCGCCGAGGACTGGACCGAGGTGAATTCGAACACCCGAGTCACCGCCAACTTGGGGGGGCAAGAGCGCGCCGCCAAAGTCGTGTCGATCGCGCGCTCCGCCGATCTAAGCTCGGGCCGCGGCAGCGTCACCGTCGAGATCCCCAATCCGGCACGCGATTGGCGCGTTGGTATGTACACTCGCCTGCGTTTTGAAGTTCAGCCCAAGGAGCGCCTCTTGCTGAGTTCGGCCGCATTGATCATTACCGATCAGGGCGCCTTTGTTTATATCACCGATGGCGACACAGCTCGGCGTGCGACGGTGCAATACCGGGTCATTGACCCCGACACTGTCGAGATCACCGCCGGCTTGCCCCACGTCGGCAAGGTCGTGGTCGCCGGCGCCAACCTGCTGAGCGACAAGAGTCGGGTCCGCATCATTGAGTGACTCACTCCGTAAGAGGGCCCGCGCATGAATCTGATCAAGCTGTCCATCGATCGACCCAAGTTCATCACCATGTTGACGGCGTTTTTCTTGGTGGTCGGCCTGCTCGCACTGAAGAACCTGGCCGTCGACCTCTATCCCAACGTATCCTATCCGGTCTTGGTCGTCGTGTCGCACCTTGAGGGCGCAGCACCCGAGGAGATCGAGCAGCTCATCACCAGAAAGGTCGAGGATGCACTGAGCACCGTCGCCGGCATCAAACTCCTGCGCAGTGTCAGCCGCGAGGGCATTTCGGTCGTCATTATGGAGTTTGATCCAAGTATCGATGTCCGCTTTCAGGAAATCCAGGTGCGCGGCAAGATCGCCAACCTACGCGCGAGCCTGCCAGATACCATGAAGGAGCCGGAGATCTTTCGTCAAGATCCCGACGATACGCCGATCATCGAAGTGGCGGTGACGGGAGATCGCACCGCAGCCGAGATGACGAAGTTGGCCAACGATGTCATCCTGCCACGCTTGCGCCAGATTTCCGGAGTTGGTCAGGTCGATCTAGGGGGCGATCGGCAGGCGGAGATTCACGTCGAGTTAAAGCCGACCGCGCTCGATCAATGGCATCTCAATCCCACCGATATCGTCCAGGCCATTCGCGCCAACAACCGCAATGACCCGGTCGGTCAGGTATGGGGCAAGGACCGCATCTGGCTGGTCCGCTCGACCGCGCGGGCCAAGAACGCGGCCGATATCGCCCAGATTCCCGTGGCTAAAACGCCGCAGGGCCAGCCCCTCTACCTGCGCGACGTGGCGGAAGTCACCTCAGGCTTTCAAGACATCACCCGGGTGAGTCGCTTCGGTGACAAATCCGGCTTCAGGCCCGCGGTCATCCTCAATGTCCTAAAACAGTCCGGCGAAAACACCGTCAAGGTCTCCGACCGCGTGCAAAAAGTCCTGCTCAGTCTGCAACAAGGACTGCCAGCCGATGTTCATATGACCATAACCAGAGACAATGCCGACCTCGTCCGCGAGAACGTCGCCGATGTGTACGAAAGTCTCATCCTCGGCTCGCTGTTGACGATTGCCGTGGTACTGCTGTTTTTGCGCAGCATTCGCTCGACGATCACGACGGGCATTGCCTTGCCCAGCAGTGTCATCACCACCTTCGCCGTCATGTTCGCCGCCGGATTCACGATCAACGTCATGAGCCTACTGGCCTTGTCGCTGGCCATCGGGCTATTGGTGGACGACGCCATCGTCGTGCGCGAAAACATCTATCGCCATCTCGCCCGAGGGACGCCGAAGGAAGCCGCCGAAAAAGGTGCCAAAGAGGTGCAGCTGGCGGTCGTCGCGACGACCCTGACGATCGTCGCGGTATTTTTACCGGTCGGCTTTATGGGTGGTGTGTCGGGGCAGTTCTTCAAGCAGTTTGCCCTCACCGTCGTGTTCGCCGTGTTGGTCTCTCTCTACGACGCCATGACGATGGCGCCGATGCTGTCGGCATACTTTGCCAACATCCCGCTGCCGTCGACCGAATGGGCGCCCTTTGGTGCCGTCGGCCGCTGGATCGACCGCCGCTTGCTCGCCTTTGAGCACTGGTTTGACCGCATCGCGGCGAGTTACGGGCGCCTTCTCACTTGGTTGGTGCGTCGTCCTTTGCTGCCCTTGTTGATCGCTACCGCCGCCGTGGTGGTCGCCGGCTGGGGCTTTGTCGTCGTCAAAAAGAGCTTTATTCCGACGCAGTTTGGTACCGTCTTCGGGGTGAGCCTGCAAGGCCCACTGGCGATTCCCGTCGACCGGGTGCTTGCCGTGTCCGACCAGGCTGAGCAGCGCATCAAGCAGGTCGCTGCCCTGAGCGGCTGGACGGTCAACGCCGGTCGCAACTCAACCGGCTACGCCGCGATCGACATGACCTTGCGCGTCGACCCCAAAGCCGCAACCAACCAAAAGACCCTTGGTGCCGTGCGTACCGAGGTGCGCGCCTTGCTCAAGGAGTTCCCTGGTTATACGGTACGCATCAGCGAGCCCTCGGATCCTCTTGCCGGCAGCACCGGACGATTCCAGCCTCTGGCGGTCGTCGTCACGGGTGATTCGATTGACAAGCTAAACAACTTGGCGCGCGACGTGCGGACGGTGATGACGCAAGTGCCAGGCGTGGCCGATGTCGGCCAGGTTCAGGACGAAGGCTTGCCGGAAATTCAAATTCGCACCGACCCGTCGCGGGCCGGTCAGCTCGGCGTCACCACCTCGCAGATCAGCGATGCCCTGGCGACCTGGGTGCAAGGCGATGCCACCAACAGCATCATGGTCGGCGACGACGAAGTAAACATCCGCGTGCGCCTCAAAGACGGGCGTTTCGCCTCCGCCGATGCTCTGTTGGCGCGCAGTCTCTACCCCAAAGGTGCATCTAGTAAATCCGCGCAGGGTGTGGCTCTGAGTGCGGTGAGCAAGGTCCAAGCCGGCTCCGGTGCCGCCGTGATCAATCGCGAGAATCGCCAGCGAACGGTGCGCATCGGCGCCAATCTCGCGCCTGGCGCTGCCCTCGGCGATGTCGTCACCCTGCTGCAGGCTAAGCTTGACGAGATGCCACTACCGCAAAACTACGCCATGCGCATCTCCGGTCAAAACGAGCAGATGGATGAACTCTATACCAACGTCCTCTGGGCCATCGGCATCGGCATCCTCTTCGTCTATATGATTCTCGTGAGTCTGTTCGAATCGTTTACGCAGCCCATCAGCGTCATGGCAGCTATTCCGCTTGCAGCAACGGGTGCTGTGCTGGCGCTGCTGGCCTTTCAGATCCCGCTCGATCTTTATGGCGGCGTGGCGATGATTTTGCTTGCGGGCATCGTTGCCAAGAACAGCATTCTGCTGGTCGACTTTGCCGTGCAACGCGTGCGCGAGGGCGAGACGCCGCGCCAGGCGATCCTCGAGGCGGCCCCCCTGCGCTTGCGACCGATCATCATGACCTCGGTGGCGATGATCGCCGGTATGGTGCCGGTGGCCGCTGCCTTGGGCGCCGGAGGCGAGGCGAGGCGCAGCCTCGGCATCGCCACCATTGGCGGGGTCATCAGTTCGACCTTTTTGACGCTACTGGTGGTGCCAAGCTTATATTTAGCGATTGAGGAGGCCATGGCCTGGGTCAGGAAGCGGCGCCACCTTCGGGCTGCCCCCCGGACAGAGGCCTGAAGCTTCCCCAGACGGTTTCTTTATGATAAGTTAAATTATAGCAAAATCAGCAAGATAGATTTTTCTGTGAAAATAGTGTGCTCGGCCTCTAAAGTTTTTTTAGAGCTTACCGATAGGCAAGATGCTAACCCTTCATTCAAGGAGAGCACCATGATGCAGACCGGTAAGAAGCCCACTGGAGACCGCCGCAAAGAGCACAACTCGGACTTAGTCCGGCGCATGCGCAGTGGTGAGCCGCTCAATGCGATCGACAGCAAGGCTAGCTGGTACCCTCCGCGTCCGATCATTAAGAAGGACCAGGTCGAGATGGCTCGCCTTTATCCAGAGACCAGTGTCCCCCCGGCGCGCGACCCCGCCCCGGCCACTGACGCCGTCGTGCGCGGTAAGTTCCTTAAAATCGCCAGTAAAAACTAATATCTGAGGCAGGCGTCCAACCGGACTGGTTGATCACTTCACCATCCAGGTCGGTGCCTCCCACGACGTAGTACTGGGGGCCAAAACCAATACGCATCTGGAAGTTCGTCCAGATCCATTGGTGGCTCACCGTGAGGCGAAAAAAGTTGCTTTTGAGGGCCTCGATGCGGGTTTCCTCGATATCGCATGTGACCAGCACTTTATTGCCGCTGCTGCGGCTGAACTCGCCGGTGAGTTGAAAGCGCTCTTGGGCCAGGCCGGCGATCGACTGGACCTGGATGGTCTTTTGCGCCAGGGCACTGCGCTGGCTGGTGGAATGCGCCTGGTTGGTACTGGTGTCATGCCCTGACGCCCCGGCTGGGGCGTTGGTTGCAGGATCACGGTGGTCGTAGTCCGATCCCGGATGCTTGGCCTGCCAAAGCTGCCGCTGGCCCTCGTTTGAAAGCACGGCGTGGACCTTGCCCAGGCCTTTGGCAAAAAACGTGTGCAGCTTTAGCCGCGGCGACAGCGTCCGCGTCCAGCTCACCGATGGCCTGACAATGCGCGCGTCCAGGGCGCGAAACTGCTCCTTCAAGTCTCCCCACAGCGCCGTGTTGCGGCTCAGGTAGGCGCCGCGCAGGCCAAGTGCGACGCGGTGCGCCCCATGGTCCCAGACATCGACCTTCAAGCCGAGGGTCGGCGCCCCCAGGACGGTGGCGATGGCGTCCGTGCCGATCATGACGCGACCTGTCAGCCCGAATTGGGCATCGGCACCGATTTTGAACTCGCCCGCAGCCAGGGTGTCGGCAGTAAAGTCTTCGATCAAGGTGTAACGCCCTGGAGCTGCCTCTGCTGGAGCGGGTAGGGGAGGCGGTGGCTCCGCCGCCGCAGCTGCGGCTTCTGGCGGTGCCTCGCTTTGGGCATAAGCACTGCTCAGCGGCAGAACACAGCTCGCCACGAGGAGCAGCTTTGGCGGTAGGGTGGCTTGGCGCATGGACTCAGCCCTGCTCCCTATAGTAAGAACGATTGGTTGTTAAAAGGGTAGCGTAAGGACATCTGGGGAGCAAGGTCGATGCAGAAGAAACAACGAACCCAACCCGCCCGTTTAAAGGGGTTTCGCGATTATCTGCCGGAGGCCATGGCGGCGCGCGTGGCGATGATCGACGTGATCCGGCGCGAGGCGACCCTGGCGGGGTTTCAAGTCATCGGCACCCCAGCTCTCGAATACGCGGTGACCTTGCTCGGGCAAGGCGGCGACGAGACCGATAAACAAGTCTACCGCTTCAAAGATCATGGCGACCGCGAGGTGGCCTTACGCTTTGATCTGACCGTACCCTTTGCGCGCTTTGTTGCCGAGCATCAAAATGACCTCGCCTTCCCCTTTAAAAAGCTCCAGATCGGTGATGTCTGGCGCGGCGAAAACACCCAAAAAGGGCGCTACCGCGAGTTTTGTCAGTGCGACCTCGACATCATCGGTGTCGACGGCGCTGCCGCGGATGTCGAGATCCTGACCGTCTTTCAACGCATTCTCAGCGCCCTTGACGTCGGTGGTTTTACGCAGGCCGTAGGCAACCGCTTCATCCTGTCGGCGCTGATTCGTCACCTCCTACGCATCGAAGCAGGCGCTGGCGAGGCCTCAGCTTTGATCGCCTTGGATAAGCTGGCTAAGATCGGTGCCGAGCAGGTCCTGAGCTTACTCCACGCCATCCCCGGTGCTGACGCTGGCGGCTCTGCGGCCTTGCTCCGCTTACTCACCAGCCACGATAGCGCCGGTCACACCGATCTCGGTCTGATCGCGGCGGAGCTCAAAGGCGACGTCGCGAGCCTCAAGGAGATCGATCGCCTACGCTTTGTGGTCGCCACCGCTGCCGCCGCCGCCGACGCTGGCCCGGAAGGATTGCGCATCGATCTGACGGTGGCGCGAGGTCTTGGCTACTATACCGGCATCGTCTTCGAAACGACCTTAACGCAAAAGCCCGGCTTTGGCTCGATCAGCTCCGGTGGCCGCTACAACGACTTGGCCGGCCGCTTCACCAGCCGCGATTTGCCCGGCGTCGGCGGTTCGATCGGCCTCGATCGCTTGCTGTCCGCTCTCGAAGAGATGGAACGCCTGAAGTCGCATCAGGTCAAACCGGTCTTTGTCGCCGTCGCGACCGAGGATGCCCTGGGTTATGCCTTTGAACTCGTCGGTGCGCTGCGCGCGGCCGGGATTGCGACCGACATCGGGATGGTGGCCAAGCTGGGCAATCAGTTCAAGCATGCCGACCGGCTGGGTTCACCATTGGTCGTGACCGTTGGTGGCAGCGAGATGCAGCAGCGGACCTTTGCCCTAAAGACGATGCAAGACGGGACCGAACGCCGGGATTTGCCGGCGTCCGGTGTGGTTGAATTGGTTCGTACTAGTCTTACTTAATTAGTTTTCTCTAGTGTAGGCACTGGTTCACTTCATACGTCGACCTCGTGGTGAATCGTCAATAGGACTCTAAAGCATTGTTGCCCATCACGTGTTGGCCATGCTTCAGGATCTTATCGTTGCTGCTACTGGGGGTGTAAATCCCGAAGCCGCCATTGTCCTGATGCTGCCGTTTTTTATGGGCCAATTTTGCCTTATGTCCAGCGTGGGAAGTAGCGCAGGCGCCTAGAAGCAGCAGCCCTAACAGCAACCAGCCAGTCTTTTGTTTACCTCCATGCATTTGGCCGATCCTTTCTTGCTCGTGCCACGACTGTTTTGCGTCGCTGCTTGCACCACTCAAAAGGGCCATCGGTCACTGCGCGCAAAACTTTAAGGAATAATCAATAGGCCGCAAAATAAGCGTAGTCTTCGCGGGTTAAATTACCCATGGGCGACGCTTTGCGCGCCTGGCATACTATTCCCCTAGACGCGCCACCTGATTTCCCGCAGCCCTTGTCCTGCTCAATGGAAGGTTGTTGTTCATGACTGATCGCATCATCCGTGCCCCACGCGGCACGACCTTAAACTGCCGCGGCTGGGTCCAAGAAGCAGCCTTGCGGATGCTGATGAACAATTTAGATCCCGAAGTCGCCGAGGACCCGGCCCATCTCATCGTCTACGGTGGGACCGGCAAGGCAGCACGCAACTGGCAATGCTTCGACCAGATCGTCGCCAGCCTGAAGACCTTGGGCAACGACGAAACCCTGATGGTGCAGTCCGGTAAACCGGTCGCCGTGTTTCGCACCCACGTTGACGCACCCCGCGTCTTGATCGCCAACTCCAACCTGGTCGGCAAATGGGCCACCTGGGAGCACTTTCACGAGCTAGAGAAAAAGGGTCTGATGATGTACGGCCAGATGACGGCCGGATCGTGGATCTACATCGGCACGCAGGGCATCCTGCAAGGCACCTACGAGACCTTCGCTGCCTGCGGCGAAAAATACTTCGGCGGCGATCTTAAGGGGCGCTTTGTTTATTCCGGTGGTCTCGGCGGGATGGGTGGAGCGCAGCCGCTTGCCGCGACGATCGCCGGTGCGGTCTATCTCGGCGTCGACGTCGATCCGCAGCGCGTCCAAAGGCGTCTGGACAAGCGCTACCTCGACGAGCTGGCCCCGGATCTGGACGCGGCCTTGGCGCTCATCAAGCGCTACCAAGCCAGCGGTACGGCGCGCAGCATCGGCTTGGTGGGCAATGCCGCCGACGTGCTCGAACACCTGATCTCTCGCGGCGTGATCCCCGACGTCGTCACCGATCAAACCTCGGCCCATGACGAACTAAACGGCTACGTTCCTAGCGGCCTGAGTTTGACCGCTGCCGCCGAGCTACGCCAGCGCGATCCGGATGCCTACCGTGCTCGTGCCTACGCCACCATGGCGCGTCATGTGCAGGCGATGCTCGATTGCCAAAAGCGCGGCGCCAAGGTCTTTGACTATGGCAACAACCTACGCGCTCAGGCGCAAAAAGCCAGCGGTCCAGGCGTGCACTTGCCTGATGGCACCTTTCCTGGCTTTGTGCCGGAGTATATTCGTCCGTTGTTTTGCCTGGGTGCTGGTCCCTTTCGCTGGGCCGCCTTATCCGGCGATCCCGAGGACATCCGGGTCATCGACGATGCCTTGCTTGCAGCCTTTCCCGCCGACCAAAAGCTCCACCGCTGGCTCAAAACCGCGCGCGAACGCGTCGCCTTTCAGGGCCTGCCTTGTCGCATCTGCTGGTTTGGCTACGGCGATCGCGAAAAGGCCGGCGTCTTGATCAACGACTTGGTGCGCAGCGGACGCGTCAAAGCGCCGATCGTCATCGGCCGTGATCACCTAGACTGCGGCTCCGTCGCTTCGCCCAATCGCGAGACCGAAGCCATGCTCGACGGCTCGGACGCCGTCGCTGATTGGCCGATCCTGAACGCCTTGGTCAATGCGGTGAATGGGGCGAGCTGGGTGAGCTATCATCACGGCGGCGGTGTCGGCATCGGCTATTCCTTGCATGCGGGCATGGTGATTGTGGCCGATGGGACGAAGGAGGCGGAGGTGCGGTTGCGCCGGGTGCTGACGTCAGACCCCGGGATGGGGGTGGTGCGGCATGCAGATGCCGGCTATCCCGAGGCGACCCAGGTGGCGAAGGAACGTGGGGTGAAGATACCGGGGGTGACCTGCTGAGGGCGATGGCCTAACCAATCCGCTCCTGCCCCCCCATATACGGCCGCAGCACCTTCGGAATGTTCACCCGTCCGTGCTCATCCTGGTGGCATTCAAGCAGTGGAATCAAGATGCGCGGTGAGGCCACTGCGGTATTGTTTAGCGTATGGCAAACCCGGTTTTGGCCGCTCTTGTCTTTATAGCGAAGCTGCAAGCGCCGCGCCTGGAACTCGTAAAAGGTCGAGCAGCTGTGGGTCTCGCCGTAGGCTTTACGCGACGGCATCCACGTCTCGATGTCGTGTTTACGCACCTGGCCTTGGCCGAGGTCGCCGGTGCAGACGTAGACGACGCGGTAGGGGAGCTCCAAGGCTTGAAGCAGCGCCTCGGCGTTGCCGAGTAGCTCATCGTGGAGGGCCGCAGAGGTTTCGATATCGGCGGGACCGATGACGACCTGCTCGATCTTTTGGAACTGGTGGACGCGGTAAAGCCCCGACGTGTCCTTGCCGTAGGTGCCGGCCTCGCGGCGAAAGCAGGAGCTTAGCGCCATGATGCGGACCGGTAGGTCGGACTCAGGGAGGATCTCGCCGCTGTGGTAGCTAGCCAGCGGGACCTCAGAGGTGCCGACCAGCACCATTTGGTCGCGCTCGACCAAGTAGGCTTGGTCGCGGCCGGTCGGGAAGTAGCCGGTACCGGTCATCGCCTCTTCATTGACCATCACCGGCACGGACATCGGCGTAAACTTGCGGCCGATCAAAAAGTCATAGGCAAAGCGCAGGACCGCCTGCTCCAGGCGGGCACCGTCCCCCTTGAGAACGTAGGAGCGGCTGCCGGCCAGCTTGACGCCGCGGGCGATGTCGATGATGCCGAGGCTTTCTCCGAGGGTGACGTGGTCTTTCGGTGCGAAGGCAAATGCGGGTGGCGTGCCGACGCGGCGCAGCTCGACGTTTTCCGAATCGTCCTTGCCGACGGGCACGTCCGCCCGGGCTGGCTGGGGGACAAGGAGCATAAGCTGGTCAAAGGCGGCCTTTTGGGTCTTGAGCTGCTCGTCAAGGCCCTCCATCTCGGCTTTGATAGCGCCAACCCGCGCCTTCAAGGCTTCGCGCTCCGCCGGCTGGCTCTTGCCGATCGTCTTGGACAGGCTGTTGCGCTCGGCCTGGAGCGTCTCCCACTGGGTCTGTAGTGGGCGGATGCTGGAGTCCAGCGCTAGGAGCCGGTCGAGGTCGATGGGATTGCGCTTATCCGCTGCGCCGCGGCGCACGAGGTCGATGTGCTCGCGTATGAATTTGATGTCCAGCATCCGTTCTTTGGTCCCTAAAAAGAGTTGGCGCGACCTATCGGTAGCTTCAGGTGGCTCAGGGTGAGCATCATCTGATATTCTTGGCGAAGCGCAAACCTGTTTCTGCTGTGTACCTGTCCATGTCCGAGCCGGTCTTCCTGCGGGGGTTCTTAATGGCGATGCTGCGTCGGGGTGCGATGATCTTGTGGGGCTCTGGACTGGTGCTCAGTTGGCTGACCCCGGGGGCAAGAGTCCTGGCGGCACCCCCGGTAGCGGCTGCCGACGCCGGTGGCGCCGGTGCCAAGGCTGCCCCTGCGCCGCCGGCGTCGGCACCAGCGAACAAGGTGGCACCAGCCCATCCAGCGAAGCCAGCGAATGCAGCGCAGCCGGCTCGTCCAGCCACCAAAACACCGCAGCATGGAGGTGGTAAGGGCAAGACCGACGGTGACGCCTACGTGCCGCCACGAGGCCAGGAACGCTCCTGGTTTTTGCCTGCCTACAACCACAACGACAAGCGCAGCGATATCGGCGTGCCGCTCGTCAGCTTTCTGCTGCCGGGCTTCGGCCAGTGGCTGAACGAAGACTACACCAGCGGAGCGGTCTATTCGGGGGCGGCGATCGCCGGTTACGCCTACGCCATCAACGTCACGAGTAGCGACCACTTGGCCCATCAGCACGAGGTGATGCGGCAGCGGGCCAGGGATCACGATGTCAATGAGCAGAATGCCCTGGCGCAAAAGGACATCGCCGAGCGCAAAGCCACCTTGGGTACCCTTGTCGCCCAGGGTGCAGGTGGCTTGAGCCTGTATCATAGCTTTCGCACCTCGGTGGCGACGCGCCGTCCCGCCGGTGAATACACCTTCCTGGTCATCGACGAGACGCCGATGGACTTGCTCGCGGCGCCCCTGCATTTTGCCTACTTGGCCAGGCCGACGACCTACATCCCCTTGGCCATCGGCGCGGCGATCGCCGCCTATCAGATCAACCGCAAGCCGGACAAGGACACCGTGCGCTCGCGCTTCAGCAGCGCCGACGCCCTGTTTATGTCGAGCTTTTCCTACAATGCCGGTACGCACGAGGAGGCCGTGTTTCGCGGTTGGCTGATGCCCGTGGCGCGGGAGTACGGCGCCAACGACACCTGGTCCAACGTCATCCAGTCGGTCCTCTTTGCCGCCGCCCACCTTGGCTCGAACTCCACCCCGATACCGCAGCTGCTGCTCGGTTATGACCTCGGTTACGTCGCGCAAAAAAACCACTGGGCGCTGGCCGAAGGGGTCTTCATCCATGCTTGGTGGGATGTGATCGCCTTCTATGCGCAGTATCAGTTTGACTGGAAGTATGCGAAGCAGGCGCGCATTGATGCGCCCAAGCCGGTGCTGTGGGCGCCGCCTTTGGAGTGGCATTTCTAGTTGTTCGGCGTCTAAAGAGCCATCCGATTTGGAGGTTCGACGTCAGGCCCAATCCTCTGTGGTGAATGCACCGCTTCGCGTGGATCCGGCTTCGAAACCGTCCCTGCGCAGTATCGGAGGCTCACGCCTGAGCGTTGATATACACATCCGCTGATGTGAAATCAGCCAGCTTGACGCGCAGTGCTGTTGCATAATATCATGACAATATGCAACACCCTTGCGGGGGAAAATAGTCGTTGTATAATCGGGTGCTTAAAATCGACGAGCTGCTCCAGCTGAAGAGTTTTTTTCTCTTTGGTCCCCGCGCTACGGGCAAAAGCACGTTGATTCAAGCGCAGCTGCCCAAAGCCCAGGTCTTTGATCTTCTCGATCGGTCGACGTTTCGACGCTTACTTTCGGATCCATCCCTGATTGGACAGTCCGTAGGTGAAGGTCCGATTGTCATCGACGAGATCCAAAAAATCCCAACGCTCCTCGACGAGGTGCATCGCCAAATTGAAAAGCACCAGCGCACATTTCTGCTTACCGGTAGCAGCGCCAGAAAGCTTAGACGTGGCGCCGCGAACCTTCTCGGCGGTCGAGCGTGGACTGCGGAGCTGATGCCTCTTTCTTACACCGAACTTGACGATTTTGAGTTGAACCGTTACCTGACGCGAGGAGGCTTACCCGTAGCCTACCAGAGCGGACACTGGTTTGAGGAGTTGGATGCCTATATCGGCAATTATCTGCAAGACGAGATTCTAGCTGAATCGTTGACGCGAAATATCGAGGCGTTTTCTGAATTTCTGACTATAGCGGCGAGATCAAACGGCCAAGAGGTCAACCTCCAAAGCTTTGCTTCGGACTGCGGAGTCAGTCAAAACACGATTAAGAATTATTTTCAAATTTTGACCGATACGCTGATTGGCTTTTCGTTGCCAGCGTACACAAAAACGACTCTTCGCAAAGCCATCACTAGAGAAAAATACTATCTTTTTGACGTCGGCGTGCGCAACAGACTCTGTGATATTGCGGCTGTCTCGCCCAAAACGGATTCCTTTGGTGGGGCATTCGAGCACTTCATTGTGATGGAGCTGCGGGCCTACAACTCGTATTTTCGCCGCAAACTAAAACTTCAGTATTGGCGGTCAACCTCGCAATTTGAGGTTGATGTCGTCATTGACAAGAAAATGGCGATCGAGATTAAGGGTGCCGGTCGGATTATGGATAAGCATTTAAAGGGCCTGCGAGCCCTCAAAGAAGAGGGTAAATTCGCCTCCTATTGGGTGGTGTCTTGTGATCCGGAGGTCCGCGAGACGGACGATGGCATCAAAATATATCCGTGGTCGCAATTTTTGACCGAACTGTGGTCGGAAGCCTTGCCTATTTAGTCGCCTTGGTATGCATCGTCCCTCGCGCTCTAGAGCAGCTCCTGCATAATCGTCGGCATTCCGCGGCGATCACTCAACTCTGTGGTGCTAGTTTTCATCCGGCGCTTTTATAGAGGCACCAGTTTTACTAGTTGGATGAGGATCTTTCATAACCGCATCCATAAACTCCAAGATCCAAGAGTTGCTGAGGTTTATATAGACTGAGGTTAGAGCGTGATCGGGCGAGATATCTTTATTTGATTCATTGTCAATGTCCCAAGTCGTGCTGTGAGCGACTCCGATGACTTCATTTGCCGCATGTAGCCGCATGTATAAGTGGTCCGCCGGAGTCTTCCGCCTAGTATCAGTTTCCCGCCACTTATGCTAAACACCTACCCAGCTTTTTGCCCCCGGCCCTCGCCATGGGCACTGCCGCCTAAGCGGTCCGCAAAGCCCTCGTCAACCCATTGATATCGTGACACTATGCAACCACACACGCACCCATGGGCTCGCCTTGGCCTAGGCGAGCGACCGATCTTCCTCGCCCCATTGGCCGGGGTTTCCGACCACCCCTTCCGCCGCCTGTGCGCCCTTCAAGGCGCGACCTTGACCTACGTCGAGATGCTTTCGGCGACCGCCCTGCTCTTTGAGAGCCCCCGCACCTACGGCATGATGGACCGCCACCCGAGTGAGCCGATTCTCGGCGTCCAGCTAACCGGTAAGTCGTCCGACGAAACGGCCCGGGCCGTCGCCATCCTCGATGCCTTGAGCTTCGAGACCATCGATCTAAATATGGGTTGTCCCGTCGCCAAAGTCGTCAAAAGCGGCTGCGGCAGCGCCATCCTGCGCGACCCAAAGCGCGTCTATGAAACCGTCAAGCTGGCGACCGAGGCGACCGGTAAACCACTTTCGGTTAAGATTCGCCTTGGCTGGGACCGCCATTCCTACTCCTATCTCGAGGTCGCCGATGCCGCAGCACAGGCCGGAGCCGCATGGTTGACTATCCATGGCCGGCTGCGCTGTGATGACTATTCGGTGCCGGTGGACCTTGAACGCATCGCTGAGATCAAGCGCAAGCTAACGATTCCGGTTGTTGGAAATGGCAATATCTTTAGCCGCGCCGACGCCGTCTACATGCAAGAACGCACCGGCGTCGATGCCGTCATGGTGAGTCGAGGCGCACTCGGTAATCCCTGGATCTTTCGTGACATCGCCGGCGGCGACCCGAACGTGACCATCGACGAGTGGCGTGATGCCGTGTTGGCCCACCTCAAGTGGCAGGCCGAAGCCTACGGCTTAACGTCTGGGTTTGCCGCCGTCTGCATGCGCAAACATCTGCTGTGGTACGTCAAAGGCTGGCCCGGTGCGAAAAAACTTCGTGAGCAGTTATCGCACATTGAGTCGCTCGAAGACGCCGGCGCCTTGATCGACGCCTTTGCCGCCGGAATTACCGCTTCGGGTGATACCCTGCGCCTGCCGGTGACCCACGAGCAGCAAGAGGGGCGGTTTGTCTGGGATCCAAAGTACGAGATGGACCGCAAATTGGACCGCGGTGTCGGCGATGAGCTCATGAGCCCATCGGAAAGTGCTTCCATATAACAATAAATTATATTATAAATTGGTACGAAGGTCTAAGGATTTCGCCTCCATTGTAATGGTATGTCAAATTGACGCGCAACTGTTAATGATGTTGATCTAAAGTTACATGATTTAGCCGTCTTAGCTTCAGACCTAGCTCAAAATTTTAAATATCCCACCATTCCGAGGACCAAGACGCCATGACCAAGCCCAGCCGCCCTTGTGTACTTTTTGCGCTCATGGCGCATCTAACCATAACCACTAATGTCTTTGCCGCATCCCAGGTCGTCGTCGTTGAAGACGGCGGGGTACAACGCGATAACGAAGCGGCCGAGGCCGAGCAAGGTGGACCGACGGCCGCTGGCCCCGTGGGTGAGCGGCCTGATGACAAAGACGAGCGCACCGGGCTGCTTTGGATCTTTCCCGAGGCTTATGCCAACTTCGAGATGCGGCATGTGACCCTGCGCCAGATGAGCCGCGACCGCGGCCTCGTGCATGTCACCGGTGGACCGATCTTGCTCGATAACAAACACGAGCTGGTTGACAGCCCGCACTGGGAGCTGCGGCCGACGATCGGTAGCACCTTCTTGAACGGCAAGCTCGATTCCGCCTTCACCTTCGTCTTTGTCAATGACGTCGGTTCGAGTGACCTGGTCAAACACGACGTCGTCAACTATACCCAGTGGAACGTCATCGACGGTAAATTCAATGCCAATAGCCCTTACCTGTTTGGCCCTTCGGCGTTCACCGATTTGATGACCGGTGACAACGGTGGCGCCAGCTTCGCGTATTCGGATATCGGCTTCTTTGGCGAGGCCAACTACCAATTCCCCATTCCCACCGGCTCCTTCACCGTCCGTGGTTACCTAAACCCAACCATGGAAGTCTACAGCCCAGAGCAGAGCAAGAAGAACCGCTCCACCCTCGTACGCGGCAACGACCCAGGGCAACGGCGTGGAGTCTCGAGCAGTCCACTCGTGGATACCGATTTGCCCGAAGATGCGCCCATGGCGGCTCGGCAAAAGCACCCGCTGTACTTGGCCTTCTACGGCATCGGCGGCACCTATAAACCAACTAGCCTTGAGCACCTCTCGTTAGCCTTAAGCTTTGATATCATCGAGACCTGGAAGCCGGTCTACAAAGAGACCGTCGTCCCAGGCCAGTCCGAAACCTCGGTCAAGCTGGAAAGCCACGAGCGCGATGCCGTCAGCTTTGCTCGCTTCACCGCCACCTATGAAGTCAGTAAGCGCGTCACCGTCGTGAATCAGCTGCGGCATTATACCGCCGGTATTTGGGAGCGCGGGATCAGTGCCGACAACCCAGAGCGCACCACTCAGGTCGGAGCGGTGTCTTGGGAAAATCGCCTTTGCATGATCGTCACTCTGTTTTAACGAGACGTGACGGTGTCGCCGGTGCTGATGAGACGCACCAGGCGCCTGAGCGAGGTAAAGTATACAGCGGCGGTCACGGTCGTGCCCGGATATAGGGCGCGCACCGCCCGCGTATAGTCCGCCAGCTGATCCTGGTAGCCGCGTTGCCGACTGAAGATGGTCAGGGCCGCATCGGGGATCTGGGTTGCTGGTAGGGCGAAGCGAGTCGTCTTGTAGTCGACGATCAACAAATTGCCGGCGTTGTCCTCAAGCAGCAAGTCGAGGGTGCCGACGATCATTTGATCGCCGTCTAGGTGGACCAAGGGCAATTCTGTTTCGATGCCGCGCGCTGCTTCGCGCAAGGCATTCAACGCCGGGTCATCACGCAGCTCGGCCCATTCCGCAAACACCTGCGCCTGCAACTCCGGCGGTGGGTGGAGTGGCGCCAGCTGCGCCTGCCACGCCGCATCGGGCGAAAAGGCCTTGCCCGACATAAACGCCTCCAAGCCAAGGTGGAGGAAGGTCCCTACGGCTGCTGCCAGGCTCGTACCGAGGCTTTGATCAAGGGCAAGGACCGGGCGCCCGGTCCCTAACGTCCCACCGTGGCGTGAGGGGCTGGCGATGACGATCTCGCGGGGTAGGCCGCTGGTCGGGTGCCAAGTCAGCGCGGGGATGGGTGTTGCAGCAGCGCTGACGGCTTCGCCGCTGAGACCCGAGTCAGGGACCGACGAGACCCCGCTTAAGCTGACACCACCGAGCGTGTAGTGGACGAGTCCGGGCATGGCCGACACCGCCTCGGCGAGCTGATGATACATCTGCGTCGTCGCCAGTCCTTGCCTGCCGCCAACCTGGTGGCCGCTCACTACGAGGTACTGGCGCGAGCGGGTGAGCGCAACGTAGAGGAGGCGTTGGCACTCGCTGGTCACAGCCGCCGCGCTGGCTGCCAATAGACCTTCAAAGTCGCGGTCGCTTGGCGGATGCGCCGCCTTTTTGCCGATGTAGTAAAGTCCGGCGCGGCCGCTGTCCGAGCTTCCTTGCGTCCAATAGAGATCCTGTTTACCCCAAGGCCTAGCCGTATCAACGAGAAACACACAGGGAAACTCCAGTCCCTTGGCCTTGTGGATCGTCATCAAGGTCACGGCATCGGCAGGGGCGGCGGCGTTGCCCAACTCGTCGTCGCCGGCGAGCAAGCCGAGGCGTTCAATCAGCGGCGCCAGGCTGGTGAGGCCGTCTCCTTCCAAGCGAATGACCAGTTCGACCAAGCGCAGCAGGTTGCGGCGGACCAGCGTGGCCTCAGCCTCGGCACCTTCAGGTGCCACGCGGGCAAACGCGGCAAAGGCGTCGAATCGGTCCAAGGCTTCAAGTAGCAAGGCATGCGGCAACAGCTGGTCCGTGGCTGTCAGCAAGGACTGCAGGGTCTTGCCGAGCTGTGGCTGCACCTGCTCGATGAGTTCGAGGATCTTGCCGGTGCGCTCCGCCTCGCGCTGCGTGGCTGCGAGCACTTGCAGTAGCTCGGTGTCAGCCACGCCGCCAAGCGGGCTGCGCAGCACCGTCGCCAGGGCGACCGTGTCACCGGGCAGGGCGAGAAAACGCAGCAATGCACAGGCATCGGTGATTTCCGGACGGGAGAAGAAGCCGCGCTCCTCCTCGCGTTGGCAGGCGATCCCTTCGCGGCGCAGCGCTGCGGCAAACAGCGCTGCTTTCGTCGTGGAGCGATAGAGGATGCAGCAGTCCTGGGCGCGCAACGGCCGAAACCCCCGTGCCTCCTTGTCATAAACAGGAAAGTTTTGATCACCGCGGACCATCGCGGCGATCAGCTGCGCGACCTCGGTGGCTTCGCGTTCGGCCCCGGCCCCAGTCGCAGGATCTTCGTCGTCGTCTTGACCTTCAGCGCTTGGCGCTTCGTCAAAGTCCTCCCGGCTTGGCGTGTCGGCGTCAACGTTCACGGCTGCAATCAGCGGTGCAATCAAGACGCGCCCGACATCCGGCACAAAGGCGGCGCCACCATGGCTTGCAGTCTGATGCCGCGGGAATTGCGCCCCCAGACCTTGGTGAAACACCTGGTTGACATAATCCAAGACGACCTGCGCCGTGCGGTAGCTATCGTTCAGTGGCGCCAATGCCAAGCGCTCAGCCAAACTGCTTTGGGCTTCGCCAAGCACCGCCGCATCAGCCTCGCGAAAGCCGTAGATCGATTGCTTCGCGTCGCCGACGATAAACACCGTCGGACTTAGGCCGCTGGCCTCGTCGCTGCCTTCGCCCGCCAGCATCTGGGTGATCAGCTCGTGAAAGACGCCCCATTGTAGGCGGCTGGTATCCTGGAACTCATCGAGCATGACGTGGTGGACGGTGCGCGACAGCAGAAAGCGTACCCCGGCGCTGCCGGCGCCGTGCAGAAGGCGGTAGCTGCCCTTGACCAGGTCGCGAAACTCGACCTCACCGGCCTGGAACTTCAGCTGGTCGCGCAGTAAGCGGTAGATGCCATAAAGCTGATAGTGGCTCTGCCCCTCCTGGCTCAGCTGGTGTAGGCGTTCGGCGCTGACGTGGGCTTGGACGCAGGCCTCGATATGGCTGATCTCCTGCGTCAGCTGCTCGCGCTTTTTGCCCCGAATATAGGTCCCACTGATGGTGAATTCCTGTTTGGTCAACAGGCCGGTAGCCAGCAGCGAGGCAAAGTCGCGTGCCGCCAGCGCCGCCGTCACCGCCGCGGCGCGACCACGGTCGGCTAACACCGCTGCAACCGCTGCAAAGGCCGTGGCGATCTGGCCGACGACTTCGCCTTCGTCTTGCAGGTGATGGCGATGCGGTAGAAAGGCGACGCCGTCGTCAGCCTGCATCTCGCGGTACCACAGGTAGGTATCTTGGCGATCGAGTCCGATCAGGCGCTGTTCGAGGTCTGACAGACCATCTCGAACCAAACTCCGCAGCATAGGCGCAAAGCGTTCGTCGCCTTGTTTGGCGGCGCGTGACAGGATTTCGCAGGTGCCGCGCCAGGCCCGGCGGTGGAGACCACGAGCATCCATGGGACTGATCAGTTGAAACGGCGAGGGTAGGGGTGCTCCCGCCGGATCCGCTAATGCCGCGCTGGATTCGAGTGGAAATTTGCTGACCCATTCAAGAAATAAGCTGTCGATCGTCGAGATCTTCAGCAGCTGCGACGATGCCAACACCTTACGCGCTACCTCGGTGGCAGCTACCGGCGGCTTGTGCGTGCCGCTGCCCTGGGCCGCGTAGAACCGTCCGAGCTGTTTCGTAAAGGACTCTTGTTTACGCGAGTCAGCGGCCAGGCAGGCAGCCTCTTCGAGGATCCTCGCGCGCATCTCGCCGGCGGCTTTTTTGGTAAAGGTCACCGTCAGGATCGAACTCGGGGCGGCGCCGGCGCCGACCAAGTAGAGAAAGCGTTGGCTCAGCTGGTAGGTTTTACCGCTGCCGGCGGAGGCGGCCACGAGGTAGCTGGCGTAGGGGTTTTGCGGTTGTGCGGTACCGAAATCGTGCTTGGCGTCGGTCGGTTGAGTCATGAGTTGGCTCCTCGCAAGGACCGGGCCATACGCGGAGCAAACTCCGGGTCGTCCTTGCGGCACACCCCAGCGTAGTGACACATCTGGCAGTCGCGCGGTTCCGGGGTAAAGCTGCCCAGCGGCGCGAGCAGGGCAGTATGGCGTGAGGTCCAGTGGTTCATCAGGCTTTGCGTCGCGTCTTCCAGGGTCGTTTTGTCGCGGCCACCAACCAGCTTGAGCCGGCGGGCCTGCTCTTGGGCTTCGCTTCCGGCGATGCTGTTTAGCCACTGCCCGCCAAGGATACTCCAATAACCCACCACTGAATGCGCCAAGCGGCGCTCCGGGTGCATCTGCTCCAGGGCCTTGGCGTAGAGTAGCAGCTGCGGTACGAGCCCTTCTTTCACCGCACTGCGGCGCGGCACAAAGCGGCGTTTGTAGTCGGTGATGAGCTGCAGGCCCGCCAACTGATCGACGCTGTCGATGGTCCCAGTGAGCACGACCGAGCGGTCACCCACCTGCAGGCGGACCGCAGTACCATCTGCATGGACGAGCCGCTGCTCGCGCTCGCCAGAGCTGCCCCCTGTGACCTCGGCGGCCCCGTAGATGCCAGCGATGTGCGTCGCAAAATCCGGCCACGCGCGCTGTCGCACCTGCAGCTCCAAGGGGGAATCGGCGGCGGCGGCTGGCAGTAGGCGGTCGGTCAGGGTGTTTAGGCGCGCGAGGGCTTGACCCGCCCAGGTGTCCTTCGGCCCGGTGAAGGTGAGCGGCGCATCGAGGTGCTGCTCTTTGTGGCGACCTGTGAAGAAGACCTCGAGCACGACGTGCAGCCAATTTCCTTCGTGGCGGGCATCGTCTTCTTGCGGCAGTTCAACCGGGTGCACACCTAGGCGGTGCAGCAAAAAGCGGTAGGGACAAGCCAGCAGATAGGCCAGGGAGCTGGCCGACTGGTGGCTGAGAAAGCGCTCTGTCTGCTCGTTTGATACGACACCCTGGTTGCCCAGGCGGTGTCCTGCTGGTGCGGTCTGGCCGCGATCATGGCGCTGGGGCGCGAGCAGCAAAGTCCATTCGGTATCGGCGTTGACCGCATATTCGCGCGTCTGACCAAGGGCGATGGCCGCCTCGATAAAGCGTGAGCGTACGACTGCGTCGCCGCCGCGGTTGGCTGGGTAGAGCAACACCATCGCCGGGAGTCTGGCGCACAGGAGATGGAAGGTGGTGTCCTCGATGGCCTCGAGCAGCTGCCATCCAGGCAAACCGATTTTTGTTTTAAGATAATTGTCGACCAAGTAGTCGCGCGGCAGGGCCCGCGGAAAGTCACCTTCACTAGCGCCGAGGACGAAGGCCACGTCAAACGGCACGTAGCGGGCCTCGGCAACGCTGAGGATCTGGATACCGCGCAGCGGATGGCCGACGCTGCGCACCGGTGCAAGTAGCAGTTTGTCGCGCAAAATCTGCAGGAACTCGCGACGCGTCAGCGCTGTGCGCAGGCGCAGAGACAAGGCACCTAGGGCCTGGCAGAACTCACCCAAGGTTTCGGCGGCCGATGTCATCAGGCCGCGACCGACGCCGCCTGGATCGTCCAGCTTGGTCTGGCTCTGCTCCGCATCGTCGACGCTAAGGAAGTCCTGCACCAAAACACTGAGCACGCCGACCCAATCGGCGAGCTCGCGGCCGTGGGGGAGGGGGCGTTCGGCCCAGCAACCCAAAGCCGTGACGACAGCACTCAGATAGGCGCGCACCTCGGCGCTGAGGTGCTTGGCCCGGATTAACTCCTGCAGACTCTCAGATCCGTCGCCCTTGCATAACTCACGACTGAGACGGCTGCTCCATTCCACGGCTCCGGCCGTCCCAGCAATCTCGGCATTGGCTTGTTCTGGCATGAGGCGCCACCAGCGCAGCGTCAATGGGTGGGTGAGCAGTGCCAAGGTTCGCGCCACGGTCTGGTCGCCGAGCAGCAGCTGGATCACGCTGCTCAGCCAGGTGCCGGGTAAGGTCTCGGCAAGCGGGGTGGCGAGGGCGACGTTGGCGGCAAGCTGGGCTCCCTTGAGCATCGCCCGCAGTGGTTTACCATAAGTGACATCATTGGTGACGAGGATGGCGATGCCCGAGGGTGCCACTCCGCCGGCCAAGGCTTGTTGGCTCAAGGTCAACGCATGCGCCACCTCGGCCAGCACGGTGTCGGCGCGGCGCACCTGCAGGGGCTGCGGCGTCGCCCGCACCACCGTTGGCTGGCGCAGCGTACCGGGAGCATCGATCATGGTCAGCAGCCACTCAAGCGGGCTCTTGCCGGTGTGCAGTTCGGGTACGGTGCTCAGCCATAAGCACGTATCTTCGCGCCGTGCCAGCGCATGCAGCAGAGCCTGGTGGCAGCCCTGCGCACTGCTCAGGCCGACGACATAGAGTTGGCGCCACGGCACCGGCTGCTGGCTGGCAAGGTAACTGGCTAGGCTGTTGCTCAGGCGGGCGAGTCTGCGTTCGCTGGTTTCCGCGCCATGCTCGTCTTGGACGGACTGGGCAAAGCGAGTGGCCAGATGGCGCAGTTCGTCGAGGCGCTGGCTCAGCGTGTCCAGGCTCCCTTCGCTCAAGTAAATATTGTGCGCGACGACCTCGGCCAAGCGATCGAAGGCCTCGAGGTTCATGCCCCAGTCGGCAAATTCGCTGAGTAGCTGCTTCACCTCATGCTCGTGTCCATAGCGCAGGTGCTGGTAGGCGCCTTCCTTGAGCAAGCTGGCGAGCAGCAGCTCTTGTTCCAAATCGCCCATGGACCGCAGCGGCTGTGGACCAGAGGCGAGGTCGACAGCCTGGCGCTCGATAAAGTCATCCAGGGTGTAGCAGCGTGGCGGGATAAACGCCGGGCGCTCTTGGGCTAGCATAGCCACCAACCAGGTCGCCAGGCGCTTCGTGGGAAGGACGATGTGGCAACCTCTAAGCTGCTCTGGCGACAGGCCTTTTAGCTCTGCATACAGCTCCGAGATCAAGCAGCTGGGGCTGGGCCAGAGCGACAGGCCGTGGGGAGGCGGATGCTGGTGGTTCATCGCTAAGGTCTCATTGCTCGCGGAATTCAGGGAATACTGGGAATAACCAGTGCCACCGTCGGTCTGCCATGTTTGCTGGTCTCCGCCGATAGAACAAGATATATATTGGATTCAGACCAGATCAGGTTCCGTGGCCCGTGCGGTATAGCAACAGAGGAAGGCCGGTTATGACCCGTAGTCAATCGGTGGTCAGATATATAGTCGGCACTTACAAGAGCCCGACGTCGCTGTTCGCACCGCTTTGGCGAGTGGTGCCGCTCAATGCGACGACCGAGCAAGTGCTGGGCCTCGAGCTCGCCGAGCAGCGGGCTTATCTGGAAAACCTCTGGCAGTTTAATCACCATCCCAAGCAGGCGCGTTCGGCTGGTCAAGACGATCTTTATGGCCACAGCAAGGGCATCGGTTTCTTGCGGCGTTTCAATCAATTACCGTGCACAGTGGAAAGCCGCAGGGCAAGAGCTGATCTGCTGAGAGACGTGAATCCGGCGACCTGTCGTATCCTCATCCTGGGCGATGACGATCTGCTGGCCGTGGAGCTGGCGCAGCGCGGCTTCCGTCATGTCACGGTCGCTGACTGCGACCAGCGCTTACTCGAACGGATCCGCGTCGAAACAAAAGACCTAGCGACGCCGCCGCAGATCATCGCTGCGGACTTCCACGCTGGGTTCGTCTGGGATGGTCAGGCCGATGTGATCTTTCTCGATCCGCCTTACAGCATCTCTGGCGCCGAGGCTTTTTTGCAGCTAGCGATCGCTCAAGCCGCACCCAAGTCGCGCATTTATTTGATGATCAATCCCTTTGTGGTCGGCCGGCCGTTTTCGCAGGTCATCACCCGGGCGGTGCATGCTGGGTATCACCTCGCTAAGCAGCGTCCGTCGTTCAATGGTTATCCGATCGGCTGGTTTGAATCGACCATCTTGCGTTTGGCATGGCGCTATTTTCTCGGCGTACAGAACGCACCAAAGGCACCGGAGCAGCTGTATTTCTGCTCCGACTGCTTTGAGTTCCAGCGCGGCTGATTAGGCCGGTTTTTTGCCGTTGAACAGCGACTCTTCGAGATTGTCGTCGAGCAGGCTGTCTAGGTTGCTGGTAAAGTCTTCAAGCCCAAAGCTGCCTTCCGATTCCAGAATGGACAACGGCTCTGGTTTATCCAAGCCCTTAGAGCCCTTTTTGCTACCGCCGGTCGGCGTCGCAGACTCCATGATCTCTTGGCCAAACGGACTGGGTAGCTCGGTTTTGACGTCTTTGATCGCAGCGATCGCTAGACTGGCTTTTTTGAAGTTCGGATCAAGCCGGGCGCAGGCCTGCAGACTCTCAATGGCGCGAGTCTTTTTGCCCCAGCGGCGATAGCCGAGCCCCATATTGAAATAGAGCCGCGCTTGGAGCTTGGGGTTCTTGCCCAGTACGCGCAGTGCTGATTCATAGAGGTTCATGCCGGCTGAGTGCCGCTTCTTGCGCATATTCATGACGGCGCAGGTGTTGAAGATCGAGGCCATTTCAAGGTCCGTGGTCACGTCCTTGAGCACGGCGAGGGCCTCATTGACTTGGTTGTCCATCAACTTGCACTGCGCTTTGCCGACGCGAGCGTCGCGTCGCTCAGGATCGTTGGCCAAGGCCTGGTCAAAGCTCCCCGCGGCATCTTTGAAGCGGTCCATCTCCAGCAGTGCTTGGCCGATATCGACCAGGCGGTCCACGTCGTGCGGGTTGAACAAGTTGGCTTGTTCAAGGGCTTTTAAGCCGTCGTCAAAGCGGCCCAGTTTCATCAGGCAGCGGCCAAGGAGGTGGACTCCGCGCAGATAGGGAGGGTTCGCTTTGTCCATCCCGGTGAGGATGGTCAGAGCGCTGTCGAGTTCGCCCATTTCCATCATCAGCTCGGCAGCTTCCGTCTTGAGGCGGAGGTTGTTGGGGTGCTTTGGCAGCAGTTTAACTAAGATCTTGGAGCCCTTCTTGAGATCACCGTCAAGGCGCGCTTTCTGGACCTCGCCAAGTGCCTTTTTGATCTCGTCGGCCAGGGTCTCGGCGAGCAGCATATTGGACAGCCGACCGCCGAGGTTGCGCTTGGTGATCTCCTCGGTAAAGATCTGCGAGACGGCGTATTCCGCTGCCGTGGCGATGATTTGGTTGGTCACCTTGTCGGCCACCAGCATGATCGGACGCATCGGCCCTGAGGCGGTCTTGCGATTTTGGCCAAGAACCAGGGCCACTTCGGCTGGGCCGACCTGCCAATCGATGAGCAGAAGGCCTTTGGGCAGGCGCTTTAGGGCTTCGCTGCAGGCCTGTGCCTCGGTCACCGTGAGGATGTTGCTGATCCCCTTCATCTTGAGGTGTTCGGTGGCGATTTTGGTCAGCTCGGCCTGACGTGTGAACAAAATGACGTCCACGATGCTGGCTGCGCTCATGCTTGGGCCTTTCTGCCTGGAACAGACTGGCAAGGACAGCCTTTAGTCTAGCAGAGTTGCAGGTTTTTCCGTAGTGGAGCGAGGGCTGCGGCGAGACAGCAGCTGAGAGCTTGTTTCATTGTTATGAATGTATGCTTAATTTTATTGTATTATTAAAATAACTATAGTATTAATGGCTCACTCAAGGTTTATCCATGGTTGCCACAGGGCAAAGGGCGCCGCATGCCTCGCAAAAGACAACTTACGACCCTGCTCGTGCTGGTTTGGCTGGCAGCTGCGGCCTTGGGGTGCGGCCAAGTTAAGGATCTTATTGGCGGTAAGACCCAGGATAGCCCGGCCGATGCCAATCCTTATCCAGTCGCTCCGGCGGCGCCCCTTGGTCTGAGCGCGACTCCTGCTGCTAAGGCAGCAGCTCCGCTGATCACGCGCTTGGTCGATGGGACGATCATCCCGGCGCATGTGAAGGCCACCAGCCTGCGGATCGCAGTCGTCGCCAACGACCCAAGCGCCAGTTTTGATTGCCAAGTTGGCGGCCAGTGGACCTGGGTGCCGTGCAACGCCGGTGCTGGCTACGACTTCGGTCGCCTGGCCCACAGCATGAGCTACAGCGTTTCGATCCGCGCTCGGGGAACCGACGGCCGGGTCGATGCGCATCCCTTACTCGTCACCTTTTACAGCGATATGGTCGACGGCATCGCCCCGACCATCCCGGGAGCGGTCCAAAGCTTGGCGGGGAGGGTGACCTTGCCGACGTCGGTGGCTGACCTGCCGGTCTTGGTGAAGCCGACCACTCCCGCAGCAGTGGCGAACCATAGTCGCTTCCTTCAAGTCGGTGCCTACTATGCCATGACCGTCCCCGGCACCGCCTTGGTCTCCGGGTTTGCGACCGATAAGACCTATAACGGCGTCATTCACACCATGCTGCTGTTGCCAGGTGGTGGCTCGATCATCGCCAACAATGGCATCTGCACGGCCAGCTATCAGCGCCAGGTCACTGCGGCCGATGGTTCGCTTTACTGCGACGCAACGCCGTCCAGCGCCGACCAGCTAGCCGCCGGCGCCGCGTCGCTACCGCGCAACTTCATCGAGCTGAACCTCGCCCCTGGCGCGGGCCTGCATGAGGCCTTACTGGTCGCAGCGGTCGACGGGACCGGCAGCGAGGCCGATGCAGACCCAGCGGTGGAGCGTCTCACCATCACCAGCCGCTGCCAAGGTGCCGTGGCTGCAGGTCGGAGCCCGCTCCCCTTGGTCAACCAATTCTACGCTGGAAGCGCTCAGATGCAGACCCTCGTCTGGTGCCAAACCACATCCGCTGCGGGTCGCAGCCAGTGGCTGGGCATGGTCAAGGCCGCCTTGACCGCCGATCAGGCCGGACCATCGCTGCGCATCATTTATGCCATCGATGCTGGCCAGGCGCTGGTCACCAGCACGCAATTCATCGAGCGCGTGACGCAGACCCTGCGGCTTCAACTGACACCTATTGCACCGCTGACGCCTTCGGCGTAAAAGTTCGAGATGACGACTTTACCGCCCACGACCCTAAGTCCGAGTGCTTTTGCGGCGCTCTTCGATCACACCCTGCTGAAGCCAGAGGCGACCCCCGCCCAGGTGCAGCAGCTGGCCGAGGAGGCTGTGGAGCACGGCTTTGCCGGGGTCTGCGTCAATCCCTGTTATGTGACTTTAGTCGCTAAGCGCGTGGCCGGGTCAGCTGTGCTCCCAGTGGCCGTGGTCGGCTTTCCACTGGGCGCCAATCGCACCGATATCAAGATCGACGAAACTCTGCGGGCGATCGGCGAAGGGGCCCGCGAGGTCGACATGGTCATCAATAGCGGTTACTACCGCAGCGGTGACAAGTCCCCAGTACGTCATGAGATCGCTGCCGTGGTGCGGGCGGCGCGGGGAGTACCCGTCAAGGTCATCATCGAGACCGCTTATCTTGCTCCGAGCGAGATTCAAGAGCTGAGCCTATGGTCCGCCGAAGCTGGCGCCGCCTTCGTCAAGACCAGCACTGGGTTTAGCCCACGGGGGGCGACGACCGAGGACCTCGTGTTGATGCGCAGCGCCCTCGTCAATCACCCCAAGGTGCAGCTCAAAGCATCGGGTGGCATCCGCACTCTGGAGTCTGTTCTTGCCATGGTACACGCTGGAGCTGACCGGATCGGATCGAGCTCGTCGGTGGCGATCCTTGCGGCCTTTGCCCAGGCCGCTGCTGGCAAGGTCTAGGGTCCCGCTTGGTCTAGGTAGGGTTTGCCCGGCAAGTCGGTGCGATTGCGGGCCTGGTCTCGCCTGATATCATTGAATGGGACCCCCATCTTTTACGCCCGCCCGGATTAAAAAAAGCTAGCCACATGCTGAGCCTGCGCGACCAAGTCTTTTCCGCCAAGGAGGAGTACACAGTGTTATCTGTGCTCCCGTGCGGTCAGGCTATGGTCAAGGCCTTTGCGCGTTCGTCCGGTGGCGACAAAGTTCGTATCACCGTCCTTGCGACTGCGGCCATGAACGACCGCCAGGTCGAACAGATGCGCGCTTTGATCGCGTCGCGCTCAGCGCTACCGTTAGCGCGTTGGCCGCAGCTGCGCGAAAGCAACGTACAGGGTGGTCATCTCTACCTGATTGAGACTTTACCCGAAGGTGCCCTGCTAGCCGAGTGCAGCAAGGATGGCAGGACGCTCGATGCGCGCACGCTGATGACCTTTATGCTGGCGCTCACCAAGGTCTTGGAAGAGGCGCACCAGCAGGGTCTGAGCCACAAACAAATTTGGCCAGGGGCGCTTTACCTGATCAACCAAGATTGGCGGCGGCCGATGCTCCTTGATCTCGGCGAGTCGGAGCTGCTGCCACCGGTGGACTCTGACCAGATGGATCCATTGCGCTACGCGCCGCCAGAACGGTTTGGCCATGTTAGCGGCGGCAACGGTCCGGCTGCTGATTTGTATGCGCTCGGCATGGTCTTGTACGAGCTAGCGACCAAGTCCTTGCCAGTGCGCGGGACGACCCTTGCGGACATCGCCCGCAGTGTTTACACCTCCGTTCCAGATCCCTTGCATGCCCTGGTGCCCGGCATGCCGACCATGCTCAGCGACATCGTGGTGCGGCTCATGCGTAAATCCCCCGGTGATCGCTACCAATCTGCCCGCGGCCTTGCGGCCGATGTCGACCAATGCCTGAGTCTGCTTGATAAGCCTCACCTTAGCCAAAGCTTTGCCCTTGGTCGGCACGATCATAAACGGGAATTGAATTATAAAATTCCCTTGGTGGGACGCCACCGCGAGTTCACCTCCCTGAGCCGCGGCCTAGAAAGCGCCGCGCGTGGTCATGGGACCTTGCAACTGATTGCCGCGCCATCCGGCATGGGCAAGACGCGGCTGGCCCGCGAGATCCTCAGCGCTGCGGCGCAGGCTGATTTCACCACCTTCACGGTCAAGTTCTCGTCCTTCGAGGTGAATGTACCGCTGTGCGCCATCAATCGGTTGATTCGCGACCACGCCGCCATGGTCCGCCAGTTGCCAACCGAGATCCGTCTGGCGTGGCAAAACCGGCTGCTTGTCGGCTTAGGCAGTCGTGGCCAATTGCTCAGCAAGCGGCTCGACTTTTGTCAGGATATCTTCCCGGTATTCCCGCCGCATGCAGTTCTCGCCCGCGAAGAAGAAGAGCGAATCTTTTTCCAGACCTTCGCGCAGTATATCGGCCTGCTGGATACGCGGGGGCGCGGCACCTACATCTTTATCGACGATTGGCAGTGGTGTGACGCCCTGTCGGTGACCTTGCTCAAGCAAGTCGCCATCCTTGCCCAGACCCAGCCGCTTGGGCTGGTTCATCTGATTGGTGCCTACCGCAGCGAGGAGGTGAATCCGCAACATCCACTGAGCCTCCAAGTCCTGCCGCAAATCCGCAGTGCCGAGCAACTAACGCTGAATGCACTGGACGCGCATGGCTGCAGCGACCTCGTCGAAGCACTGCTCGACGAGCGCAGCCCTTTTGTCGATGAGCTGAAGGGCTTTGTCCATGCGGTCAGCGGTGGCGTGCCGTTTTTCGTCTATCAAGTGCTCGAAACCATGCTGCATCACGGCATCATCGCTCTGGGCGCCAATGGTGCGTGGAGCTTTGACACCCAGCGGGCGCAGGCGCAGATTTCCGCTAGTGATATGCGTCAATTGATCAATCAACGCTTGAAGCAACTCAGCGACATTGAGCTTACCTTGATCAAAGTCGCTTCGATCGCCGGGGCGTCGATCGCGAACGACGCCTTGTACCAAATCTATAATGGTCACCTGCGCTATAAAAATCCTGACTTTGCATTGGACCTAAGCACCGACGAAATCATTAAAAACGGCCTCGACCAACTGCGGCATAAACACCTGATTACGAAGCGTCAGGATCAACTGGTGTTTGCCCACGACCGCATAGTCAGGGGGGCCTTCGACCTCTTGAGTGCTGACGAGCGCAAGGAACTGCACTACGACTACGGAGTTTACCTCAGCGATAAGCTGTTAAAGGCACAGGGACTGGCCAATTCCCGCGATATCTTCGAGGCGGCTTATCATGTCATGGCTGGCCATCCAGAGCGCAGCTCACAGCTTGCGATCATCGTGCTGACGCGGGCCGGGGAGAGGGCCGTTCGCCTCTTTGCCTACCGTAAAGCCAAGGAGTACTTGGAACTCGCCGTTAAATTATCACCCGCAGTGCCACCCAAAGACACCGAGGTGGTAGAGGGCCAATCTGGCTGGCACCATCTGATGGAGCTATACGGTGATGCCCTGTCGGTAGCCGATGATCCGAGGATGGCGATCAATACCTATACGATGCTGCTTGAATGGACGCGCGAATCCTATCACCGCGCGACCATTTACGGCAAGATCGCTCGCAACCATCTCTTTCTCTTTCGCTACGATTTGTCGGTTGAGGCCGGTAATAAGGGTCTTGGTGAACTGCGCGCCAAATATGTCACCTCGGACCTAAAGTCACTGCTGATGATCGCGCTTGGTGCGCCACGCTTTGTCGCAACGCTGCTTTGGTTTTGGCTGTTTGGTAAGCAGACGCGAGAGGTATCAGGCAAGGCCGAGCAGGCCGCGCTTGATCTGCTGATGAATATCCTCGTCCCCGGATACTTTATGAAGCCGCTTGGGGCCATCGCCAATTTTATGGCTCCGACCTGTAGGCTGGTCTTTTACAAGGACTGTCGGTTTCGGGCGTTGATGTTTGGCTACTGGGGAATCGCCACCGCCTCTCTCGGGCTAGAAAAGATCAGTCGTCGCTGCTTTGACCGGACTCAGGACTATCTCGACCGAGAGCCAAATCCCGTCGATCAAGCATTTATCTATATGACGCGTGGTTATCTGCTGGAATTACCGCTCGGCAACGTCGCCTTGGCGCGCGACTATGTGCACCGCTCGCTGCGCATCACGCAGGACATTGGTGAATCGTTCTGGCAGGTGCTAGCGCACCAGGCGGTGATCGATACGGACTTCTTCGGCTTTGGGGATGGTGCCGGTGTCGCCGCGGCCGAGCATATGGTCGATGTCCACCGAACAGCGTCGTTCGAACCGACGGTGATGGCGAGTACGCTCAGGATCTGGCAGGGCCTCGGGCGTATGTCCGAGTTCCACCACTGGCGGCAACTCGTCGATGCGGCGCACCAAAGGTTTCAGGCAAGTGGCTTTGAAACCATCGACGCGATCTACGCCGCGACTCACCCGGGCGAAATCCTGCTGCGTGGGGGTAACGCCGAGCAGGCTTTGCCGCGCTTGTCCAGCGGCTTAAGGATGAGACTAAAGCACGCCCATCGCGTCGTTTACTGTTGTTACTGTCCGATCCTATTGGCCCAGGCTCTGACCCGGTGCGGTCGTCACATCCGCGCCTTGGTGCCGCTTTTCGTCGCTTGGTTTGACGTCGCTTTGGGGGTGCGCCTCTTTCTGCCGCAGACCCTCTTCGCTTCTGGTGAGGTGGTGCAGGCGTTTGGCTTTAGGCGCTCGGCGGAGCGTCTCATGCGCCGATCTATCCGCTACGCGATGGGTCGCGGTTGGCATGGGCCTGCCAACGATCTGCGGGTGCAGTTTGCGCGCTTTTTGCTGCCTTTTGATCCTGAGGCCGCATTGTTTAACCTGTCCATTGCAAAGTTGCATTACCAGTCATTGGGTCAAAGCTTTCATGTCGCCGAGTGTGCCGCCCTCATGGTCAGTGCCGAAGGCGCGTTTGATGCCCTCTTCCCCGCCGCACAAGGGCGGCTCTTGGCCGCCCTTACGCCTTCTAGTGAACAGGTCCCAGCGTTAAAACGGCGACTTGAGACCAGTGCCGTCATCGACATGTTTTTGACCCTCAGTGAAGCCTCGACTTTGGAACATGTGGCCACGGTCGCATTGCAGGTCGCAGCGGACTGCACTGGTGCTGATCACGGCGTCCTCTTTCTGCCTGAAGCCGGAGGCTGGCGCGCCGTTGCATCGCGAGGTTTGCCGCCCAACGCGTCTTTGGCAACGGAGCGCCTTGGCGAGACGATCGATACCGAATTCCTAGACAGCATTCGCCCCAACCTGGATGGACCTTGCATCAGACCGCTCCAGGGGCCGGCCCTCGATGCCGGGGCGGTGATGGTCGTGCCGATGCTTTACGAGCGCACCTGTTACGGCCTAGCCTATCTCGGCCACAGGCAGATCCGTGAGCTATTCGAGCAGCAATCGCTCGAGGTGTTGTCTTCATTGACGACGCAAATCGCTATCACCCTGTGCAATTTCCAGCTTTTGGCGAAGGTCCAGGGCCTCAATGCCGAGTTGGAGCAAAGTCTGAGCGATGTCGAAGCCGAGGTGTCGAGGCGAACCAGTGACATCCGCTCGATGTTTCAGGCGATCGAACTAGGAGTCTTGGTGGTACGTGCCGACTTCTCTATCCACGACGAGTTTTCAGCTCATCTTGCGGTCATCCTCGAAACGGAGGCCATCGCTGGACGAAGTATCATCGACGTGCTGTTTGCCAACACCCTGGCGACGGACGAGCAACGCTCGCTGACAAGCTCAGCTCTTGCCTCTTGTCTTGGCGAGGAGGCTTGGATCTTTGACCTAAATAAGTCCTGGTTACCCCTGGAGATCATCCGCATGTCGCCAGTGGGTGGCCAGAAGATTCTCGAACTACAATGGAATCCAGTGATCGCCCCGAACGGCAGCATCGACCGGATCCTCCTCGTTCTGCGCGATGTCACCCACGTGCGCGAACTGACTGCACTGGCCGATCAGGGGCGGCGCAATTTAACCATGATTGGTGAGCTTCTCGGCAGTGACGCCGACTTATGCGGTCGCTACCTTGATGCTGCTGCCACCGATCTGAAAGCCATCGTCACTTTGTTCCAGGGGACAGGCTCGGACTCGTCGTCGACGACGACCCTTAAATTGATGTTTATCAAACTGCACACGATCAAAGGACTCGCCCGTACCCTTTGCCTATCCTTTCTTTCCGCCGCAGCCCATCAGGCCGAGAACGGGTTTGCGGCGCAGCGGCAAGTTGCGGCAAGTTGGGAGTCAAGCGGGCTGCGCCGGGACCTTGCCGAAGTCGAAGCGGTCCTTGCCAGCTATCAGCACCTGAACACGCACGTGCTCAAACGCGACGTAAACGCGGCGGACCAACCAGCAGCGACGCCGCTGCGGCCGTTTGCCGGCGAATCTGCGCAGCATATCTTCAGCCAATGGTTTGCGCGTATCGATGATCTAGCCCGAGAGCTGGGCAAGCCAGCGCCGCAGGTGAAGATTGAGGTGGACGAGGGCCTGTGTCTGCCGCCGACCTCCGTGAATGTCCTGACTAAAGCCATGGTACACATCATTCGTAACGCCATGGACCATGGAATCGAGTCGCCATTGGAGCGTCAGCGCAGCGGCAAGAATCCGGCCGGAAGCCTCTACTTACAGGCGCGTCAGGCCGGCGCCAGTCTAGTGCTGCGCTTTGCCGATGACGGGTCGGGTCTGGATCTGGTTCGCTTGCGCCAGCAAGCAGTGTTAACCGGATTATTGCCGGCCGAAGCTCAACTTTCCCCGCAACGCCTCGCAGAACTAATCTTTGCGCCGGGACTGTCGACGGCCCCTGGCTTGTCGCAGATCTCGGGTCGCGGTGTTGGTATGGATGCAGTAAGGACGATCTTAGAGCACCATGGCGGCGAGGTGCAGGTGATCATAACGAGCACCAACGCGGATCGCGCACTATTCGTCTTCGAAATTAAGATCCCACTGCCTGCAGCCCAGCTATCTCCAGTGGTGGGCCGCAAGACGGCTTAAAACGCTATAGGAATGCCGCTCCTTAAGTTGAGGCGATCCCGAGCACTTTCACCGCCGCTGCAAGCACCAGGTCCGGACTGCAGGGCTTGATGATCCAGGCCTTGACCCCGCACTCCTTACCTTGCGCCTTTAGGCCTGGCGAGGACTCCGTTGTCAGCATAAACGAGGGGGTGGTCCGATGGGTGCTCAATGCACGAATGCGCTGCAGCATCGTCAGGCCATCCATTTCCGGCATGTTGTAGTCGGATACGATCAAGTCGATGTCGCCATGCGTCTCGGCTTGGACCAGTCCACTCGCTCCGTCGCTGCCGTAAATCACTTGATGACCGGCCTTTTGTAAGTAGTCACCGAGTTCGGTTCGAGTGATTTCGGTATCATCCACTACGAGGATTTTCGCCATATTCTTAACCTTTGTTTGCCTAGGCATTACAGGAATTCAATAGAACCGCCATCCGCAACGGCGAAGGCCTCGTTGAAATCGAGCCCATGGACCACTGCCGGGTCAGCAAAGTCGATGGTCGAAGTACAGACAAAGGTGGCGCCAGTGGCCACCACCGACCACGCGTCGGTAGCGCTGCGGTCCGTCACGCGGTCGTTGAAGAACAACTCATCGAGACCGCTGGTGATCACCGGCAGGCTGATGCCGCATTCGATACCGCGGTGCTGCAGCTCACCCTTGATCCCACCTGCGGTCAGGTTGGCATACTCGCGAAAGAAATCTTGAACGCGCTCCTGCTGCCTGGCGGTGCTGCTGGTCACGACCGATAGTCGCTGCAGCAAGGTCATAACATCGGAACGGTTGAAATGGGCCTTGAAGGTGACCCGCAGGTCGCGGCTTGCGAGTAGCACGATGGCCTGCATGTACCCGTGGACCAGAGCGTTGCCTAGTGGCAGCGGCCCATCGGCCACGGCCTCCGGCGTCACTTGCAGCATCGTCTGAAAGCGCCTGCGGGCATAGAAGCGGATGAGCTTCTGCAGAGCCAAGCAGCCGGAATCTACCGTGTGACCTGTTTGGTTAGGAGGCATCAGTTTGTCACTCATCCTATGATTGTCTTGGCTTTACCACGACTAAGCAACCACCAAGCGAAGATCCTGGACCTAGAATCTGGTCGTCCAGATAAGATTCGAGCAATTCTTTCGCTGTGTCATGGGCTTAACTCCCACGGTGACTACTACCTGCTGAAGAGGTCGCTAAAACGTCTCATTCCATCCTATCATAGAGGCAGCAAGACACGTGTTGTCACCATCTTCAGACCTGTAGGACAGTGCACATGAACGATATTTCGGTGATCAAGATGGAGGAGCTTTTTGGCCACAATCTCCGTGCCACCTACGAGATCATCACCGACATGGAGAAGGCACGCGCGGCGTTTGAAATGCTGATTCACGATATGGCTGATGCCTGTTTGCTGCTCGATGCGGATGGCCGGTGTATCTGGGGTAACCTGGCCGCCGCCGATCTCTTTGACGTCGATCAAGAGATAATCGGCCGCCTGAGCCTCATTGGGATGCTGGCGCCAGCGGCCGCCCGGACCTTTATCGCGCACCTGGAGGACGCTCAAGCATCAGGAAAACACGCCGCCCCCTTCGACCTGGCCATCCCCGTTCATGGCAAGATGCGTGAGTTGTCCTGGTACCTGCGTCCATTTCACGGCGTGATCCACCATCCCCGCGGCCTGTGGGTTGCGGTTGGACACGATGTCACGACCCTGCTCGCCGAGCGCGCGGCAAAGATGCGGCTTGAAGCCGAGATGGACACCGCACGGATCATCCAAGATGCCCTCTTTCCGACCCAAAGTGATGGCGTTGGCTCACTCAAGCATTGCAGCTTTTACGGTGCGGCCGACCGCTGTAGTGGCGATTGGTGGGGGCGCTTCTCGTTGTCGCCCGACCTCGAGCTCGTCTGTATCGGCGATGTGACGGGTCATGGGGTGGGCTCGGCACTGGTTACGGCAGTCACCCACGGCTACTTCACCACCCTGGTGCAGATGGCTGGGCGCTTGAGCGCAGCTGAGCTCCGCTCTCCGGGATTTATCCTAAGTCAACTAAACTCGATCCTTATTGCGACGAATCAATCCATGCAGATGACCATGTTCCTGGCGCTGATCGACCTTAAAACCAAGACCTTGCGGTATGCCAATGCTGGTCATAATTTCCCCTACCTGATCCCAGGAAATCCCAAGGATGAACGCATCGCCAAGCAGACCTACCGGACCAATCCCTGGCCATTTATCCCCTTGGTCCCGGGTGGCAGCACCTTAGGCTATATGGCGGACTCACGATATGAAGACCATCAGTTGCCTCTGCTCCACGCCGATCGCTTGTTGTTTTACACCGATGGGTTGATCGAAAATGAGGCGGCCTCTGGCAAACCCTGGGGTATCCGGCAACTGCAACGCCGCATAACGTCGGGCGTGCACCTGGCCCTTCAAGATATGCTGGACGGCATCGTCGAAGGCGCGAAGCAACACTGTGGCGCAGTGCCGTGGGCTGACGATGTCACCCTCGTCGCTCTTGAACTGAACTTTGCAAACGGCTCAAACGGGGTCAGTCACTCCCGTTAAGGCGCTGGCCTGCTTTTGGCCTCCCGTAATGCCCCCTAGGTCGGCTTTGCTGCAAAAATCCTGCCCTCCAGGCTTCCCGCTCTCCCCGTTGCGCGGAATAAAGCCGCTGCTCAAAAACTGTGAGAGCGGGAAGGCTGGAGGGCAGGATTTTTGCAAAAGCGCCCCTGAGATTTTGTAACCATCTGATATTAAAGCATATCTCTGAGCGACGATCAGCTTCCGCCGGCAAACGCCGATAGCTCTTTGGTAGTATCGGAGGGCCTTTGCCATTGCATAGCATTCACCACAACCATCTTTGCCTCGTGGCTCTTGCCCTGCTCGGAACGGCCTGTGGATCGACGAGTTTGAGCACGGCGCCCAAGCTGACGATTGGCATGCTCGGCGTCTTTACCGCTCCGACTACGGCAACTGGCAACAACATGCCCAAATCAGAGACCTTCTCGATGCTCTCGGCGACTGCGACCACGGCCGCCGGCAAGTCCCTGGCTCTTTACGAAGGCAAGGCGTTGAGTTTTACCGTAGTCAATCGACCGCAGATTATTTTGGAGTACACACTTTCCGAGGTCTCAGGCGAGACGATCAGCAGTGTTAGCGTCCTTTTTGACTCGTCGCTGACGGCGACCGGCAAATACAACTCCGCCATGACCACGACATTGACCAATGCCACGGTGACCTACGCTGCGCCGCTGGTGGTGACGACGACCAAGGCCTTTCGCCTCAACGTGAACGTCGACTGGGAAAACACCGTCAATCGCGATGATAGTGCCAAGACCGAGTCGCTTCAGTCACCAACGCTAGAGCTCGTGCTTGGCGACAGCGGCAGCTAAAAACAGGACGTTAAACCCGGTGTTTTGACCGCGGGTTGAGGCCTGCACCTAGCCGGTGTGTGGCACATTCTGCTGTCATATTTGCAGCCCCCCGACTAGAATCGCCGCTCCAAGGCACCGTCGCCTCTTCCGGAGTAAGGCTTCCATGGCCCAGCAGCAGCGCAATATCGTCGTCCGATTCTTTTTTGGCGTCTTACGGTTTATCCGCAACTATTTTATCACCATCGGTGTCATCACCACGGTGTTTTGGGTTGGAGGGATCCTGCTTCTTGTGCGGGGGCCGTCCATCGATTTTGAGTCGGTGTCTGGTCATAGTGTCGCTCTGAGTACGCAACACCCATCGCCGCTGCGCCTCGAGCTTTCTGGAAAGATCGCCGAAAACCAGCCCGGATTTTCTGAAGGCCTCATGGCGCATATCCTTGGTGGGGATAAATCGATCTACCTGCCAGAACTGCGCAGTGTCCTGCAGCGCGCTGCCACGGACGGGCGTATCAGCGAGTTGCAAGTGATGCTGATGCCGCTGGCTGGCTCACCCGCCAACTACGCTGAGCTGCGGCGCATCATCGCCGACTTCCATGAAGTCGGCAATAAGCCGATTCGCTTCTATCTAGCCGCGGCGCAAGACTGGGGTTATTACCTCGCCTCCGTCGCTACGACCATCACCATGAATCCGGCAGGAGAGATCTCGATCCCCGGACCGGCATTTCAGCTCATTTACTTCGGTGATGCTTTGAAGAAGCTCGGCATCGATATCGACGTAGTGCGCGCAGGTAAATACAAATCGGCATTTGAGCCCTTTACCACCAACAAGCCGAGTGAGCCGACCTTGGAGGAGTATAACAGCCTACAAAAGAGCTTGCTCGACCACATCGTCGCAGTTGTGGCAAACGGTCGCAACAAGCCCGAAGCGACGGTCGCTGGCTGGTATAAACAATCGATTTATACCGCCGAGGCGGCGATAAGAGCTGGCATCATCGATGGGGTAGGGTACCCGCCGGCGGATCATTCCGGGAACAGCAAGGTTGAGGTAACCAGCGACCCGGTGGCTTTGGATGACTACGCAGCGGCGACGCACGGCGACAAAAGCAAGAAGGAGTCGGTCAAAGACAAAGGTGGCATCGCCCTGATCGAAGCCGTCGGCGAGATCAGCCTGAGTGGAGGCAACAATCCGTCGTCAAATGACGGCATTTCCCCAGACGAAATCCACAAGCAAGTGGCTTGGGCCCTCGACAACGATGAAGTCAAAGCCGTGGTTCTGCGCATCTCTAGTCCCGGTGGGTCTGCGACGGCCTCGGATATGATCTGGAACGACATCAAATCACTCGCGGATAAAAAGCCTTTGGTGGTCTCGATGGGTGCCTACGCCGCTTCCGGTGGCTACTACATTGCCGCACCGGCCCGTAAGATCATCGCTGAACCCACCACCATTACCGGTTCCATCGGTGTCATCGGCATGCTCCCGAGCGCCAAGGCCTTCGAAGAGAAGTGGGGCGTCAGCTTCTACACGGTCACCTCATCGGACCGGCACGACATGCTCAACATGGGCTCGCGGGCGTCGGCCGAAGACAAGGCGCTTCTGGAAAAGACCATCGACGAGGTCTACAAAGTCTTCCTGCAGCGTGTCTCCGACGGACGCCACATCCCTCTCGATAAAGTCGCCGCCTTGGCTCAGGGCCGCGTATACACCGGCCTTCAAGCTAAAGGACTCGGCTTGGTCGATGAGATTGGCGGGCTGCACACAGCGTTAACCGAGGCCAAACGCATGGCCGGCTTTGATGTCACCAAGCTATATCCAGTCTTGCACTACGAGGGCGATGGCCTCAGCCTGCGTCAATGCCTGAAGCACCCGTCGCCGGCGAAGCTGGCCAAGTGCCTCGGCGGCGTCCATGCCACGGCGGCTCTACCACTGCTGTCTGGGTTGCAGAGCGCAAACTCGCTGCAGCTCGAAGGCCGTATCCAGGAATGGATCGCGGGGACGCGTCGGGAGCGCGCCTTGTTGCTATGGCCGGGATATTTGAGCGTGCAATGGCAATAGCCATTGCGGCAGGTGTGTCTTGCACGTGCCCTAGACGTCGCCCTTTTTGGCTTTTGGTGGCGGGCTCTTAAAGATCGTATCGAGATCTAGGCCCGTCAGCTTCTTAATACCCGAGAGCAACCAAAACAGCGCGCCCATCGTCACCAGCATGCAGGGGATCACCACGCTCGGGTAGCTGACCGCCGTCATCCGTCCCAGCTCCTGATTGAATTCCGGCGTGCCGGCTGGGCTCTTGACGATGTAAGTCGCCAGCGTGAAGTTCAACACCGCGCTGAGTAGGAACGATGCTGCGAGCAGCCAGGTCACCCGGACAAGCAAGACATTGAAGGCGTCGGTGTTACTGCGAGCGGCCAACTCCTCGTCGACCTTGGCAACGTCGATGATGCGGTCGTTGTACAGCATGGTGCGGACCAGGGGTGACTTGGTGCGCAGCGAAAACAGCACCGCCACACCCATCATCGTTGGAATCACCGCTTCCTTGACCGCGTACCAGGAGCCGTCGAGGTGAAACACCCCGAAGCTTCCGGTTGCAAAGATGCTGACAAAGCCGAGCAGCGAAATCGGATTGGCTTTGCGGCGCATGGCAAAATCATACAAGCCAAAGCCGAGCGGAAAGGCTAGGGCGACCGCCAAGGCCCCCATCGGTCCAAGATAGTTCGGCTTACTAAAGCGGTAGAGGATGATGGCCGGAATAGCGATATTGAACAAAATCACGGCCAGCGGGTTTTCGGTCGATGCCGGTTTTTGGCTAGTGGACGGCGCGTTGTTGTCGCTCACGAGGGAATCCTATCGATCGGTAGAGGTGGAAAGAGAGGGCGTTGGGCTCACTGCTGTCGATGCGGGATTGACGAAGGGCCTCGGTAGGGGGTACACATGGTCGTCGTTTTACCCAAAGTTCGAGTCAGGAGGATACCTCGGTGGCCATCAAGAAAGCCAGTGATTATACAATCGAGACCCGCCGTAATGGTCGCTTTTCCGTGCACAAACGCGGTGGTGGGCTGATCAATGGCGAAGAGAAAACCAAGATCCTGCAGGCCGCCGGCAAGGTTAAAGTACTCAAGGCGAAGGCAAAACCAGCGCCTGAAGCCGACGCTCCAGCCACTTAAGTCCAGCCACAGTCCAGTCAAAGACCGTAGGTAGGGTCGACCCGCTTTAGGTCGGCGACCGACATGACTGGCGTCCGTGGCCCATCAGGCTTGGGAAGGTTATGATACTCCTGGTTTAACCACGGGAGAGGACAGGACCTATGCCTAAGGCGCTGATCATCACGGAAAAACCAAGCGTCGCCCGAGATATCGTGGCGGCGCTTGGTGGTTTTACGGCCAAGCAGGGCAACGCCTACTGGGAAAGTGATGACTTTCTCTGTACCTATGCCGTTGGCCATATCTTCACCCTGTTTGAGCCCGAGGATATCGACAGCGCCTTCAAGCAGTGGAAGCTTTCGACCCTACCGATCCTGCCCAAAGTCTTTCAGCTTAAGCCCATCCCCGGCCATGAAACGCGCATCAGCGTGCTGCAAAAGCTGATCGAGCGCGCTGATATCAACGTCCTGATCAACGCCTGTGATGCCGCCCGTGAGGGCGAGCTGATCTTTCGCGAGATCGTCGGCTACCTCAACAGCCGCAAATGGGTCCGCCGCCTCTGGTTGCAGTCGATGACGCCGGAGGCCATACGCCATGGCTTCCAGGTCCTTCGCGACGGTACCGACCTCGAGGGCCTCGGCGCTGCAGCGGAATGTCGCGCCCGGTCCGATTGGTTGATCGGCATGAATGCGACCCGTGCTTTTAGCGAGCGTCTGCGCAATCGCGGCGAGCGGACACCGTGGTCGGTCGGTCGCGTTCAGACTCCGACTTTGGCCTTGCTGGTCGAGCGGGAGCTGCAGATCCTCGGGCACCGACCGCGACCCTTCTTCCGAATCATCGCTAAGTTTAAGGCTGCGACCCACACCTACGAAGGCACGTGGTTTGATCCTAAGTTTAAGGCCAATGAGCTGCACCCCGAGCGCAAAGACGACCGCATCTTTGACCGTGCGCAGGCCGAGGCCTTGGTGCATTCGCTGCCCGGCGCTGCAGCTATCGCTAAGGAATCGCGTGAGGAGAGCCTGCGTCACGCGCCCTATCTGTTTAACCTCACCGGCCTGCAGAAGTACATGGCGCAGCGCTACAAATGGTCGGCCAAGCGCACCTTGGAGGCCGCACAGCGCTGCTATGAGACGCATAAAGTTCTGACCTATCCGCGAACCAGCTCGAGCTGCCTGCCGGAGGACTACCGGACCGAGGTGGAGCGGCTGATCGAGGGCTACCGGGGACACGCCGACTACGGTGCGGCAGCGGATTATCTGCATCAACACGGTCGCAAGAATGACAAGCGGACCTTTAACAACGCTGGCGTCTCGGACCACTTCGCGATCATCCCCACCGGCAAGCAGCGTGCCTTGTCTGGGGACGATGGCCGGGTCTACGACGCCGTGGTGCGCCGTTTTCTTGCCACCTTCCACCCGGCCGCGGTCTACGACAAGGTCAAACGGCTGACGGTCGTCTCGGGCCAGAGCTACCGTACTGGGCCGATCGAGACCTTGGTCCAACCTGGTTGGCTGGCGGTCTACGATCGAACCGCCGAGGAGTCACCGTCGCAAGCGCTACCCCCCCTTCGTCCGGGCCATAAACACGCGGTCGACGTGCCCGTCCAAGCCGTCGATGCTCTGATCAAGGACGAGACCACCAAGCCGCCGCCGCGCATCAATGAGGCCGGCCTCCTCGGCTTGATGGAGCACGCTGGCCGGCAGATCGAGGACAGCGAGCTGCAGGCTGCGCTGACCAGCGCCGAGGGTCTGGGCACGGCGGCGACCCGGGCCGACATCATCCAGAATTTGAAGATCAAAGAGTATGTGGATGGTGCGCTGCGTCCGACCTTTAAGGGCATTCACCTGATTCGCACGCTCGACCGCCTGAAGGTCTCACGGCTGACCTCACCGGAGCTGACGGCCAAGCTGGAACTCGAACTCGCCGAGGTCGAGTCTGGCAAGCGCGTGGCCGCTCAATACATGGTGGAGATCAACCGCTACACGACCGAGGTCGTTGAGGCAGCGCGCCGTCTCGACTGGCGCCATATCTATCCAAACACGGAGCCGCTTGGGCCGTGTCCGATCTGCCGCACCGGCCGAAGGTCGACGCAGGAGCAGCCACCGCAGGTTTATGAGCGCACGTTATTCTATGCTTGTGAGTCGGTGACTGGGCCAGACACCGGCTGTGACTTCAAGGTCTGGAAGGATGTGGCGCATCGCTACATGACCCGCAGCAATGTCGAGCAGCTACTCGACGACGGCAAAACCCACCTGCTCGATGGCTTTAGGACCAAGTCCGGGCGCGACTTTAAGGCCATGGTCGAGCTTCAAGCGGGCAAGCTACGGCTGATCGACGACGAAGGTCACAGCGACTTCGTGACGCCCATGGATACCGCGGCAAGAGCCTTCCCAGACGGTCGTCCGCAGGACGCCGGGTCGAGGCCTCGCCAGGCGCCGTATCGGGCTAAGGGCGCAGGCAAGGATCAGGCCGGACCCTCTGCTCCGGCTGCGTCCGCCAGCGACCGGCCTAGCCTGGGGCCTTGCCCGATGCATGGCCCGGACTGCCAAGTGCTCGTAACCAGAGGTGCTTTTGTCTGTGCGACCCGCCTCAAGGCGTTTGCAGCGGGGGAGGCCCAGCCGCAGGGGGTGATGATTCCGCGCATGTTATGCAAGCGGGAGCTGACTCCAGCCGAGGTCTCTGGCATGCTGGCGACGGGCGCCACGGCCGAGTTGAAGGGTTTTATCTCCAAATCCGATAAACCCTTCGCAGCGATCTTGGTGCTCAACAAACAGGGAGGCTTTTCGTTCGAATTCGCTGACCGTCTCGCTGCAGCCGGCCATGGGCAGTCTCGGGACGACGCTAAGAACGGACAGAAAGGTCGGCAGCACAAGTCTCCGCGTCGTCGCGCGACGACCCGTCGTGCGGAAGGTCGCCATAAGTCCGATCAGGTGGAGTTTTAAATGATCAATCAATTCCCAGGCAATCTCGAGCCCAATACTCCTGTCAGTCCAAAGCGGATGATCCTCTCCGCCGCTGGCGTCATTGCCATCCTATTGGTGCCGTTTATTGCGGTCACCGTACTCTGGCATGATCGCTGTCCGTCCTCTGTGGTGCAAACGGTGGCCTCGCCAGGTGGAACCTTTGTCGCCGAGCAGATCATCAAGGACTGCGGCAAAACCATGCCCAAGGCCGCTGAGGTGCACCTTTTTCAACTGAAGGACGGCCAACGGGGCAGCGAGAAGACGGTGCTAGTGCTTCCAACGAGCGACAAACTACTTCCAACGAGCGACAAACTAACCATCGCCTGGAATGCCGAAGACAATGTCGCTATCACCTTACCCGACCATCAAAGTCAGGTGGTCAGCTTTAAGCGTGAGTGGAAGGGCGTCCATATTGCCCTAATCGGCGACATTATCAGCTCAGTGCCCAAGGAAGTGACCGATAGTATGTAGCTTAGTTACGTACCTATGAATAAGCTCGACTCAGCTTTCGTATCAACGATTCCCGTGCCGGGAGGCAGCGCTCGTCATGCATCAAAACTTGGCTGCACTCATGCAACGGGATCCGCAACTCGACTTTCTCGTCCATCTGCTTGAGCTGGCTAAGCGTTACGTCGACCCTGAGCGGGTCATACTATTCGGGTCTCGCGCTCGCGGTGACGCCAAAAGAGTTTCGGATGTTGATGTGGCTTTCGCCTTTAACATCGATAAGGCGGCCCATTGGGGCAGCTTTTGTGCAGAAGCAGACGACCAAATGCCAACACTCCTATCGATGGATTTAGTCAATCTAGCGGAAGCAGATCCCCCATTGCTAACCTCTATTCAAAGAGAAGGCGTCCTCATCTATGAACGCGCGCATCACTCATCAGCTGAGCAATCTTAAAGCAGCCTATGCTAAGCTTGGCGCATTTGCTCAGACCGCCAATCAGACCGAGGTCGTCAGAGCTGGAGTCATTCAAGCCTTTGAGTTCACCTTTGAACTGTTCTGGAAGGTATACCAGTCGTTAGCAGTCGATCAGGGCCTGCCCGCGGCCTCGCCCAAGGCGGCGCTGAAGGCGGCGTTTAAAATGGGATTAGTCGACGACGAGGCGGTTTGGCTGGACATGCTTACGGATCGCAATTTGACGGTCCACACGTACAAAGAGGCTCTGGCCAAGGAGATCCATGGACGGATCGTCGATAGATATATAGCAGCTATGGCGGTCGCTATTGCAGTCGTTGAGACTCAGGCTCCATAATTCTTTAAAATTAAATGGCTTTGTTGCATAAATCCTGCTCTCCTGCCTTCCCGCCCTAACAGTTTTTGGGCAGCGGCTTTATTCCCTGCAACTGGGAGGGCGGGAAGGCAGGAGAGCAGGATTTATGCAACAAAGCCAAAATAAATAATTAACCGCATAATATCTATGACAAATAATTATACTATAAATATTTATATTAATTTGATAAATATCATATTATCTATTTGAGAATTTATGGACTTTTAAAGTCCAGCTTAATCCCCGTACATGCTTCCTCGGTCCTGCAAGCTCGCAGGCATCCCCAACACAGCAAAGGCTATCACCATGCGCCTACATGTCGTGTCAGTGCTCGCCGCCCTCAGCTTAACAGCTTGTGGCCGCAGCACTCGTGAACTCGAATCCTCACATGTGATGAGCTTCGCGGAGTTCACCGCCGGTGCAGCAGACTCAGCCACCGACCAAACCTGTGATGCAACTTGTCAGTCCTACCGCAAGGAGTTTGCTTACATCGTCTATGTCGGTAAACAGATTTACTGCTATTGGGATGAAAAGAAAGCAGCCACGGGGACCGACTTTGACGCCCTTGCCGCGAGATTAACCGCACGCATCACGACAGGGACCAGCCTGAATAGCTACTTTGCCCTCATTAGAGAATGGGCGAGTTCGTTTCACGATGGCCACGTGAATCTGATCTCTGGCGAAGATCTTTCGAGCATAGAACTCTATTCAGCACCGGTTCGCTTTGAGCTTCTGGCTCCGGGCACCGATCATGAGTCCTTGGTCATCGCTTCGGTCACTGACGCGACCGGCCCGAAGGTCGGGCAGGTCGTGCAACGTATCGACGGAATGCCCGTCGACGCAGTGCTCTCTGTGGGAGAAACGATGGTCAGCGGCAGCACTGCCCAGATGCGCCGCAGAAACGCAGCGCGCCGGTTGTCCGATGCCGTTGGCCCAGGCACCTTCTCCCTGCCGCTGGTGATCTCGGTGCAACAGGATCAAGCAGTCGCCGAATTCCGTGTGCCGCGACTCATCAAGCTGTCGCTGCCGCCAGACACTGGAGCGCCACCCCGTCCGGAGCCGACTGGCAGCGACACCATCAAGGCCATGATTCTTCCGGGCAATATCGGCTATCTCAAAATCGATGGATTTCTCGGCAGCAAAGACGCCTTCTTGTTTGACGAGGCGATGGATCGAATGGCCCATACGATCGGATTGATCGTCGATGTCAGGGCCAATGGTGGCGGCGACCAAAGTGGTGACCGCATCTTGGCTAGACTGAGTGCCGCGCCGCTCGACCGTTACCGCGTCAGCGAGCGTCAGGCAGACTTTATCTTGGCGCACCGCCCCAATGTCTTCACGTCCCCAGCCTACCTTCCAGGCCAGGCGTTTTCTGCATGGCATGAAAATCATGTGCTCCAAGATCCGCGGACACCGCACTATGATCACCCAGTGGTCGTGCTGACATCGTCGGACTGTTTTAGTGCTTGTGACACCTTCGTCGCAGCGCTGAAGGCCAACAAGCTGGCGACGGTGATCGGCGAACCTACGGGTGGCGGCACCGGTACGCCCTTGGTCTTTGAGCTGCCGGTGTCGACTGGCTTTCGTTTTCGCTACTCGGTCGTCAAAGGCCGTACCATCCACGACGAGCCCATCGAAGGTGTGGGGACGACGCCTGACTTGATCGTTGAATCCAAGCCTAGCGATGTGGCCGATCATATCGATGCGCAGGTGGTTGCCGCCACGGCATATCTCTTAAAGCAGGGTCAGCCCGCCGCCGGACTTGACGCCAGCGTCCTTGCAGCATCGATTCAGTCCATCAGCACGCCATACAGCACGGACCTTAATATGAGTCCGACCTTGGCGCATGAGCGGTGGCTAAATCAAATAGCGGCGTACGACGAGCGCTAAGGGCCGATTAGAAAGGCGAGTAAGCGATTTTGATAAGATCGAAGCTATTCGTCGTCGCAGCCACCGAGATGTTGGTAAGAATGCCTATCGGTCGAATACTCAAGCTGCCTTGATAATAAGTGTAGGCGGAGCCGATGGCGCCGCCGCCTTTGAAGCGGTAGTAGACGAGCTCTAAGCCCAAATGTCGGCCATTGCCTCGACCGAATGCGACATAGACGTGCTCGCCGTTGATGCGGGAGTCGAGCCAGTTCAAACTCCCGCCAAACCCGACCGAAGCGAATAAATCCGGGAAGTGTGCCGGCGTGATGCCAAAGCGAAGAATCGCTGATCCGGTAAAACCAATGATATTGACGCTTGCCGACACGAGCGGCTGTTTAGGGGTGTTGGCATCAAGATGCTTTTTTTCGAGTTGATAGAATGCACCGCCAAAGCCCAAGTCGTAATAAAACAAGCCAGTCGGCTTCACCACCTTTTGGATGCCGAGACGAAAAGGGGTTCTGCTCTGGACGGACAGGACGGCACTACAAGCTTCCGTACCGGTCGAACGCACCGGATTGCAGCGTTCGCCGCCCGCGGATAGCGGAGCATTATAGCTGACGGTGGCTGACGTGTTTGCCGAGGTCAGAGACGATGTGATCTGATAGTTGTCTAAGATTGAATACGCTGCAGCGGTCTGTGCCTGAGCACCCATCAAGGCCATCGCAACGCAAAGAAAGAGCCAACCTCTGCATACCGCAGATAGGCGACGGCCATGAATCAATAGATTGCTCCGCAGGACTTAAAGAAAGTGGCGCGTATTTTTATAAATACGATAAAATGTTAATATACTGTAGCACCTTTGTGGCATTGTTGCAAAAATCCTGCCCTCCAGCTTCCCGCCCTCCCAGTTTTTGGAATAAAGCCGCCTGTCCAAAAACAGGGAGGGCGGGAAGCTGGAGGGCAGGATTTTTGCAACAATGCCCACCTTTATCAGAGTGGCCGCAAGTCCCTCTGACGCCTCGACTTGGTGGCATGCGTCGCACCTATCTGGTAGTCTCGGCCGACTCTAACAAGTCCTTCGGCGGCCTCCGCACGGCCCCAAGGCCCTCAAACCCGCTCAATGATCTAGGTGGATGTCACCGTTAGCGGCGTACACAGCGAAAGGTTTGGCAATGCAAGGCTCACGAAACACCTTAGAACAGGTTCGCAGCTACTATGGTGAGGTTTTGCGCAAATCTGCCGACCTGAAGACGTCCGCATGTTGTGTTGCGGAACGACTGCCTCCGAACATCGCTGCGATCGTCGCCGAGATTCATCCGGAGGTTCTTGAACGCTTCTATGGTTGCGGAGTCATTGCACCAGCGGAGCTCACCGGACGCACCGTACTTGACCTCGGTTGTGGCACCGGCCGGGACGTCTTTGTGCTGTCAAAACTCGTCGGGCCAACTGGCCGAGTGATTGGCGTTGATATGACACAGTCACAACTCGATGTCGGTCGCCGTCATCTTGACTTCCATGCCAAGGCCTTTGGCCATCGGACGTCAAACGTCACCCTCCTTCATGGCTTTATCGAGGACCTTGAGTCCTTGGGCATTGCCTCTGGCAGCATCGACGTCGTCGTGTCGAATTGCGTGATCAACCTCTCGCCGGCCAAGGAGCGCGTTTTTGCCGAAATATTCCGGGTCTTGCGGCCCGGCGGCGAACTCCACTTTTCGGATGTATTTGCCGACCGTCGGCTGCCGCAATCCTTTGCCGAAGATCCGATCTTGCTCGGGGAATGCTTAGGCGGCGCCATGTATGTCGAGGATTTCCGCCGGCTGACGACCAAGCTAGGCTGCCCAGACGTGCGCGTCCTATCGCGCGCTCCCATCAGCATCACCGATCAGAAGATCGCGGCACAGGTGGGTCTGGCGCAATTTACGTCGCTGACCTTGCGAGCCTTCAAAGTGGATCTTGAAGACCGCTGCGAAGACTTCGGCCAAGTAGCAAGCTATCTCGGAACGATTCCGGATCACCCTCACTCCTACCGTCTCGACGATCATCATCTCTTCGAGGCGCATCGCCCTTTCACCGTGTGCGGCAATACCGCGTCCATGCTATCTGCCTCGCGTTTAGCGCCGCATTTTCATGTCACCGGCGACTTATCCCGGCACTTTGGGTTATTTCCTTGTGGTCCAGAGGCTGGTGCTCAGGACTCACAAAATTCCGGCGCATGCTGCTAATAGGCTTAGACCATGTTTTTGCACTGTCGAATGATATGCGTTTAGCAACGAGCGATAGGTGAGCCGTGGACCTTTCTATCGATGACTCCAAGCCGATCGTTGCCGATCGGTTCAATTTTGACCAAAAGCTCGCCGAGCAGGGCCTGCTCCTAGCACCCCTTTCTCTAGAGACCTTGCAGCTCAATATCACCCGCTTATGTAATCAGGCATGCGAGCACTGCCACGTCGATGCTTCGCCGCGACGTCGCGAAATGATGAGTAAAGCCGTCGTCGACCGCTGCTTGGGCATCCTTGAGGATCATCCAGGCATTATGACGTTAGATATCACCGGCGGTGCCCCTGAGCTGCACCCAGATTTTCGCGAGATGGTCATCCGTGCGCGTCAGCTTGGTCGACACGTCATCGTCCGTCACAATCTAACGGTCACACTCGATCCTCATCCCTTGACGAAAGAGAGCCTGAGGTATTTGCCAGAGTTTTTCGCTGAGCAGGGGGTTGAGGTCGTCTCGTCGCTGCCATGCTACCAGGAGCTTCGTACCGACCAACAGCGCGGCGACGGTGTCTTTCAAAAGAGTATCCAAAGCCTGCAACTTCTCAACGAGCTCGGCTTTGGCCGCGACGGCTCGTCGCTCGTACTCAACCTCGTCTACAACCCGGTCGGTGCCTTCTTGCCACCTGCGCAGGACCTGCTCGAACTCGACTACAAGCGCGAGCTTCGCGACCGCTTTGGTATCGAGTTTACCAAGCTGTTTGCCCTAACCAACATGCCCATCCATCGCTTCAAGGCCCAACTGCGCCGCCTAAAGTCCTACGAAGACTATATGGAAACGCTCGTGTCGACCTTCAACGACAAGGCGGCGACTGGCGTGATGTGCCGATCGATGATCAGCGTCGCCGCCGGTGGCGGCTTGTATGATTGTGATTTCAACCAAATGCTCGGTATGGCGATCGGCGGTGACGAAGCGCCGTTAACGGTGTTTGATTTCGACGCGCAGACGTTGCTGTCACGGCGCATTCGCTTTGCGAGTCACTGCTTTGGCTGCACTGCCGGAATGGGCGCTAGCTGCAGAGGAAAGATTTCGTGACCTTTGGCTCTGTCGCGCCTTGCCGCGGCAAAAAGGAGTGAGCCTTGGCGCTCTCGGTGATGATTCCCATTGCAACGGGCGACAAAGCTTGGCCAGATCTCCTTGCCGATCTATCGGTATTGACGCCCCAGGATGAAATCATCTTCGTGTCGACGGAGGCAATCAGCGACCAAGTCCAAAACTCGCCGGCATACGCGGCCCTACCGTGCTCCTGCCAGTTTGAGGTGTCTGCGCCAGGACGAGCCAAGCAGCTCAATGCGGGCGCTAGGCGGGCCAGCCATGACAACCTTTGGTTCTTGCATTGTGACTCGCGCGTACCCGAGTCGTCGATCGAGGCCCTCTTGATCGCGCTGCATGATGCGCCGGAGGCCCTGCATTTCTTTGACCTAAAGTTCCAAAATGATGGTCCGTTTATGGTGCATATCAATGGAGTGGGTGTTTGGATGCGCTCGCGGATGCTTCGGCTGCCGTTCGGCGACCAGGGATTTTGCACCTCGCGCGCGACCTTTGACGCCCTCGGCGGGTTCGATGAGTCGACTCCTTACGGCGAGGATCACCTCTTGGTTTGGCGAGCCCACCAAGCTGGCATCAGAGTGCGTGCCGTCGGCGCTCGACTTTATACGAGTGCGAGAAAATATCGCACGTATGGGTGGCGACACACGACCGCGCGCCATCTACGGTTAACGGCTAAGCAAGCGTTGCCGGAATTTGTGCGCCTACTCCGCGAGAGAATTTTTATATGAATCCTTCGGGCGCCTTAGTCATCTTTGTCAAGACGCCAGGATTATCGCCCGTCAAGTCTCGCCTTGCGCAGGAGGTCGGCCAGAAGCTGTCGCGTGAATTCTATGAACGAAGCGTACGCGCCACCGCGGCGGTCGCACGAGAAGCGCAAAGTCGCTATCCGGGCTTAGCGGTCTACTGGGCCATTGCCGAAGTCGAGGGACTCGCTGCTCCCATGTGGGCGGGTTTCCCCAAGCTCTATCAGGGTGAGGGGAGTTTGGGGCATCGACTATCGCATGTTTACCAACATATCTTGCGACGCCATGACTTTGCCTGCTTTATGGGGGCCGACTCGCCACACCTCGAAGTCAGCAAGCTGATCCACGGTATCCGTGAAACGGGGCGATGGTTGCGCAAGAAATTCGTGATGGGTGAGGCCGATGACGGTGGTTTCTATTTTTTCGGTGGCAGCATTCCAGTCCCCGAGACTGATTGGACCTCGGTCCCATATAGCGTGTCGCAAACCGCGCAAGAGCTGACGGGTCGCCTCGAACTTATCGCCCCTGTTTGCAGGATCGAACGCAGTTTTGACATCGACTTATTGGATGATCTGAAACATTACCTGGATCAGCAGTTGCTCGGATTAGAGCTTCTGCCTGAGCAGTGGGATCTTATTCAATGGTCACAAGTGGTGTGCAAGGACCGGTAACTGATCCACCAGTGATACCCTGGGCAGGTCGCCTTCATGAGTGCTCAGATTCATCGTTTGAGCTGACGTCGTCATTAAGAAAAGGCCGAAACGACCCTACCATACGCACTCTGCCATGAACCGAACGGTCTCGGCTTAGAGCACACATGTCAGGCTATCGATAGCGGAGCGCACGATATTTGGCAGACCATTAGATTGGTAGGATCCTCGGACCTGACAGACCTCATATTCGAGGAACGTTTCGATTTCGTGATAAACTTAAAGATCACGGGCCGCGGAGGACATGATGAAGATCGGCGTATTGGACTTAAAGCCCACCCAATTTGTCGTAGGGCGTCGAGAAATCGAGGTCAAAGTCGATAAGTTTGCCGGTCTAGATGGAAAGAAGCTGGACGCGTACCTGGACGATCATGTAGTCCCGTGTGTCGTCGGGCCGCGTAAGCAATTCTTTATGATCGATCACCATCATTTCGTTGCAGCCGCCTATGATCACGGTCATAAAGAGGTCAAGATCAGCATCTTGGAGGATCAGTCCAAGCTGGAATTTGACGCCTTCTGGCGCTACATGGATAGCAAAAAGTGGCTCTATCTGTACGACCAATTTGGTGGCGGTCCGCATCCTGCCCCGATGTTACCCGTGGATGTCAGAGGCTTAGCTGATGACATATATCGTAGTTTGGCCTGGGAATTAAGGGATGCCGGCATCATCCCCAAGATCCAGGAGCCTTTTGCGGAATTCAAATGGGCAAAGTTCCTGCGCACTCACATCACCATCGATCTGCATCAGGAAAAGTACAGCGATGCGGTCAAGCGCTGTAAAGAGCTTGTCTCTGCCTCGCTGGATCCTGATGTTCTGAAGGCCCAGAAACGCAGTTAGCACGCCAAGGCTGCCTGATTCCGTCATCGAGCCATGGAAGGCGGGTCGACCCGAGATCACTTGCGAGAGGTCGGCAAAAGGTAGCCAAGCCTCGCGAGCTTAAGTGTTTAAGATCTTTAAGAACATCAATGGATCTTAACAAAAAAGTCACCAGCTGCTAGCCCGCCAGCGATGGCAAATTCGTCGCGATCTTCAGCGCCCCTGCCTCATGAAATAGTAAAAACTACCGATACCACCATATGGCATCTCGCTAGCAGTCCTCTGGTCGTGGGCGTCAAGTAACCCTGAAGCACATGAGCGGAGATGCCGTGAACTTTAGCATAAACTACTTAGCTAACCTGGTGGTCGAACACTTTCCGGTCGTTTTTGACGCCTACAACAAGGTCGAGAGCGCGTTTCTTCGCCATAAACAAGTTCGCGATATTTTCACTAGCTATTATAAATACAATAAATGGTTGGATCCAGACACTCGCTCCGGTGCCGGCTCAAACCTGCAGCAGACCGCGGTGATTCGTGCCGCCCTGCCCGCCCTTTTGCGTCAATACAACATCCGTACGCTGGTGGATCTGCCCTGCGGCGACTTCTATTGGATGCGGATGCTCGATCTCGACCTAGATCTATATATCGGCCTCGATATCGTCGAAAGTTTGGTGCAGCATAATCAGGAGCATTTTGCGAGGCAAGGCCGTGAGTTTCGCGTGTTCAATGCGATCGAAGAGGTCGTCCCTGCTTGTGATCTGGTATTTTCTCGCGATATGCTCGTACACTTCTCCAATGAGCACATCTTAGCAACGCTGCAACAGATCGCCAAATCGCACGCAACCTACTTTTTAACCACACATTTTAATGCTCCAGAGATGGTGAACAAGGACGTTGCAACGGGCTGCTGGCGGCCGATTAACCTCGAAAGGGCGCCGTTTAACCTACCGGCGCCGTTGTTACTGATTAATGAAAAGTGTCCGGAAAAGGCACCCTTTGCCAATGCCAAAACGGTGGCCCTATGGACCGTCGAATCGCTGCGCATCGCCCTTGGTATGCCGACGATCGACCTAAAGGTGGCCGTATAGCGTCAGGATCGTCGCCGGGGACACCACTTTGGGGTGACAATAAAACGTCGACTCGCTTATAATTTTGTGTCCGCGATACTTGACGCGCCTCGTCGTGTAAGTTGGTAGGAGGCGGCTTTGTTGCATAAATCCTGCCCTCCCGCCTTCCCGGCCTCCCAGTTTTTGGGCAGCGGCTTTATGCCGCTTAGCCTGGAGAGTGGGACGGCGGGATTTATGCAACAAAGCCGTAGGAGGTCTCTAAGTTGCGAAAGACTTCGATCTTAGTACTGGACGACTGCGAAGACCTGCTAGAGTTGACGGTTTGCTTTATCGAAAAGCTTTGCGGGTGCACAGTGGTAACCGCCAGAAGTTTGGCCGATGTGCAGCGCCAGCTCGAGACGGTCCTAACGTGCGAATTGGCCATCCTAGACATCAACCTCGACGAGGGCCAGCCGAACGGTATCGATGTGTATAACTGGATGCGAGCCAACGGGTTTCAGGCACGCATTGTTTTTCTTACCGGCCACGCCAGGACCTATCCCTTAGTGACCGAGGCTGAGCGCTTGGGCGACGTGAAAATATTCAGCAAGCCTTTGCCAGCCTCCACCTTGATAAAGATCGTCCAAAATGAACCTGTCGAACCCTGAACCCGCCAATCTCGGCGGTATGGCATGGGAGACCACACGCTACTATGCCGTGACCTACCTCGTCGGTCTGCTGATAGCCATTGTCGGATGGAAGGTTTTGGGCGGGCTGCAAGTCTGGGAATGGTATATTTGTGCCGCGATTTGTTTAGCGGTTGTGGCGCTTTCATGGGTCGTCAAGTCGATGCCCCCAAGGTTCTGGGCCTGGCTTTTCGTCGGCATGTCAAGCGCCATCCTGATCGCTTGCATCTATAATTCCTACCTCATGGCGCAAGTGGGTGGGCGGTTCTTAGCTCCTCTCATCGGCTTTAAATTGATGGCCATTGCCATGGCGGTGGCGCCGCCCCGGCCCACATGGACCGGCTATACCGTCATCGGTCTTTGCGGCTTGCTCCCAGTCCTGTTTCTCGTGTTCCTTCCCGCTGCGCTTCGACCAGGGGTTTCGGTTCTAGAACCTTGGCATACCCTCCTATATACGGTCATTGCGGCTTTCTTGTTAAGGCATAGACTGAAGGCTATTGAGCTGGAAAAGTCCTTGGCCACGGTTCAGGCGCAAAAGCACGCCATGAACGAATTGGCGCAGATCATGCTGGCTCTTCGTGATCTGACCAATACACCGCTTCAGGCGATTGATTTAACCGCTGCTCTGCTCGAGAAGGGGCATCTAAGTAGCGAGGCTGCAGCGGCTCACCTGCAAGCGGCTCTTGCCAAGCTAAGAGACCTTTCGCACACCTTGGAATCCTATGAGGGACAAATCGATTGGCAGGTTGCGACACCCTCGTTTAGGGCCAAGCGTTTATTGGGCGACAAGGCACGACGTAACAGGCTGTCTACATACAGCAAAAGGGACTGAGGGCCAAGTCGTAGTGCCGAGCGTTTGCCGATGGCTTGGGGAGTGACATGCTCATCATCATTTTACCCGCCGTGTTTCTTGCCGGCGCCCTCGATGCCATCGCCGGGGGTGGGGGATTGATATCGTTGCCGGCCTACCTTGCGGCCGGCGTACCGCCCCATCTGGCGTTGGGCACCAACAAGTTCTCCGCCTGTTTTGGTACAGCCCTGGCCACGGCCCGCTACATCAAACACCGTATGGTCGACTTGCCGGTCGCGCTGAGTTGTGCCGGCTGCGCGATATTGGGCTCGGCCGCCGGTGCCCGCGCGGTGCTCCTGATCAATCCGTCGTATTTGCACTACGTGCTGTTGGTGGCGATACCAGTCGTAGCATGGGTG
>JAPLFX010000021.1 GCA_026390445.1 Pseudomonadota bacterium
TAGGTGCTCAAGGCCCCAGCTTTCATTGCTCTGCCGCGACATCACGCCTTGGTCGATGAGGGCTAGGGCCGAAAGCAAGGCCTCCGCCAGGTCCATGCGCTGAATATCTGGCAGGGTATAGGCAGGCCGGCCGAGAAAGTCACTTTCACTGAAGATACGGTAGGCAACTCCCGGTGCGACGCGACCGGCGCGACCGCTGCGCTGAATTGCCGAGGCCTGACTGATCTTGCGTACGTCCAGAGTCGGCATACCGCTCCAGCTGGCATGTCCGGCGATCTTGGCTGTACCAAGGTCGATGACACCCGTCACTCCGGGAAGAGTCAGTGAGGTTTCCGCCACATTGGTTGAGAGGATGACCTTGCGCTGTTTGCTAGGCAGAAAGACTTTGGCTTGCTCGGCCTCGGGCAGGTCGGCTGCAAGTGCCAAAACCTCGATGTTCCATGCCTCAGCGACGGTCTGCAGCAGGTCCCTGGAGCGCCGGATATCCTGCATGCCGCAGAGAAAAACGAGGATGTCGCCGGCGCACCTGGGGTCGGCAAGGAGCCGTTTGGTCGCGGCGACGACTTGCTCCTCGACAGGAGCGGCCTCGGGCAATGGCTGGTACTCGATGGTGACCGGGTAAGTTCGGCCCGGAATATCGAAGACCTTGGCACCACCCAGATAGCGAGCGAGCTGGTCGGTCGCCAAGGTCGCTGACATCACGATCAACTTGAGATCCGGGCGCGAACCCTGTTGCAGCGCTCGGACGATGGCTAGGGCCATGTCGGTGTGGAGGTGGCGTTCATGGAATTCATCGATCACCACGGCCGCCACCTGGCTCAGGCTGGGGTCGTCTAAAACGCGGCGCAAAAACACCCCCTCGGTCACAAAGATCAAGCGGGTCTTTGCTGACGTCTTGGCAGCGAAGCGGATTTGGTAGCCAACCTGGTCGCCGCACACTTCGCCGCGTTCGCTAGCGATTCGTTCGGCGGAAAGGCGAGCGGCTAAACGCCGTGGTTCCAGGACCAAGACCTGACCAGAGAGTGATTCCAGCAATGCGGCGGGGACGCGGGTGGTTTTGCCGGCTCCAGGCTCTGCCTTGATGATCAAAGACGGATAGGAGTGCAGGGCCAACTGGATTGCAGGTAGGCTCGAATCAATCGGCAGCGGCAACTGCGGCTTCGGGTGGCTAGCCAATAGGTGGTCCTTTAGCGGCAAGGATAGCTGAGCAAAATAGCACAGGACTGCGAATGATTGGTGTTATATTGTCCCACTTTATCATGTTGCAGCGCGTGGGCTGCATAGCCTCCGGGACGGCAGATGCTGCAAACACAATCTTCATGGTGGCTCGGTTTTAATCTCTTTGTCCTCGTGATGCTGGCCGTTGACCTCGGTCTATTTCACCGCAAAGCTCACGTTGTGACGGTCAAAGAGGCAGTGATTTGGAGCTGCGTATGGATCTCCATAGCGCTGTTCTTTGCTCTCGGGCTTGGCATCCTACGTGGACATGAAATGGCTGCAACCTTTGTTGCCGGGTATTTGATTGAAAAGTCGTTAAGTGTCGACAATATATTTATTTTTCTGGCGTTATTTGGCTACTTTCGCATCCCGCCGCAGTATCAGCATAGGGTCCTATTTTGGGGCATTATCGGTGCCCTGCTCACCCGGGCCGGATTTATCTTCGCTGGAGTCGCGCTCATTCAACGGTTTCATTGGGTCACCTATGTCTTCGGCGCTTTTCTCATCTATACCGCGATCAAGATGGTGCGCCACCACGGTGCGACGGTGGATCCCGCAGCAAACCCGCTGATTCGGCTCATCCGCAAAGTCCTGCCGGTGACCGATGAGCTTCACGGCGGGCGTTTTATCTTGCTTGAACGCGGGCGGCTAGTGGCGACGCCGCTATTTGTGGCGCTTTTGGTGATCGAACTTTCCGACGTCCTATTTGCCGTCGATTCCATTCCCGCAGTGTTGGCGATCACCGATGATCAGTTTATCGTTTATACGTCGAACGTCTTCGCCATCCTCGGCTTACGCTCGCTGTATTTTGCCGTGGCTGGAGCAATGCAGAGTTTTGTTTATCTGCACTTTGGCCTGGCGGCGATCCTGGGCTTTGTCGGTGTCAAGATGTTGGCGGTCGACGTGTGGCATATTCCCACCACCTGGGCTCTTGGGATCATCGCTCTGCTCTTGTCTGCGGCCGTGCTCGCCTCACTGTGGGCGGCGCGACAAGCGCCCAAGCAGGGCTGATTCTGCCGCGATCAACGAGCTTGACTTCTACCGTACTCTCGTGGTTTCCTAAAAGGAGTTCATCAAGACCGGTCGAGGGATAGGCCCGACGACACCGGGGCAACCACCTGAGGGTTTACCTTCAGATAGGTGCCAAGTCCTGCGGAAGTATTCTAGTCTTAGCTAGTCTACAACCGGAAGATGAGCGTAATAGGGTGCTGAAGTCCCTGGTTACGTCCGTCTTTCGTCCTCCGCCTGGCCTGCACCCGCGGAGTTTAGATAGATGGTCGAAGCATTAAGAGCTCATCGGACAGCTCCCAGAGTCGCCCTGGTTCCTCATGAGGTTGTCTCCGAGGGTGTCTGCCTGATCGGAGACTTTATCCTAGAGTCCGGCATCCGCCTTGGCGAGGTGGAGGTCGGCTATCAACTCACCGGTCCAGCAGGCGCGCCCGTCGTGGCTGTATTAGGCGGTATCTCTGCTAGTCGCTTTGCGGCCGCAACGACCGCTGGAAGTCGCGGCTGGTGGGGTGATCAGGTTGGCCCTGGTCGAGCTTTGGACACCGACAAGTACCGGGTGCTGTGCTGGGATTTTCTCGGTGGCAATGGTCAGACGACAGGCGCGCGCAGTCTAGGCTTTGAGGGGCAATCCTTTCCCGATGTCACAACGGTCGACCAAGCGTACCTGCTCGCCGCGCTGCTCGACCATCTGGGCATTGGCAAATTGCACGCCTTTGTCGGCGCTTCGTACGGCGGCATGGTGGCCCTACAGTTTGCTGCATGCCTACCGGAGTTAGTAGGGAGATTGGTGGTCATAAGCGCCGCCCATCGAAGTGCCCCCATGGCTGTTGCTTGGCGCACGCTGCAGCGTCAATTGGTGGAACAATCCCTCGCCAGTGGCGATGGTTTAGCCGGCCTCGCTCTGGCCCGCACGCTGGCCATGGCGACCTACCGAACTCCAGAAGAGTTTTCGCAGCGTTTTGGGCAAGCCACCGAAGTCCCGTCCAATGACCCGGATCGATCATCGGTCTGGGCTTATCTAAGCGCACGTGGAGCAGCCTATGTCGAGCATATGCATCCGCGCGCTTTTCTCTGCCTGTCCAGGTCGATCGATTTACACCAGCTGCTGCCAACGAAGATTTCGGTGCCGCTGCAGCTCGTGGCGGTGAACCAAGACCAGCTGGTACCTGCGGCGTTGATCGAGGAACTGGCTCGTGCAGTCGTTTCGCCGTGCCAGACCCAGCGCCTAGATTCGCTTTATGGTCACGACGCTTTTCTCAAAGAAACTGAATTTTTTAACGCGCTTTTCGCTGCATTATAGGAGGCCCCCGTGTCAGATACCCGTGCCAATATCCGGTCTGATGCCCGAGTTGATTCATTGACTACCGTAGCGGTGCGCGCCGGCGTCGCCGTAGACCCCACCCACGGTGCCGTCATACCTCCCTTGTATCTGTCGACGAACTTCACCTTTAAGGCCTTTGGCGAGCGCCGAGATTATGACTATACGCGCTCGGGTAATCCGACCCGCGATGTGTTGGCTGAGGCGCTGTCGACACTTGAGGGTGGGCATAGCGCGGTCATTACCGCTTCTGGCATGGCGTCGTTGACCTTGTTGACGCATCTGATTGATGCCGACGGGTTGATCGTAGCTCCGCATGATTGCTACGGCGGAACCTTTCGTTTGTTTACCGCATTGGCGAAGCAAGGCCGCATTCGTGTGGCCTTCATCGACCAAACCGATCAAGCAGCATTGGCCGATGCCTTTAAAGAAAAGGTTGCTTTAGTACTGGTCGAGACGCCGAGTAACCCACTTCTGCGGGTCGTTGACATCGCTGCAGTCGCAGCCCAATGTAAAAAGCATGGCACCTTACTCGCCGTCGACAACACCTTCTTATCTCCTGCTCTGCAGCGACCGATCGACCTGGGTGCCGATATTGTTTTGCACTCAACAACCAAATACCTTAACGGCCACAGCGACGTCGTTGGTGGCGCGGTGGTCGCGGCCACTAAGGAGATCGGCGATCAGCTGAGCTGGTGGTCCAATTGTTTAGGGCTCAGCGGTGCACCTTTTGACTCATTCTTAACATTGCGGGGACTGCGCACGCTCAATGCGCGTCTGCGAGTTCATGGCGAAAATGCCGCTGCCGTGGTGCGCTTACTCAACGATCATCCGGCGGTCGCCCAGGTCTATTATCCTGGACTTAAGTCACACCCTGGCCATGCGATTGCCGTGAAGCAACAACAGGGATTTGGCGCCATGATCAGCTTCGAACTGGCTGGGGGGACGGAAGCTGTCACAGCCTTTCTTGAAGGCTTGCGCTGTTTCTCGCTGGCCGAATCCCTGGGCGGAGTGGAAAGCCTCGTGGCCCATCCGGCCTCGATGACGCACTCCTCGATGGCGCCTGAGGCGCGTGCGACGGCGGGAATTACCGATAGTCTGCTGCGCTTGTCGATTGGCATCGAAGCGGAGGCCGATCTGAAAAAAACTAAACTGGTGCGCGAAGCTACGCTTTGAGTGGGTCCTTTTGGGACTGGGTCTGCCAGTCCTGGCTGTACCTTGAAGCGTTGCTGGTGTGACATTTCATGTCGCACCAGCGACAATTTGGTGTGACATAGGTTTGAGCAGTTGTATGGTAGGGGCCTCCTCTTACCTTGCGCGGACGAAAACCTCATGGCGATCCTCATCGGCTGTCAATCCTTAGCCAAGTCCTATCATGGCCGGCACCTGTTCAATAACCTATCGCTTGCGGTTAATGACAAGGAACGCCTTGGAATCATAGGGCCAAATGGTGCTGGTAAGTCGACTCTACTGCGTCTGTTGGCAGGCTTGGAAGAGGCCGACCAAGGTGAGATCACGCTGCGGCGCAATCTGCGCTTTGCGTATGTGACGCAGTCAGCGACCTTTGCGCCTGGCGCGAAGGTCGTCGATTTAATGATCGGGGCAGCGCGGGCCGGCGGTTTTGACGTCGCACAGGCCGAGGTCGCGGCGGCGCGGACGATGACACAGATGGGCTTTGACCCTCAGGCCATAGCTGAAACGCTGTCGGGAGGCTGGAAAAAGCGGCTGAGCTTAAGTTTGGCCTTGGTCCAGGAGCCCGAAGTGGTCTTGTTGGATGAGCCGACTAACCATCTGGACTTGGAAGGCATCCTCTGGCTGGAACAGCTGTTGATCAATGCCTCCTTTGCCTGGGTAATGATCAGCCATGATCGCTATCTGCTTGAAAAGACGGCTAAACGCGTCGCCGAAGTGGCGCCGATATATCCCGAAGGCGCTTTTGTTAGCGACGGCAACTACAGCAATTTTTTGACCAAGCGGACCGATTACCTGCAGCAGCAGCAGCGTTTGTCGGAGACTTTGGCCAATAAGGTCAAGCGTGAGGTTGAGTGGCTGCGCCGGGGCCCGCAAGCTCGGGCGACCAAGGCCCAGTCGCGGATCGACGACGCTCATGAGCTCATCGATGACCTCGCTAGCGTCCGTTCACGCCTGCAAACCGGTAAGTCCAGGATCGACTTCGAGGCGACGGGGCGTAAAACGCGTCGTCTTATCGCCATGGAACACGTCGCCAAGACCCTGGGCGATAAGCGCATTGTCGACGACCTAAATCTAGTCGTAACGCCAGGGCTTGGGCTCGGCCTGATGGGAGCTAACGGGACCGGTAAGACGACCATCATGCGTCTGATGACCGGCGAACTAAAGCCGGACAAGGGGACTGTGGTCCAGGCCGAGGGCTTGAAAATCGTCTATTTTGATCAAAACCGGCAGCGCTTGGATCCGACTAAGACGCTTAAGGATTTTTTTGCCGATGGCAGCGACGCGGTGGTCTTCCGTGACCGTTCGATCCATGTTGCAAGCTGGGCGCAACGCTTTCGCTTTCGGCCCGAGCAACTGCAGATCACCTTGGGCGACCTATCTGGGGGCGAGCAAGCCCGCGCACTGGTGGGCAAGCTGATGCTTGAGCCCGCCGATATTTTGCTACTCGATGAACCGACCAATGACCTTGATATCCCTACCCTGGAAACCCTCGAAGAAAGCCTCCAAGACTTTCCGGGGGCCATCGTGGTCGTCTCGCATGATCGTTATTTTCTCGGTCAAATCACCAATATGCTGGTGGGCCTGGAAGGCGATGGCAAGTCCGGCATCTACGCCGATTACGAGCAATATGCGAAGGCGACTAAGTCCAGTCGGCGGGGCGCCAAGGATAGCCAGGCGAGCAAAGGTAGCGCTAAGAGCTCGGCCGTGGATGGGCCTGCAGCGGCCAAGGTCTCGCTTAAGCGCCTAGGATACTTGGAACAGCGTGAGTATGAAGGGATGGAGGCGGCGATCGCCGCTGCCGAGGCCGATATGGCGCGCCATGAGGAGGCCGCGGCCGATCCAGGGATTCACGCGGCTCCGGCTAAGTTGACGGCGGCCTACGATGCCTTGAAAGGCGCTCAGGAACTGGTCGAAAAACTCTACACGCGCTGGGCAGAATTGGAGACAAAGATCCGCGGTTGAGCTATTAGGTTGGCGCATGAGCCGATTGAATTTCCAACTTACCGCTGAAGCCAGCGCCTCGCGCGCCCGTGCCGGGACCTTAACCACCCTGCATGGCCCTGTAAACACACCGATATTTATGCCCGTGGGGACCCAAGCGACGGTCAAGGGCATGCGTGTCGAGGAGCTCAAGGCGGTTGGTGCGAGGATCCTACTTGCGAACACCTACCACCTCTTGCTGCGACCAGGCCCAGAGGTGTTTCGCAGCTTTGGCGGCATTCATAAGTTCATGAACTGGGACGGCCCGGTGCTCACCGATTCGGGGGGCTTCCAGATCTTTTCTTTGCCCAAAGAGCGACGGATGAGTGAGGAAGGGGCGTCATTTCGCAGCTATGTCGATGGCAAAAGCATCCTGCTAAGTCCCGAGTTAAGCATCGGTATGCAGCGGGCGATCAATAGCGACATCATGATGGTCCTCGATGAGTGCATTGATTCCACTAGTCCACACGCCGAGGCGGCACGGGCGATGGAGCGGACTCATCGCTGGGCGTTGCGCAGCCTTGCCGCCCGCGAAGACAGTCCACAGGCCATGTTTGGCATCGTCCAGGGAGCTTGTTTTGAGGATCTGCGGCGCATCAGCGCTGACTTCCTGAGTCAGCAACCTTTTGATGGCCTGGCTATTGGGGGCTTGGCCGTCGGCGAGACCAAAGATGAGCGCGAGCATTTTACCGCGGTGGCGACCGATATGCTGCCACGCCACTTACCTAGGTATTTGATGGGTGTGGGGACACCGATTGACCTGCTGGAAGCGGTTCACCGCGGCGTCGACATGTTCGACTGTATTATTCCATCGTCGCTAGCGCAGCAAGGCTCCGCCTACACCCACCAGGGAATGGTGCGTCTACGGCGGAGCGTTTACAAATTTGGCTCTGGCCCGATCGAAGAGGGCTGTGAATGCTACACCTGCCAAAATTATTCGCGGGCCTATTTGCATCATTTGTCCAAGACCACGGAAGGTCTAGGTTGGCACCTGATTACGCAGCACAATTTGCATTTCTATCGCCAACTCATGGGTGAGATGCGCCGTCATATCGAAGCCGATACCTTTGCCGCCTACCATGCCGCTAAACGGCAGATGATTGCCCAGGTCGACATCGAGGCGCCGGCAACCATGCAGATCAAAAAGGAGGTCGTGGACCGGCCGCCGCAACTCGGTCGATTTGCCGTGCATGTCTCGGCGACCGGGCAGTCGCGTATCAGCCATGTGACGTCTGGTGAGGTGATGCATCCAGGCGGTAGCGCTCCCGATGAAGAGGCCACCGCGCTCTATGTCAACGGTTCGCGTTTAGCCGAGCGCCTCGCGGAAGCCTCTGCTGAGCCGCTAGTCATCTGGGATGTCGGTCTTGGTGCTGGCCACAATGCTATGGCTGCGGTACGAGCGGCGCAGACGGTAGGTCGGCGTCCGCTTGAAATCATCAGCTTTGAGCACGATCTCGATGCTCTGCGTTTGGCCTTAAGTCAGGCCGGTCGGTTCGTTCATCTTCGTCACGGCGCTCCCCACGGCTTGCTGCAACACGGCCACTGGGCCAGTAAAGATGGACTGATCCGTTGGACCCTGTTCGATGGTGATTTCAGAACCCATATGCTTGGGTTGGCGGCGCCAGATCTAGTCTTTTTTGATCCCTTCTCGTCAAAGACCGATCAGGATCTTTGGACGCTGTCTTGTTTTGCGAAGATCCGTGCTGCGTGCGGTGATCATCCAACCGAACTGTTAACCTATTCGACCTCGACCGCAGTGCGCGCCGCGATGCTGGCAGCGGGTTTTTACGTGATGCGTGGTCCAGGGGTGCCGCCGAGGACTGAGTCGACCTTGGCAATGACTCCGGCAGCATGGCTGCGCCTCAGAAAAGGGAACGATCAGCTAGGGGTCGATGCAGCCTTGGCTCCGTCATGGCTGGAGCGCTGGGAACGAAGTTCGGCGCGCTACCCTTTTGGACTGATGCCGGGGGACGAGCCAAGCTTTGCAGCGGCGGTGCGCCAGCATCCGCAGTTTGATCTAGGTCAGACCTTGGCCTGATTTTACTTCGACCTAATGTTCTAGTGCAGGCGTTCAGCCAGGGAAGTGCTGATCGCATCATCAAGAACCGCTCTGCCAATGCGGACTCCATCAAGCGAAGCACTGACGATGCCGCCGGCAAAGCCAGCTCCCTCGCCGGCGGGAAAGAGACCTGGATGGCTGATCGACTGCAGCGATTTATCGCGCAGCATCACGATAGGTGACGAGGTTTTTGTCTCAACGCCCACGACCAAGGCTTCGCTAGAGATAAAGCCGTGCATCTTTTTATTGTAGTCGACCACCGCTTGGCGAAGTGCATCGACGATGAACTGCGGCAGCACTTGGTCCAGTCGTGCACTGCTGACGCCAGGTTTGTAGGTTGAGCGTAGCTCGCCTTTGCTAGCGCGTCCGACCATGAAGTCCTGCATGCGCTGGGCTGGGGACATATAGTTGCCACCGCCGGCGGCAAAGGCCTGGCGCTCGATGGCGGCTTGAAAGCGCATGCCGTCGAGCGGATGGCCGCGGTAGAAGTCCTCGCGGAGGACGTTGACGACCACTGCGGCGTTGGCAAAGCCGGAGTTGCGGGCGTGATAACTCATGCCGTTGATCGCGAGGTGATCTGGTTGCGCATTGGTGGGCAGCAGGTGGCCGCCAGGGCACATACAAAACGTCCAGATGCCCCGGTCTTGGGTGTGTGCCGCGAGTTTATATTCAGCCGGCGGCAACGTAGTTTGTTTACCAAACTGGATTTTGTCGATGACCTCTTGTGGGTGCTCGAAGCGCGCGCCCATAGCGAAGGGCTTAGGGGCGATGGCCAAGCCCCGGTCCAGAAGCATTTCGTAGGTATCTCGAGCCGAGTGGCCGATCGCCAAAACAAGATGATCTGTCAGCAGAGTGGTGCCGTCATCTAGCGATATTTTGTACCGTGCCGCGGTGCCGCCCGCCGCGAGGTCAACAAAACGCCGACTAAATAAATACTGGCAGCCAACCTGCTCGAGATGCTCGCGCTGGCTTTTGGCAATACGCAGCAGGTAGTCGGTGCCGATATGTGGATGGGCATCGTAGCGAATCTCATCTGGCGCACCAAATTCAACCCATTGGTTGAACAGGAACTTGACCAAGGGGTGATTGCGGCCGCAGGTCAACTTACCATCCGAAAAGGTGCCGGCGCCGCCCTCACCAAAGCAATAATTGCTCTCGCCGGCAAAGGTACCATCACGGCGCAGGTTATTGACCGTACGCAGGCGCTGCTCGACGGCCTCGCCGCGTTCGACAATGACACAGGGCTGACCGGCTCTGGCCAAAGCCAAAGCGGCAAAGGTGCCTGCAGGTCCGCTACCGATGATGACCGGCATGTGACGAAAGCGGTAGGGACCGCTGGCCAAACCATCCAACGGATCAGCTTCGGTCTCGACCGGGGCGATCTCGACCTGGCTGTCGCTGTTGCGCAGCACGGCGTCTTCATCGTCGAGATCGACGTCGACTTGGTAGTGGTAGACAATGCGTGACTTGCGCCTAGCATCAAGCGACTTTTTGCGAATCACAAGGCCGTTTAAGGCGTCCGGCGCTAAGCCGAGGCGCGCGGCCACGGCGGCGGCTAGCTGCGCTTGCGTAGCGCCATCGGTCGCTGGGACTTCGACGTCTTTAAGGCGTAGGGTCACGGTAGTCTCGTTAGGCATGGGGTCCAAGGCCGCGGTGGCTTATAGCATAGAACTGCTTGGCACGTGCACTTTGGAGTCTAAGAGGCTAATTTCATATGAATAATTTGTAGTCTTGCGACGTTGGATCAGCGCCAAAAGATAAAGAAAAGCCACCCTGGCGGTGGCTTTTCCTTGAACGCTGTCTGGACTCTCCGCGGGAGCCTAGTGGCTTGCGGCTTGAAGGCGTCCCGTCACCGCGTCTTTGAGCGATTTGTTGCTCAAAGACAAGCGACGACCGTTGAGGAAAAACGTGGGTGTGCCACTGACTCCAGCTTTATGCATGCTGTCGGTGGTGTTCTTCACGAAAGCTTGCGCCTCTGGCGTGGCAAGACATGCTTCGAGCTTGGCGCCATCAATTCCGGCCGCTGTCGCCACTTCAAGGACTGGATCTTTGCTATCAGGGTCGGTTGACTTCCAGCCTTTCTCTTTCGCCGTGGCAAACGCCTTTTCATGGTATTTCCAGAAGGCTTCGTCCCCTTGCTGTTTAGCACAGTAGGCACCGCGGGCGAGCGTTCCGCTCAAACCTTCTGGACGTAGGCTGAACGGCACATGAACGAAGCGGTATTTGTCGCCCAGCTCCTTAACAGTGGCTTCAACCTCAGGCTCCGAAGATTGGCAGTGTGGGCAAAGGTAGTCGGCCACT
>JAPLFX010000257.1 GCA_026390445.1 Pseudomonadota bacterium
GGACTTACCGGTGCACAGCGCGGCCTTGATTGCGTCAGGTACTCTTGGGGTAGCTAACGGTGGTACCGGTACGGTCGCGACGCCGACTAACGGACAGCTGCATATCGGCAACGGATCCGGTTTCAACCTGGCGACCTTAACTAGCGGTACCGGAATAAACGTGGTTAATGCGGCCGGCGCTATTACGATCAACGCGACGGCGGACGCATCGACTAAAGTGACAAAGGCCGGCGATACGATGACAGGTAGCTTGAATCTACCGGCTAACGGTTTGGTTGCGGGAACGAGTCAGCTTGTGCTTTCGGGTGGGAATGTTGGGATCGGCACGACATCCGCAACGCATAAACTTGAAATTCAAGGCTCGCAGGCCACCTTTAACGGAATCTCCCTATCGCTTTTCAATAGCAATGGCACAAACACAAACGGTTGGGTGCTCGGAACTGGTGGAGCAGTGATCCCCAGTGATGCGTTCAGTATTGGCGATAGCTCCAGCTATAAAATGACGATCCTGAGTTCTGGCAATGTCGGGATTGGCACGACAGCACCGGCTGTTACCATGGACATTCGTGGTCCATGGGGCGCCCCCGCCACATCGGGCGTGACGCAAACTGGTGCGATGCGGATTCAAAACAGCTCCACATTCGGCAATGTATTGGATTTTGGCGGCTACAGTGCTGCCCCGTGGGGACTGTGGCTTCAAGCCGCCGACCGAGGCGGGTTGGGAACAAATTATCCCATTGTGCTTCAGCCCAATGGTGGCAACGTCGGGATCGGCACTTCGGTTCCGGCTTATCTTCTGGACGTCGTAGGCGCAGGGGGTGTTCGTATCTCGGGCAGTAATTCTGCCGGATTTATGGAGTTTATAGACAATACGGCCGGGGGCACCACATCAAATGGACTGCAGATCCGGGCCGGTAGTAACTCATCGACCGGCGCGGTCATGGCCTACTTCATACGTCCTGATAGCACAGCGATTGGCTCGATCACGCAGAATTCGACGACGACGGTGGCCTATAACACCACCTCGGACCACCGCATCAAGGAGAACATCACTGATAGCGCCTCGGGTCTCGACCTGCTCGCTCGGATCAGAGTCCGCGACTACAATTACATCGCTGACCCCGCCAATCAGATCCGGCAGGGCTTCGTTGCCCAAGAGCTTTACGAGGTCTACCCGCAGGCGGTGACTGTTGGTTGCGTGGAGAGGATCCGAAAACGCATCCATGGCAGGTCGACTACGGCAAGCTCACGCCGCTGCTGGTTAAGTCTGTGCAGGGCATCCAGGGTTGGGACTGCCTGCCTTAAGTTTCGCACAGGATCAAGTAACCACCCTGAAATATTGACTTATGGTGCTCGACGCATTATGATACGGAAATGCCCGACATTTCCGTACGCGAGTGAAACCATGGTCGAAAGATCCTGTAAGCTACCGAAAAATCACTCATTTTTTCTTTTTGGGGCGCGCGGTGCGGGAAAGACCAGCCTGATTCGGTCGCAGGTCAAGCAAACACCGCTACTGTGGATCGACTTATTGGACCGGAAGGTCGAGGATCGTTACCTCACCGATCCGGGACTCCTTTATCAGGAGTGTCAAGCTGGCGACCGCAACGCGTGTCGCTGGGTTACGCAAATGAACCGGGTCGCTTTCATGAGGAAGTGTTGGCCCATGTTAGCCTCAACCCAAACGCTTTGGTGATCATCGATGAGGTGCCCGGAAGCGTCTGGTGGCACATCCCAAATTCTTTCTGTTTGATCCTGGCGTCACTGATGCTCTCGCACATACGCTTCACTCGCCGCTAGCTGCGGCTGTTCGTGGCCGGCGATTTGAGCAATTTTTGACATTGCAAATTAAGGTCCGGCTTGACTATGACCACATCGATCTAGCTCTAAGCTTTTGGTGTACCAATACGGGGCAGGAAGTCGATTTATTGCTGAGTCGAGGTGATCAAGTGGTCGCTGCCATAGAGATAAAATCAACGGCGCGCTTAGACCCCGGTGATCTGAACGGACTGCGCGCATTTCGCACGGATGATCCGCAAGCAAGGGCACTAGTGATCGGCCCGTTTGATATGCGACGGCAGCTAGCGGATAGCATTGAGGCGGTGCCATGGCGGGAATTTTTAAAGACTGATTTGTTAGCACTTGGTCAGTGACGACTAGCGCCAAAAATGGACCGAGCACCAAGAGACCCAAGCCATGCACAGCGATCTTAAAACTCCTCCCTCTCCTCCAACCCAGCCCATCGTCCTCTTCGACGCCGCTTGTCCACTCTGCCAAACGCTAGCAGCGCATGCCCAGCGGCGCGCGGCAACCGACTTGCGCTTCGCGTCATGGCAAGACTTCCAGCTTGCCGCCGAAGGCGCTCAGCTTTTACCCGCCGGTACGCAAACCCTGTCCGCCGATCGGCTGCGGGTCTTGGACGGACAGACGCTGCTGGAAGGCGAGGCCGCTTGGTCTTTTTTGATCGCCAACTACCGCGATTTGAGCGCTTTGAATTGGCTCGCAGCCAAGATCGGGCTGCAGCCGCAATTAGCTCGGGCTGCCGCGACGACGGGGTTTTGGGCGCGGCGCCTTTGCCGGAGCTGCCCTAGGCCGCAGCGTCGTTAGCACCGGTAGGAGCAGTAGGCCGAACAGGCCCCACACTCCGGCCGAAGCTTTCATATCGCCGCTGATGGTGCCGCAGACGATCTCCTTGCTTTTGCCATTCCAGAAGGCCGGATCGGAGTACAGGTAGATCACGCCGGCTTTGTCATCGTCGCCTAAGGAAAGGCCGCGAGCTGAGCGGGAGTAGCCCATGATGGCGTTGTAGTTGGTGTGCGCATGGCCAAGGCCGAGGCAGTGGCCAAGTTCGTGGGCCAAGGTGAAGGCAAGGTCGCTGGCGGCGACGCTGCTATCGGAGATGTTGATGTCGCAGTCGCTGATGATCGTCGGATCGTCCGGATCGGTTTGCGGAAAGGCGTAGGCGGCGGTGGTGATGTTGTTGCTTTTTTCAACGACGATGCTGTTTTGCTTGTCGTGTTCGTCCATCACGCCGTTGCCTTGGAGGACAGCCAGTCGCACGTAGGAGGCTGGGACATTGTTCCATATGGCCATCGACTCCTTGATAATCTGCTGCATAAAGGCGGCATCATCAAGGGCCTGATATAGCCCGTCCTTGAACTTCTCCTTGGCGGTAATCTTCGGAAATTTACCATCCCAAGTAAAGGTCAAGGTCGGGTTTTGCGGCGACACCGGGAGTTTGGCCTCGATGTTTTTAAGCAAGACAAAGCCCGTCAGCAGGGGGTAGCAAATGGCGATGACGGCTAGCGTTATCACGCACTGCGGTCGACGCTGCGAACGAATCATGGACGGACTCCGATTAGAGGATGAACGTAGCGCCGATGCGGACGGCGTAGGGGCTGATTAAGATGTGGTGCGTAAAGTCGATGCCGATCGCCTGTTTGACCTCGGCGTTGAATTGGATGACTTTGCCGCTGCTGTTGAAGCCGAGGCTGGAGTAGATGCCGGGGCCGGCACCATTGGTATCGATGACGGCGCCGCCACCTAGGCCGACATAGGCACCGCCTGAGCTGACGCGCGTGCGTTTGCCAAAGAAGATCCCCGGGGAGATACCAAGGCAGGTCTCGAAGTCGTTGTTGGTGATGTACTCCAGCTCGTACTCCAGGATATTGGTGGGTGGGATGGAGACCGGGTTGGCGCCACCCGAACCGACCCCCGGCGGGCCTAGATGCAGGGTGATGGACCCTGCGGCTGCTACCGGGACGGCGAGAAGGAGGCTCAAGACGCTGGCAAGGAGTCCCTGTTGGAGCGCTGTGGCTGTGCGCGGTCTTGGACGGAGTCGTTTCATTTCAGCTCCACCCCAACGGCTAGGGTGATGACCTGCTTGCGCCCCGACGAGAGCAGGATGCCGCCTTCCACGCCAGCGGCATAGATATGCGAATCCCAGGCCACTTGCCCCCAAAAGGGAGAGAGAAACTTCGGCACAAAGGCCCAGGCAACACCAAAATTGACGCCGACGTTGAAATTGTCCTCGACGTTGTTGTTTTGGGCGTAGGCGGTATCGCTGTATTTGATGCGGATGTGTTCTTCGATGAGGGAGACGCCGAGGTTGGCGCTGAGTCCGCTGCTGCCATAGATCGGCCACCGATACGCCGCGCCGACGATCACATTGTCCTGGCGCACCGGCCCGAACTCGCGACCGTAGTAGTAGATATTGAGGACATAGCTGTCAATGGCAGCGTGCACATCGACCGCCGGTTCCAGCCGGTCGTCGCCCTGCTCAACGGCGCCGTAGCCAAGCCCAAGCTCGAAGGCTTGGGCCGGGTCCGCCAGCAGGACTAGACTTAGCGCCATGCCTACCGCTACTCTAAAGAGTAACCTTTGGACGAGGATACTTGGACTTTGGCTCAGCCTGCAGATCAGCAACAGTTGCATCCTAGCAAGTCGTCCATGCGGGCCTTTGCCGTGGACCGGATTATCGACAACAGTGAAACGGATTTTGATCTGTACCTGGAAATCGGTGACGAGCTGAGTCTCTATGCGCCAGCACCCTACCACTGGTTAAAGGACGAACTTGGTCGGTTGCTGGCTGGCGGTCATATAAGCCTCTACCACTTTACTGCAGATTTGCCGAAAGCGGAAACCTACCAGCTCATTCATCACAAGGTTGTGATCGACGAGAGTCAGCCGCCAGCCAAACGGTTGCTTGATTTGACCGATGCCGCAGCAGAACTGACTCGGATCCTTTATCATCATCCGCTGACCCCGACTGTGATTGGGAAAGTGCGCGATATCGCCAAGGCCATGGTCGCGTGCGTCAATGAAGATCCAACCTGTATCACCGCACTCGGCAATCTGGCGCACCACGACTATTACACCTATTACCACAGTGCTCGGGTCTGCGCTTACGCGCTAGCGATGAGTATGCAGATGACGCAGCGCGATGGTCTACATCTCACCGAGATCGCCACCGGTGCGCTGCTGCACGATGTTGGTAAAAGCAAGATAAACCTCGATGTCCTGAATAAACGCGGTGCATTTACGCCGATGGAGTGGGAGGAGATGAAGCTGCACCCGGTGCACGGCGACGTCCTCGTTGCCGACTCCTTGCTGTCGGTTGCGCCGCGCCAGATCATTCTGCACCATCATGAGCGCCTCGATGGTAGCGGCTATCCACACAACCTGACCGATCATGAGCTGCTCGAAGAGGTGAAGATCGTCTCCTTTGCCGACGTGTTCGATGCCTTGACCACCAACCGCCCTTACCAGGTGAGCCGGACCCATTTTGAAGCCTTGGGCTTCATTCGCGACAAGCTGCTTAAAAACATGCACAAAGATTCGTATCAAGCGCTGGTGGCGCTGCTGTCAGAACCAGGAAAAAAGATCGTTTGACCGCTGCCGCACCAGAAGCATTGAATCCGGATGGTTTTTTTAATACCCTTGAGCGCATGCGCTCTTTTGTCAGTCAGCGAGCAGTCGGGACCTACTTCCTCGTCACTCTGGTGACGTGGGCTACCAGCGTGGCTCAAGCCTCGCCCCAAGACTCGTTCAGTCCGGTGCCGCACGCTAGCGAAGCAGCGGACCTCGATGAGTTAGACGGTGACGGGGCGGACAGCGATCCAAGCTCGCTCGCCAACGAAAGGCTCAGTGCCGAACTCGCCGCGCAGTCTCCCTATGACCTTCGTGCCAAACATAGCAACGCCGTGTCCCTCGGCGTTGGGCGCGCCAAGCCCTGGCAGTCCGTCAGCCTGGAGCTAGGCACCCTGGTTCGTCCGGACCTGCTGTGCGGGCTCTATGCCGGTGGCGGCAGCTTCAACCTCTACGGCAACAAGATCGGCGGCCGGTCCTATGATATGACCATGCAGTCACGCGGTGCCGGCGCCTTGGCGCGCTACTACTTCCAAAAGTTCCGCATCTTCGCGGTCGAAGCAACGGCCGGACTCGCGACTTGGAATGGCCACATCGCGCCTCGTGGCAGCGACGACAGCATCGCTGTGCAACAAGAGAAGCTGACGGATTCGTTTCATGCCATCGGTCTTACGGCTGGAGTGGCGGGCAACCTGACATGGGTGTGGGGCAGCGGCGTATTTGTCGACTGGACCGTGGCAGGGATCCAGTTTGCCAAGGTGGTAAAGAAGGATTTTTCCCGGGATGACGGCGCCGTCAACCGGGTCGTCACTCACGATATCGAAGCGCTACGAATCTATGGGATCGTCGACCTAAAGGTGGGTTATTACTTTTAGGTGTACTGAACCACGGGTGACGCTGAAGGTGGAGGAGGTGGCGTGGCTTTTTCGCTAAGCTCGGAGCTGCGAGGCTTGATAGAGACAGAAACCGCTCGGGTCCTCGACGAGGTCGTGGCCTTTCGTCGTGAGCGCCACCGCAGCCCTGACCTGACCTGGCAGGAGCAGGCGACCGCCGCGGCGGTTGAGGCGCAGCTGCGCTGCATCGACGGTTTGGTCGTCACCCCAGGAGTCGGCAGGCACGGCATCGTCGCCTTGCTACAGGGCGCCTTGCCTGGACCAACCATTGCCCTGCGTGCGGACATGGACGCGCTGCCGGTGCAGGAGGCGACGGGTAAGGCCTATGCCTCGTGTAAACAGGGCGTTATGCATGCTTGTGGTCACGACGGCCATATGGCGAACCTGCTCGGTAGCGCCCTGGTGTTATCGCGCCTGCGCGGGCATCTGCGCGGCCAGGTGAAGTTCATCTTTCAGCCCGCCGAGGAAGGCGGGGCCGGCGCCGAGGAGATGTGCGAGGATGGGGCCTTGGAGCAGCCAGCGGTCGACTTGATCTTTGGCCTCCACGGCTGGCCAGAAAGCCCATGCGGTGAGGTCAGTCTGAAGTCTGGCCCGCTGCTGGCGGCGACGACGACCTTTCACCTGACCGTGTCTGGCACCGGTTGCCATGCGGCGATGCCCCATCTAGGCACCGACCAAATCCTCACGGCGGCCCGCATCGTCGACGGACTGCAGAGTATCTCGTCTCGGGTGATGTCTCCCACCGAACCAATCGCCTTATCGGTGACCAAGTTCCACGGTGGCACGGCGGACAATGTCCTGCCATCGACCGTGACGTTGACCGGCACCTTGCGTACCTTCACCCCAGCGGCGAAGGAACGGGCAACGGCAGCGATGCAGCAGCTGGTGCAAGGGATCGCGGCGGCGCATGGCGCCTCGGCCGAGCTGAGTTTTGAGCGCGGATATCCGCCGACGGTCAACGACGCCAAGGCAACGGATTATTTGCAGGAGGTGGCGACGGCGATGCTTGGCGAGCGTCAAGTGAAGCGTCTGGCGGCACCGACGATGGGTGGGGAAGACTTCGCCTTTTACCTGCAACGAGTCCCTGGTGCCTTCTTCTTTCTGGGCGTCGGTGACGGCCGTAAGGAGGGCTACCCGGGGCTGCACCATCCGGCCTTTGACTTTAATGATGCCGCCTTGCCCGCAGGGATCAAGATGTTCACGGCGGCGGTGCTGGGCTACACCGCGTAGCGGTGCCGTCGCCTAGGGATTAGCTCAGCGCCTCATTGACCTCGTTGGCGTCGCAGTAGGGTACGCGGCCGCTTGGTATGCGGGTGTTGATGACCGCGGCGATCTCTTCGGCGGCAAATCCTTCTTCGCTCAAACCGCGGCACACCCGGGCAAACAGCGCATCGACCGCATCGGCGGTGAAGGCCGTATCTTCGCTGTCGAGTCTTTTGTAGACCTCGGCGACGTTGCTGACTTGCCACGGACCATCGGGATTTAAATTGCCGAGTTGCACTTCGAGTTCGGTAATGCGCTGGACGAGGGCATCGGCCCAGCTGGGGCAACGTGAGCGGGTCTGCTCTTGGGTCATGGAGGCCTCCAAACACGGGTTGGAGAGGTGTTATACCCAAGGCGTGGCGGGTTTGACAACCACCGTCCACACCCCGCTTGGGTCATGCGGGCTCAAGGTGCCCCCCGAAGTAACGCTTTGCACCCGCCCGCTTGGCGGCTAATGTCCTGATAGCTTTAACTTTAAGGAGGCACCCGATGCTTAAATTCTACGCCACTCCGGTCTCGCCATTTGCCGCTAAAGTCCAATTTATGCTCGAGGAAGTGAGCATCCCGTTTACCTACCATGGCCTCAACCTACGCGATGACAAGGCGCGCCACGAGCTGAGCGCGGTCAATCCTTTTGGCAAGGTCCCGGCGATCGACCTAAACGGCTTCAAGATTGGCGAATCGAACGCCATCTTGCGCTATCTGGCGGCGCGCTTTGAGCGTTATGATCTATACCCAGTCAACCTCGAAGACCGGGCACAAGTGGACGCCGTGCACGAGTTTGCACAAAACCACCTCGCCCGCCACCTCCTGACCCTCGCGTGGAACCTGCAATGGGCACCGAAGTTTGGGATGGCCAGCGATCTAAAGGCGGCCGATGACGCCCGAGCCCTGCTTCTGCCTATGCTAGAACGCTTCGACCGCGCCATCGCTGGTCGCGCCTACCTCGCCGGAGCGCAGCTCACCCTGGCAGATATCGGCCTGGCTCCTTTTGTCGCTTGGCAGAAGTACACCCAGGTGTCGCTGCGGGATTATCCGAATCTCCAGGGGTGGTCTGACCGAGTGCTGGCGCGGCCAAGCTGGAAGAGGGTGGCGACGGATATTGAGAAAAGGTTGGGTTTGCTGCTGGCTGGTAAATAAATGACTCGTGTTTAAAAAAAAAAGGAGGCTGCGACGGCAGCCTCCCCTTCAAAACTGGGTTCTACTCAGTTAGGTCTTGTTTACCGCACCCTCGCAGCGCGCGCTATCCACCTCGGCGAGTCCGTGGCGAGCAAACGCGGCGTTGATCGCGCAGAAGTTTGGCGACGTCTCGGTCAGTTTACCCTTGGCGCTATCGATCAGGACGATGGCGTCGTAGGTGTCGGTGTAGTGGTGCGTCGTCGAGATCATTTTCAAGGTGAAGTTTGACAGGATGTCGGCTGCTTTGTTCTCACCGTAGGTGGTCTTCAGCGACTTAAATAGGTCCCAGAAGGCGCCGGCAATGATCAAGCCCTGTGCGTGGATCTCCAGGTCGGCATCATCTGGATAGACCTTGAGGGTCTCAAGGTCCCTGACTGGGCCGCCCGAGGGTGTTCTAAAGCCTGGTCCAACTTGGTTGCCATGGGTGAGGAGCAGGGCGCAGACGTCGGAGAAGCCCTCTGAGTAGGCGCCGTCGTCGATGCCACTGGTGTTGGCGTGCAGTCCATGGCCCCACTCATGGTAGAAGACGTCGGCGATGAGCGCGGTGTTGGCGCATCCGCCGCCAGCCGAGAACAGGTTGACCGACGAGCCGTTCCAGTAAGCGTTGCAGGTTTGGCTGAGGTTGACGTTGGCGGTGAGGCGTTGGTCGAACCAGCGGTTGCTGATGAACTTCCTGGCATGCTGAATCTCAAGATTCAGGTGGTAAAAGGTCATCGATTGCGCCATGGCGCGGTCGGCGTTGACGGTCTCGCGCGAGCTTTTGTGAAAATTCAGATTCCATTGCGCCAGTCCCTGGGCTGGCTTTAAAGCAACCGGTGTGCCATTGGCCGGTACGACCTTTACATAGGGACCGACAAAGGACGCGGTGCTTGGCGAGGTGCCGCTTGGCACGCCGCTGAATTCACCCTTGGCATTAGTGACGATCTTGGCGGTGCCGGCGGTGATCGACAGGTCGCTGTAAGGCAGAACCTGCGACTCCTGCTGGTAGTAGGTCCGTGGGTAGACGTCACCACTGGCATTGCCGTCAAAGTTAAACTCGGTGGGGCGCACCTCGAAGACCTTGCCGCTTTGGACCTCGACTTGCACCTTAAACAGCTTTTGGTCGGCGGTCAGGCTGTTGTACTCGGCGACGCGGACTAGTTGGTAGCCGCCAGTCACTTGGGTCACGCGGTAGACATCGCGAGCCTTAGCGATCGAGCTGCTGGCAAGCGCCTCCTGGGCCACGGCCTGCGTGTCCACGGCAGATCCAACCGCCTCAATCACGGCTTCGCCGTAGGAGCGGTTGGCGATCTGCACGAGCATGCCGCCTTTGAAGCGAAAGTCCATGCTTGCGTCTTGGATCTCAATGCCGCCGCGCTGCACTTTGAAGCTGATAAACTGCGCGTCAGCCGCGATCATCGTGGCGTTCTTATTCAGCCGCAGATCGGCAAAGCTGATGCCGAGTTCGGCTTCGTGGCTGGCGACGTATTGCTGAGCCAAGGCGACAAAGGCGGCCTCGCCGTCAGCTAAATCCGCGGCGGCGGCGTAGAGTAGGGTCCCGCTGATCAGGCGGGGCGCGCCGGAGTGGCGGTCGCTCTTAACCTGCGCTTCACCGCCGTCAGCTAAACTGTGAAACGATGCCGCAGAGGATTGGATGAGGTCTGGGCGCAGGGTGCGAATACCAATAGTTACACCGTTGTTCGAGGTGAAGCCTTGGACCGGAGTGGCCGGTGCGACAAAAGCGTGGGCAGTCCCGGTGAGCATCAGGCAGGGGAGGCTTAGCAGTCCTAACACCCAACTCTTCGACGCATACTTGGTCATAGTCACCCCTTCGACTTAACGGTTTGACATCGGCCGCTGCTGGATCAGCGGCCGCCCTGCTTCGTCCCCGCATCCATGCGGGCTTTATGTTCAGGTCTTTTGTGAGTTCATTTTAACAAGCGAAGGGTCCACTGCGAATATTTTGCGCAGGACGATATAAAGACTTTAATAACAAACGGTTAAGAAGTACAGTCATAACTGACTGGTCGGCCAGTCACGACATTATGGCGTACCGCCTTGTGATATTCGGGGGTTATACAAAAGCTTGTCAGAATATGTGGAGGGACGTAGCTCAGTGATTTTTGTTTGGTTCTTATCCATAACAAAAATTTGTTTTATAAAAACTGCTTGGCGACGTTGCGGTCATGCTTCTAGGCGTGGAATGGTCAGCACAAAGGTCGTATGGGCCGCCTTCTCATCGAGTTCAAGGCGACCGCCGTGCTGCTGAACAATCCCACTGGAAATACTAAGACCGAGACCTGATCCCTTGCCCACGGCTTTGGTGCTAAAAAATGGTTGCATGATCTTGGCGCGCAGTTCAGCTGGGACCCCTGGTCCACTGTCTGAGACAAACACCCGGACTTGATCAGCAGTGGCCTCAACGCGCGTTTCGATCCAGCGCTGTGAGCCTTTAGCTCCTGGTTCGTTTAGGGCATCGACGGCGTCCACGGCATTGCCGATCAGGTTCATGATCACCTGCGACAACTGTACGGAGCGTCCAGTGATTCTTACTTGAGGGTCGATGGGACCTTCTCTTAAGTCAATGCCAACGCTTTTGATCTTCTCTCGGCACAGGGCCACCGCTTCAGCGACGAAATCTGCGACGCGGCATGGCTCCATGGGATCAGCGTCACCGTCGCGGGCAAAGGTCCTAAGTCCCCGAATGATCGTCGCAATGCGATTGGAGACGTTGCTAATGTCCTGGAAGGCTGCGACTACTTCTGGCTGCGCCTCGAACTTTTTGGCGGCAAGGCGTGCACGCCCGGCGATAATCGCCAGTGGGTTATTGATCTCGTGGGCAATCCCGGCCGCCATTTCGCCAAGCGACGCTAGCTTGGCGGAGTTGATGACCATGGCCCGCTGCAATTCAAGAGCGGCTTGCTGCTGCTTCTCCTTGCTGATGTCTTGGCAGATACCGAGGAGGTACTGCGGTTTTCCTGTCGCATCGCGAATGATGGTCTTGCGCGTGCGCAATGTTGCCGGTCCCGCGCCCGTGTTGGCCGACTCCTCGGGGATGTCGACAATGCCTCCGGCGCGCACCACCTCGAGATCGACTTGGCGAAAATGATCCGCCTGTTCCTTAGGAAAAAACTCGTAGTCATTTTTGCCGATGTAGTCTTTGGCCAAAATACCAAAAAGCTCCTCGGCCGCTTTGTTCCAAATCGAGATGCGAAAATCGTCGTTGATGCTCTTGCTAAAGACGGCGATCGGCATGCTCTCGATGACCGTGTCGAGCAGCTGTTTATGTTCGGCAAGGCGGTACTCCGCCTCCATTCTTTTCTCTATGTCACGCACCTGGTCGGTGACGTCTTGCAGGATGCTCGCCAGCCCCACGGTCTGACCATGGTGATCGATCAGTGGGATATTGTGGGATTCAACGATGATATCTTGGCCGTCCTTGCGGCGACAAGACGACCTGCGAATGGCTCCTTCGCCGGCAGTCAGAAGCTTCTTCCAGGCCTGCTCCTTTTCGCTAACCACCTGTTGCGTTGGTGAACGCAGAACCGCGACCTTCATGCCGATGGCCTCGTCAACGCCGTAGCCGAACAGCTTTTCGGCAGCCGAGTTCCAGAAGGTGATCGAGCCAGACGTGTCGAACTCGATGAAAGCCAACTGGGAGTTTTTGGCGTTAAGCCCCAGGCGGAGATGGTCGTTTTGCGCTCGATCGCGGGTAGCAGCAGCTCCGGCCAGTTGTCTCCGCAGCCGTCCGCCAGTGCCGGTGCTGACGCGGGCCAGGCGCAGTTGCAGTCGTTTCAAACCAGGGATCACGGTGTCTCCGCCAATGAGTGATCGGCGATCTTCTTTGTCAAATAGTCGACCGCCTCAGTCAGCGGAGCGTTGCGCTGATCCAGACGGATCATTTGTTGAAGGTCGCTGCGCATCGATTTTAGCATATTGGCATATGCCGGATCACTAGGGAGAACATGTGTGGTGGCATCGCCACTCGGTTTAGGGCTCAAGACGTCGACGATTTCGCCAGTCAAAAAATTAAGGTGCTGGATGTCGGTAGACCCGGGCGACTGAACCGCGATGATCAGCGTCGGAGCGACGCCAAAGTAGGGCGTCTCATGCATCGCCAGAGAGGCATCATAGTGCCAGATGTATAGACGACCACGGTCCCCAATCGATGATTCGGCCGAAAAATGACCGATCAAGGCCGGAATACCGCTGTCACTAGCCATCAGAGTACCTGGTGCGGCCAGCGCCAGGGCCACCAAAAGGGGTCGGGCACTTCTTGTAAGCCACTGAATTTGCTTGGACTTGAAAGCTCTGAAGATAGTCATGATCGTCCTTCCTAACAGGTTGAGCGCGCCGTGCGCTTGAGTGTGGCCTGTTTAGTAGCTCGGTTTTTGTCGATTTGCCTTCTTTTCTTTTTGCTCTTTCTTGCCGGTCAAGCGCCGCTCCTTGGAGCCCCTAGTCGGTTTGGTTTTGCGCCGAGTCTTTGGTGGCGTCAACACCGCTTTTAGCATCTCCAGCAGCTTATCCTGGCAGTCTTGGATGTTCCGCTTCTGATCGCGGTGCAGATCGCTTTGCAGCAGCAGCACTCCGGCGTCGTTGATGCGCGTGCGGTAAGCGTCGACAAAACGCTGGCGCAGACCATCGGGGATACTCGGTGAATGGGCGACATCCCAGTAAAACACCACCTTGCTGTTAACCTTGTTGACGTTTTGCCCGCCGGGGCCAGAGCTACGCGCAAAGCTTAGCGTGAACTCCGTATCCGGGATGCTAATATGGGCGGATACGACGAGCATCGTTAGGCGCACTCCCTGGTTGCCTGCAAGTATAGTCCCTCAAGGCTACATCAAGTACGCTGAGGTGGCAGAAAAGAATGAAACCAGAGAGGCTCGGTTTAAGGTGCCACGGCGATTTGACCAAGCACCGCAGGTGTCAGGTTCGCCTGCATGTCCGCGATGATCAAGGACATCGGGATGGCCATGTTATACTGGTCGGGGATCCCGGCCCAGTGCAAGGCCACGACATAACCATGGTCGCGGTCGAGCAGCGGCGCACCGCTGGAGCCAGTCAGCGTATCACACCTGTGTTTGATGGTATCGCGCCCGGTATCGGTATGGAAGACGGTGACCGAACCCAGCGCGCAGGCGCTGCTACGGTCGATTTCTTTATAGCCACCCGAGGCGTGACTGATGGCATACACGGCGTCGCCGTCGTGAATGGGGCCGGCATAGACGGTCAGGGTCGGAAAGGCGATTTCCTTGGCTGCGTCCCCCTGCAGGGCCGGATCTGCGGCAATCAAGGCATAGTCCAGGGCTTGGTTGCTGTAGACCACGCTGGTGCAGCGGTAGATTTGCTGCTGCCCTTCGCTGAGGGCCTTTTCGTAGCCAAGGCGGATATTCATTTGATCGCACGGCAGCACACAGTGCTGGTTGGTCATAAACAGATGAGGGCCGATATGAAAGGCCGTACAATAGCCGATGCCGAAGTCGGTGCCGGGGTCCACCTTCTCCATCCGCGCAATCGCCGCGCCGAGATCGTACACCGGCGTGCCGGCGACCGCCTCGATCGGCTCTAAATGCTTAACGCCCAAGATCTTTCGTTCGTGCTGCCAGGGCTGGTCATCAGCGCCCATGGCTGCCGAAGACAGGGCGGACAGGGCGGATAGGCCGAAAAATCCAAGGAACAGAGACAGTTTCAGCATGGACACTCCACAGCAAGTAGGATGTTAGGCCGCTGACTGGTCAACGCAGTCGTATTGATATATAACACGCATACTTATAATTGTAAAGATCCATTACAATGATATAGAATTCTATGACATCTAGGCTGGTATGCAAGTCCCCGAAAGGTCTAGCGCAGCCATCGTGGCTGGTCGTTTGCAGACATATGCGCTATCACTGAGCTACCAAGCCGAAGGAAGTCCTAGTCTGATCGGAGTCTGCCGCGAGCCCTATGCCTGCAGCCAAAAGCGAGCCCACAAAAAGAATTGTCCTCAGCCGCAACTGGCGCGAAGCAGATGTTGGTGCCACGCCGCGGGCTGCGCCCAGTTGCAGCCTGCGGCAGAAGCTACCCTGCTGCGGCGGTAAGGGCTATCAAGTGTCACGGAGTGGGGCCTTGGCAGCGGCAACGGTTTGCAGTTGCATCACCCAATGCCCAGCCTGCTTGGGCCGAGCTCGGATGATGGACGGCAACGATTCCAAGCCTTGCCTGACACCGCAGCCGACGATTGTCGCCAACTTGATCAACGCCGCCCGCATCCCGGGGCGTTACGCCGACGCTAGCTTGTCGCGCTTCGCCAACTTCACCGGTAACGGTCGTCAGCTAGTGGCGGACCTTGAGCGCTGGAAGATGCAGTTTCGCCCTCAGACCGGCAAAGGTCTGATCATCGAAGGGCCGGTTGGCGTCGGCAAGACCTACCTGTTGGCCGCCCTCGCCAAGGATTTGGCCGAGCGCGGTCTCAGCGTGCGATTCACTGACTTCTTTCAGCTGCTCGGAGAATTAAAGGCCGGCTTCTCGCAGGGCAAGGCCGATTCTGCGCAGCTAGCGCCGCTCATCCATGTCGATGTGTTGTTTATCGACGAGCTCGGCAAAGGCCGTAACAACGACTTTGATTTGACCATCCTTGATCAGCTGGTTTGTGGCCGTTACAATCAAAACAAGGCGATCATCGCCTCGACCAATTATCAAATGAACAGCCGCGCCTTTGTCCCGCAGCAAGACCTGCAAGCAAGCCCCAAGAGCGGAGCGTCGGCGTTTGCCAGCGATCAGTTTACCTCGCTCGAGCAACGCATCGGCACGCGGATTTTTTCGCGCTTGCGTGAGATGGCGACGTTTCACGAATTAAAGGGCGATGACTGGCGTCGCGATGATGTGCGGCGGCGCCAACCGTGACGGGCTCTAAAGGCAAAGCGCCGGTTCAGGAGTGCCTCCTGGCCAGCCTGGCTCACCCGCGCCTGGGGGGCTCGATTCCAGGATTGGCCTTGGTCGATGGTCGCCTCGAACCACGCGGCGCGCATTTCCCCTGCTGCGCCGGACGTGGGCTGCGCTTTAGTCCTGACGGCAACACCACCTATTCCTGCAAGCTAGGCGAACGCCTGCGCGAAACCCGGCGTCTAGCCCAGCTGCTCGCCAGCTTATCCGGAGCCGAGTTAGGTGCTTGTCTACCACAAGAGGTCAGGCCGTCGGCTGGTCTATCACAGGCCTTGGAGGTCGTGCATCTGATCGCCAAGTCCTCGAGCAAGCGTGGCCTCGGCTGGATCGAAACACCAGCGTCTGCTCCAGCGACTGGCGCGTCCGCCTCGGGGTCGCCGTCCAGCGTGTATCCGTCGATGTGGGCGCTGGCCCTGGCAGCTTCTTGGCGCTTTGGGCTGAAGGTTCATGTGGTGCACCTGCAGGGCTCGCTTGCGGGTGAATTAATCCCGGCCGCCGACAAGCCGGCGCCCGATCTTATCTGCATCGGCCGCGCCGGCTCGTTTTGGGACCCGCACACCGTTGAAAAGCTCGAGACTTTGATCAACTACGCCTACAGCGCCTTGATCCCGGTCATGATCCAAATCGTCGTGGTCGGCAGTCCTCCTGCGGCCAAGGTCAAACCCTACGGCAAGGTCGAGGCCGTCGTCGCCCAGCGCCTTGCCGCGGCTCGCGCCAAATCCCCGCTGGCTTGGCTGCCGCCAGCTTGTCTGGCGAAGCTCCTGGCGGTCACCTCTGGCCTCACGCCGCCGCTGCCCGCGGGCGGTGGCGGCACGCTTAAGGAGGCTAAACCGACTGGCCCAAGACTAGGCAAAGCCTGATTTTTCCCTTGCTGAGACGATCCCTTGTCCTTCATCATGCCGTCCTTATAGTCACGGGCAGCGACTGCCCTCACCTTCGTCAGTGAGACCATCCCATGCAAGCTCCCTCGCCTCATTGGGCCGATCAAGCAGCGCAGCGCGTTATCAAACAACGCGGTGACAAGCCCAAGTACACCGTCGCCAGCGGCATCACCCCCAGCGGAGTGGTCCATATCGGTAACTTTCGCGAGGTGATCACCGTCGATCTCATCGCCAGGTCGCTGCGCCGCCTTGGTAAAGAGGTCCGATTTATCTATAGCTGGGACGACTTTGACACCTTTCGCAAGGTCCCAGCCAACCTGCCGCAGCAGGAGATGCTGACGACCCACCTACGTCGCCCCATCAGTCGCGTCCCGGATCCCTTTGGTACCGACGCCAGCTACGCTGCCCACAACATCGCGGCCTTCGAGAAAAATCTGCCGCAGATGGGGATCAAGCCGGAGTTTCTCTACCAGCATGATCGTTACAGCGCTGGCATGTACGCGTCCGGCATCCGCCAAGCCCTGGAGCAAAAGGACAAGATCCGCGCCATCCTCGACGCGGCCCGCACCGAGCCACTCGCCGTCAACTGGCTGCCGACAGCGATCTACTGCGAAAAGTGCGACCGCGATGAGATGCATGTTGAGCGCTACGAGGGCGAGTGGGCCTACTTCTACCACTGCCGCAGCTGTGACCATCAGGCGACGACCGATATTCGCCACACCAAAAATCTCAAGCTCAACTGGCGCACCGACTGGCCGATGCGTTGGGCGTTTGAACAGGTGGACTTCGAACCAGGCGGCAAGGATCACTCCAGCGACGGCGGCTCCTATGCCACCGGCAAGGTCATCGCCGCTGAGGTCTACAACTGGCCGCCGCCGATCTACGTCCAGTATGATTTTGTCTCGATCAAAGGCGGCCCCGGCAAGATGTCATCGTCCTCTGGCAATGCCATCGATCTGGCGACGGTGCTCGAGATTTACAGTCCGGAAATGATTCGCTGGATCTTCGCCAGGCAAAAGCCGAACTCCGACTTTTCCATCGCCTTTGACGAGGATGTGATCAAGCTCCACGATGAGTTCGACCGCTGCGAAGAGCAGGCCTATGCTCCTGGCGACGCGAGCAACCAGAAGTGGCTGCTGAATCGGCGCATCTACGAACTCGCCTTGCCGGAGTCCGAGGTCCCCGCGGTGCGTCCTTACCGGCCGCCGTTTCGCGTGTTGACCAACCGCCTGCAAATCTGTGGCGGTGACGCCGAACGCACCCTCGAGCGGTACTACCTGGCCGACGTCAAGACACCGAGTGACCGTGCCTCCTTTCTGTCGCGGGCGCGGCGGGCCTCGGCTTGGCTCGAACACTACGCGCCCGATGACTTCCGTTATGCGCTCCACGCTGAGCCCGTGCTGGTCGAGGTCACTACGGCCCAAGCGAAGGCACTGGGCTACCTGGTCGACCTGGTCAAGGCGACCGATCTCGACAGCATCGATCCCAAGGAGCTGAACCAGGCGATCTACGACCACGTCGTGCATGCCGCTGAGGTCGATCCCAAGGAATTCTTTACCGTCGTCTATCAGAGCCTCATCGGCCGCAATCAAGGTCCGCGCTTGCCTGGATTCCTAAAGGAGATTGGCCAAGAGCGGCTACTAGAGTTATTATCTCGTGCATGAACACTCGTAACATTAGAACGTTTGCTGTCATGGTTTGCTTGGCCGCCTTCCTGGGTGGCTGCACCTATTTGCAGGAGCTGGTCGGTCTCGGGGTGCAGCAGCCTAAGGTTCACCTGGTCGATCTGACCGTGACCAAGGCGAATATGACGTCGATCGAGTTCTTGGTGTCGCTTCGCGTCGATAACCCCAACAACTTTGATATCAGCTTTGCCAAATTGCGCTATAAACTCACCGCCTCTGATTCTCAGATTGCCAGCGGCACCATGATGCAGCACGTGACGGTACCAAGTGGCGGCCAGGCTGTGGTCAAACTACCCCTAAGCGTCGACGGTAACAGTGTGCTCAAGGTGCTTCATGATCTCCTGACCAAATCCAGAGAGACCTACGCGGTGTTGACGGCAACGGCCGATTTCGACACCCCGTTTGGCGCGATGGAGGCCCACTTTGAGGACAAGAGGCCGCTGCGACAGATCGCTGGATTTTAAACTGATCTAAGGTTGATTCTGTAAATAACCAAGATCTAGTTTTGCTTTTGTCCTCAGGAACCCTTTGCACCACCCGATAGGGTATGGGCACTGACTCGCATGAGTAGAGGGTTCATTTATGCGTTTTCCTACGATCAAATCCTTGGTCATCGGCCTTTTGGTTCAGGTCTTCTTAGGTGGTGGGCCAGCCCAAGGGGTGGACCAGAGCGAGATTAAAATCGAGGGCCGCTGGTCGGTCGTCGGGGTCATTGCCGGTGAACCTAGCGCCACTGGCAAGGTCACGGGGATCGCCGTGCTTCGCAGCAACCTCAGCAACAAGACCTATACCCTGTCGGTTGGCGACTCGGTACCAAACGAATTTGGCTTTATCTTGCAGAGCGTGCAGGCGCACTCGGTACAAATCGCCAGCGCCGGCGGCAATGCCATAACCCTGCGCTTTGCCGACACCCTGCCAGAACCCGCCGCCGAGGTCAGCAGCGATGCACCGGACCGAGCGAGGCGCTTTCTCGACAGCTACTACCGCGGCTTCAACCACAACCGCGGCGACCAAGGCCGGGGTGTCGTCGATGACGATGAGGACGATGGCGACGCTCTGTATTTGCCGCC
>JAPLFX010000041.1 GCA_026390445.1 Pseudomonadota bacterium
CGGATGGGAAAAAAGAGGGCGAGGCAAAGGCGGAGGATGGCAAGAAGGACGGCGAGGCGAGCAAAGGCGCTGAAAAGGCCAAGGATGCCGCCGCCGATGCCCGCGACGACCGCAGAATCTGGGCGATTCCCGCCCGCAACGCCTGTGTTATGCCGTCTGATCGCTTCCAGCCCAATGGTAGCGTCGCTCGCGGTAGCCGGGGCGAGTGTCGTTATATCTTCGGGGGACCGCCCGATGATCCGCGCACGGGACGCATCGAGTGCCACGAGGTCGATGGATATAGGCAAGTGTTTTTGCCGGTGACCTGTTTGGGCGAGCTAGAGGTGAAGCGGGATCCGGGCGCGAGTGCGAAAGCCCATCACGAATAGGCCGCTTAGTACGCTGCCAAATACAGGAGCAGTCCATTTAGTTTGGCCAGGTCAGTCACCGTGGTCTTGATGTAGCGCTGCAGCATCCAGCCATGGCGATCACCGACGTAGATGCTTGGTAGCTCGGGTTCGTGGTAGGTTTTAAGCAACTCCTGATTGGCCAGGTAAGCATTGCTCAATTTGAACTCCTTCATGAAGCCCTGGGCGTCGTCGCGCGTGTCGTGCGAGAAGATGTAGACAAAGTCTGTATTTAGCTTTTGATAGTGTCGCTCAAGGCGCTGGATCTGCGGCATGAGCTGTTGGCAGGGCTCGCACCAGGACGCTAGAAAGACGATGACGAGTAGACGGCCCTTGCTGGGCGCGATGGTCACCGACTCATGCTCATCGCCTAGTCTGGTCGCACTAAAGCTGGGCAGCCGCACCCAACTGCTGACGTAGTGATCCGTGGCCGTGACCGCTTTAGGCGGTGCTGGATGTTCTTCGCCTTTAGGCTCCCCTGCTACGGCGACGGCGCTGGGTAACAGGGCCGTGATCAGCAGTGCAGTGCTCAGGAGTGCCGTTTTAAGAGGATTTTTGGCCATGTCGATCCTCGGTCAATGGATATCAGCTACCCATGTTATTATAGCACAAGCCTAGCCAGCCATGGACTGAATCGCCCGGAGAGCACCGATGAAGCAAAACGAACTCATTGAGCGCTGGAGTTTCCCCTGGCCGTTGATGGACGTGCTGATCGGGGGTAAATCATCGATTGATCTACCGGAACTCCAGGTCGCTAACTTGGTTCAGGCCAGTGAGTTTCTTAAGGCCTACGGTTTCGATGCCGAGAAGCCCGCCGACCTGCGCTACCTCCATTCCGTGCTCGTTGAGGCCTTGAGCTTTATCGAACACCAACTGGTTTTGCCGCGCGAATGGGAGCGTGGCATACGGCCGCCAGATGATATCTTGTTTTGCTCCGATCCGCGGCAGCTGCTGATCTGGGCCTCCGCACAGGATGCGCCGGCAAAACGGCGTAGTGTTTGGTCGTGCGCTGTGCTGCGGGTCATGCACACCATCGGCCACTTAGAAGGCGTCAATCGCTCGGTAGACCTCGATGCAGCGCGTAGTCAGATCTTTGACCGCTTTCGCGCGCATATTTGGGAGGAGGGAGAAGCGCTTTGGTTCGGCGGCCCCGAGTGTAGAGTCGAGTTGACCCAGGTCGAGTGGAAGGAGAAGAAAAGTCGTAACTCCATCATCCTCAAGCTCTTACACAAGCGCGACAATGTTGCCGAGACCATCTACGATTACGTCGGTATTCGCCTGGTTACCAGGCATCTAGGTGACGCGATGATGGCGGTGAAGATCCTCCATCAGTACCATATCCTGTGCTATCCAAACGCCTATCCGGCAAGGGCGCGCAATACCCTGGTCGATACCGCCGCCTTTCGCGGCCAAGTCGATGTCTTGACCGCCTGCTTGAAGGCCGGGACCCTAAGTCCCGAGGCCTTCCAGGCACAGATCGCGGCGCTTGCCGTGGCGCAGCCTGAAGCCCCGGTTGGACCAAACAATCCGCATTCGGCTGCAAGCTATAGGGCCATTCAGCTCACCGGTCGGCAGTTGATCCGCGTTCCTTATCACCGCTTTGATTGGTTTTTAAAGCTAAGCGCGGCGCTCAGCACGAAGACCCTTGAGCCCACCACGACGCAGATGTTACGCGAATTGCGCATGCTGGTGGAGGGCTGGCACTCCGTCAAGGATAGCTTGGATGATGCATCCTTTTTTCCCTTCGAGGTACAGATCCTCGATGCCGAAAACTACGAAAAGTCAAAGCACGGCGATGCTAACCACGACCGCTATAAGCAGTCGCAGGTCAAGGCAGCGCGTAAGCGGGTCCTGGGCCGAGTCCTCGAGTGCTACAAATCTGAATCGCCCTAGTGTCTTCAAGCACTAAATGCACCGGGTTCACTTTGGCTGACTACGAACCTGTTCTTCGTTGGGTGTCGTGGTGCAGCGCTTGCATAGATTCGAAGATGAATTTGCTTTGGTGGTCGTTGAGTCCGATGAACTTTAGACCATGTTCATAAAGATCGGATCCGTTGACTTTGCTCCACCGCACCTCGACCGTGATTTGGTTTAGCAGTAGCCTTCTGAGCTGTTGGTTGGTGGCAGGGTTATCTGAGGTCAAATCAACGAGCATAGTCACCTTTTTGCCAATCTGCTTAGCGCCTACGACGCGCAGGCCATGGAGTGAATAGTCAACGATTTGATAGCGGCCAAGTTCGGTGACAATCTCAGCTCGGACCTGTGCCCCTGGAATAGTAAACCTTTGCTCTTTTGTGCGGATGTGGATTTGTTCGAGATGTAAGCGTTCGACACGTGCTAGAGGTTCAGGTCTGGTGTGAAAAGGATTGAATTCAAAGGCCTCGACCAGCTTGTCCTGGTGTTTTATGGCGATATGGATCGGACTGAAGCCTGGGATTGCAGACTCGTCCATACTGAGGCAATCATAGCATTCCTCGCTTAAAAGAATTTTGAACGGGCTACATGCGGATTCCAGCCGGTTAGCGAAGTTGACACCATTGCCGATCATAGTGAAGTCGATGCGCTTTTTTCCGCCGATATCAGCGATGATGACATCATCAACGTGTATGCCGATGCGCACTGGTAATACGAAGGCGCCGTCCGTCCTGGAGTTCTGAAATTTGCTAACGATGAGTTCTTGGATCTGCCTCGCGGCCTTGAAAGCAAGGGTCGCGTGATGCTCGTTACTTGCGTGCTCATGGTAGCCAAAAAAGCAAAGGACCCCATCACCGATCGAACGATCAATGGAGCCATGGAATGACGAAATGATCGTATTGATCTCAGTCATAGCCTGTGACAGGTGCCTCAGAACAGCTTTTGGCTGCAGGATTTCAGATATTTGCGAGAAGTCAACGATATCGATAAACATGATGGCGACGTTCACTTCGGCCGCATCTAGTTCGCTGTTCAAAGTGCTGCCAAGGATTTCGTTGAGCCGATTGGCCGGCGCAAATCCCTTTAGCGTATGGATAATTTCATTGCGCTCGTTTTGTAAGAGACTAATGCGATTAGATACGGCCATCGACAAAAAGAGCGCCTCTAAAACCCCGCCAAAGGCCGAAATATAGTAGGAGTGCGGTGCGGTTGGGAATACCCCTAAAAGGGTCATGAAATGAATAAACTCACAAGTCATCAGGCCAAGAAAGGACAGAAACGTAAAGTAGACGCGGTCGACATGGATGCGAAACGTGCACCGAATCAGTAGCAGGAGGGTGCCAAAGGTCACGAATCCGGTGGTGATATAAATGGCCAGTCGTAGCGGGATGATGCAATTTGCCAGGGCTAAGACGATGGCCCCTCCCAGGACATGCTTGCTATAGCGGTAAGATACCGGGCTGTGCGTGCGGAACTCGAGAAACAGTCGCAGAAACATGATAAATGGCAAGAACATGAGGGCCGTCATAATGGTGATAACGCGGATATAGAGCTCAAAATGCTCGCCGGTGATTGGCCAAATCATTTGGATGTAGCCACCGTAAAGAACAATGATGCTGAGGATGTAACATTCGTAGATGACGAAGTACGAATAAATTTTGTCCCGAAGGGCTAAGGCTAAGCTTAGATTGTAAATTAAAACGCCTAAAAACATGCCGAGACAAAGACCAAGGACCATATACTTAGTGACGTTTGACGTCGTAAACACATGCTCTTCGGCGATATTGATCGGCAGGTAAAGCAAGATCTCTGAATCGACATGGATATAAATCATGCGATCATGGACGCTACTTTGAGTAAAGGGGAAGGCCTGATTGTAGTACTTGAGTCGCCGATCGGCGAACGGGCGGTCGTTGCCGATTTGTAGGCTGTCCAGCTGGGTGTCGCCTTCGAAAAGAAAGAAATCGACGTTGCGGAGAAACGGTGTCGCGATTTCCAAAATATAATTTTGCTCGACTGCTCCTTTGGGTATCCGAACTCTGAGCCAATTTTGCCCGTGTTTATTCACTAGATGAGAATTGCGCTGAGGTTGGACATTTACCCATGCCGGATCCTGCAGGTCTCGTACTGAGTTAAAGCTAAGGGCTTGAAGATCGGTGGTGACTTCCTCGATGGCAAAAGGATTGTCTGCACTTGGCGACAGCCACCAGCTAAAGCAGATAAAAGCCAGCGCGCTGCAGAAGCCATGCAGGCTTCTCTTAATTTTTATGCGCTTGTCAGTGGACGCCGGCATTTGTTTGTATTTCGCCAGAAAAGTTCACGTACCTATGGAGGTTTATCGGTATTCACAGGAGGCTTCTTTACCTAAACGGGGACCCATCATGGGGTTGTCTGTTAAGGTTTTGATTTGTAAGTAGTTTTATTCGGGCGGGGTGATAAATGGCTAGGTTCAGACCAAAGCAACCAGTCGACTACATGTTACTGCATGCATAGAACTGCACGGCATAGCGATACCGCCGTAGGCCAGAGGGCTTGACGTCACGTAACAACGTGCGGTGAGGGCAGTATTCGCGAAAGTTCTCCTCACCAATATGCCGGGTATCGACAAGGTAGATATGCTGACAAGCGGCGCGAATGGCTGAGCTGTTATGCAAATCCAGGTTTTGCGAATAATTGCCGATGAGCCGCCAGTTGACGTCCACGGTTTTAGGCAAGATGCGATTCAGGGCCATGATCGCTGTCAAGTCGCCGCCATGGCCAACCAAACAATCATGTTCGCTAGAGAAGCTCGGCAGACTGTCCTGAAGGTGCCCTAGTGGCGTGGAAAACCATAAACTGAAAACCAAATAGACCGCTAATGCGGCAACGCGCAGCCCGATCAGCGCTCGATTCAGATAAAACTGCGGCGTGGCGATGAGCAGAAAAGCCAGTGGGAAGGCCATCGGTAAGGCGTACCGGCGCGCGGCATACATGTCGAGGGAGAGGCTGCTGAAGACCAGGATTGCGAGGTTGACGATGCAGATCGCCGTGAACGGCAGATAGTCGCGTCGGCTGAGAATCGGCTTCCAGGTATATTTGACAAGCGCGATAAGGGCTGCAACGGAGACGACGTTGAGGATGAGCGAGCCGTCGCTATGGCCCGTCGAAAACCACAGCGCATGCTCGGTTTCCGTGACCCCATACGGGAGGGTTCCCAGGTAGGTTCCGAGTTGGGTGATCGTTACTTTGAGGTTGGTTAGGCTGCGACCCCAGGAGAAGTTGCTGCCGCTACCATAGACCGACAGGGCACCCAGTGGAGTGATCGTCAACTCGACCGCCGCTCCACCCAACATGCCAAGCGCTAAGACGCAGCCCGGTCGAACATTCTTTCTAATACTGCTGAGCGCTAGACACAAAGCGAGTCCAGCGATGGGAACGAGGTTGAGCCGATTGATCTCGATGGAAAGTCCAAGCAGCACGCCGGCAGCCAGGATGGTCCACCAGCGCAGCTGGCGCAGGCGGAAGCCAAGAAAAATGCACAGACCAGAGACCAGTGGGAGAAATGAGTAGCCGGTGCCGATGCCGAAAGAATATTTTTGCAGGCTCGGAGGGCTAAAACCCAAGATCAAGAACGCTAAGATAAAGCGGCCGCGTTGTGCCCAGGTGTCGCGCCCGTGGTCGGCGTCATAGCCTAGCAAGGCGGCATAGACTAGGGTCGCACCAGCGCAGTAAAATAAGGTCGCTACGGTCGTTGCCAACCACAAAGGTATCGGGCTGAGGCTGAGTAGTTTGCCGAGCTTGGCCAGCAACCAAATCTCGTAGGTGCCCATGTACTGCTGGCCCCAGAAAAAGGCCTTGGCCGGCGTATGGTCCCAGTCATTGGCCATCAACAGGGTGACAGTGGTGTCACCGTCGATATGGTAGTCGAAGGAGGCAAAAGCCAGAATGAGCCTGGTCAAGCATAGGCTGACAAAAAACCAAAACCACAACGGGATGGACTTAAAGGTGCTAGTCATCGGGCTAGTCAGGGTGACTTTGGTTGAGTTCAGAGCCAATGTCCGCTGCTAGGTAGATAACGCTTTGGTAGATCTGGTCCAAAGCAGGAGACCGGTTTGACGAAAAAATTAAAGTGAATGATGTGCCTAAGCGCAGCAATGCCATCCTTCCAGGAAATCTTCTTACCTTGGAGGTAGTTTCGCGGGTAGTAGGATACCGGAAGCTCGATGATGCGGAGCTTCAGCCTGGCGATTTTAGCCGTGATTTCTGGTTCAAACCCGAAGCGGCGGGAGTCGAGGTAAACATTTGCCAGGATGTCGCGGCGGAAGAATTTGTAGCAGGTTTCCATGTCGGTCAAATAGAGGCCGCAGCTGAAATTGCTCAAGATCGTCAAGGCCCGATTGATCAGGTAGTGGAAGGTCCGATGCACCTGCTCCCCCGACTTTTTAAAGCGGGAGCCATAGACGACGTCGGCTCGGTCATCCAACAGGGGTTGAATCAACGCCGGAATGTCGCGTAGATCATACTCAAAGTCGGCGTCCTGGACGCCCATGATGTCTCCCGTCGCGCGGGCGATGCCAACCTTGATGGCTGCGCCTTTACCCTGGTTGACGGCTTGATGAATGATGCGGTGAGCCGAGCGAAAGGCAAAGCTATCGAGAATCGCCGCCGAGCCATCGGTCGAGCAGTCATTGACGATGACCAATTCCTTTTCAACCTGCAGCTTTAAATCATCGACCCGCTGAAGAAATTCCTTCAGGTGCTGGGCTTCGTTGTACACCGGAATAATGAGACTAACCTTCATCAGCCCTAGCCTTATCTTTAGAAAGCGGTCATCAAATCACTCAGGTTGACGTCGATCTAATAACATTTTCAGGCGTTGGTCAAGGCGCTAAGGCGTCAATGAATCGGGCTTTGGCGGTCTTTGCCGGCGTTTAGCCAGCCAAGCGCGGATCTGCCGGTATGAGGTGACGGCGGCAACTAGTCCATAGACACTGCCGCCAACAGCCAATTTGATCAATAAATGCTTGGCTCCCAGCACCAGCAAGGCTCCCGCCATCAGGCCCGAAGCCGCAAGCCACGGCAACGCGAGCAGGAAGATGCGTTTGCTCCGAATGAAATCGGTGGCACCCATGACGATGAGGACAGCAGTCAGAGTTTTTATGAGAAGCACGCCGAGCGCGGCGCCAGTCAGGCCCCAGCGAACGATCAGCGAGGATTCCATGGCCAAGCCTGCGGCCGCAGCTGTCGCCAGAGCGAAGTTGACGTACCAAATGCGACCTCGGGTGATCAACGCTTGAATGCCAACGATAGTAGCGATCGCTTGGGGCACCAAGGCCAAGCACAACAGCGCAAAGGGGTAGCCAACTTGGCGGTAGGATGCGTCGTAGATGAGGTTAAGCAGGTCGCCTGCGGTGAAGCAGGCGCCGACAGCCACCGGAATGGTGGCAAAGAAGACGACAGAGAGCGCTGCCTCGGTCTGCTTAGAGAAGGCTTTTAGGTCACGGATACTGAGCATCTCCGCGGCAAATGCCAAGGTGAGGGCTGGGATCAATGCCTGGATGGAGTAGTAAATGCGGCTGGCCCCGCCGTATAGTCCGACGGCCTCCGGGGCTAACTTGGCTTCGACAAAGAAGTAATCAAAGCGCTCCGTCCAATAGGTCAAGATGACAAAAACGCCAAACGGCAGCAGAATCTTGTAGAGCTGCCCTAGCTGCTGCATCGTCGGCAGGCTTGGGCGCCACTTCTTTACGCCGATATAAAAGGTCGCAAACGAGACGGCTGAATTTGCGCCTGCGACCAGCACTGCAAACATCGTGGCGTCGGAGCTGTCCTGCACGAGCAGCATCAGTAAGGCTAGAACCACACATTTACTCAGCACATTGAGCAGACCAAGGCGCCACAGTGATTTGGTGCCGACTTGGATATAGGCCATATCACCAACCGTCGACAGCATCATGAAGCTAAGCGCCATGACGCTGTGCTCGTAGTCGGCATAGTAGGTTCGCACAGCAAAAAACAGGATCAGAGCAGCGACCACGGCGTTGATGAGGCGAACCGTGAGGATGCCTCCGAGCAAGGAGCGCATCCTGGGGCGATCTTCACTGCCCTGGCCGACCTGGATCTGGCCATAGGCGGAGCTGCCGATCTCGATGCCGGCACCGGACCAATCGACTAGCGAGATCGCAAACAGGGCATGACCAAAGGCGACGGTGCCGATCTTTCGCTGCGCATAAGCGTAGGCGATGATCGGAAACAGCTTACTAAACAGCTGGGCCCCGAGGTTCGCGCTGAGGTTGATGGCGATGCGCCGCTGGCTCAATAGATCCTCTTTTTCCCGGGCAGCCCCAAGCCTAGCATAGTTGCAAGCATATCATGTAGTTCAGGGTGATCACGAGGCGCGGTCTGGCCTGTCGCTGCGGACCGTAGTAAAGAAGCTATCGCCAGGCCTCATGGCTTAGCGCCGTACCCGCTCTTTTGGCCCAGGCTAGGATCTACAAGAATGATCTATGTTGACGCAAATGCTACTTATCCAGTGACGCCTAAGCACTATATGGACGTCGCGGCACTGCTGCAACAGGTCGATGGCAATCCATCGTCGATCCATGCGCCGGGGCGCAACGCAAAGGTGGCACTGGAACATGCCAGGGGCTACCTGGCGCAACTACTCGGTGCCAGGTCATTAGAGGTGGTGTTCACTTCTGGTGCCACAGAGGCGAACAACCTCGCCCTGCAAGGATTGATCGGCAGGGCTGCTTTGAGTCAGGCGGAGCGCCCACCGCAGTTGATTATCACCGCGGCTGAGCATTCTTCGGTCATGGACACAGCGCAGACCCTTCAAGGCCGGGGCCTTTGTCGCCTCGAGATCGCACCGGTGTTGGCAAGTGGGGCCGTCGATGGCGATGCCTTGCTGGCGCAGATTGGTCCAGACACCGCGGGCGTTGCGATGATGCATGCCAACAACGAGACCGGTGCCGTGATTGACGTCCGAGGTTTGTCGCAGAGGATCATGGAGTTCTACCCTGCCTTTCAGGTCCATGTCGTTGGGTTGCAGTTGCTCGGCAAGGCTGGGATGACTTGGTTCGGCTCCAGCGGTTTCGATAGTGCGGCGTTTTCAGCGCACAAGATTGGCGCATCTAAGGGGATTGGGGCGTTGTTTTTGAACGCAGGCGCCAAGCTGTTGCCCCTGTCGATCGGTGGTGGACAGGAGCGCGGACGGCGTCCTGGCACCGAGAATATGCCCGGCATCGTCTCGTTTGGTCTGCGATGCCAGGAGATTCAAGGTCGTCACGGCGAGGTCTGCGCATCGATGCGCTGTCTGCGTGATGCCTGGCGACTGGCGGTCGAGGCGGTGCCTGGTGCAGTGGTGCATGCACCCAGCGTGTTCACAGATGACCGTAGCCTGCCGAACACCGTGAACTTCCATATCGAGGGGGTCAGTGGCGATGATCTTTTGCTCAATTTCGATTTGGCCGGCATCCACGCCTCGAGCGGCAGTGCCTGCTCGTCGAGCGTGGCGCGGCCGAGTCATGTGCTTTTGGCGATGGGCTACAGCGACTGGGTTGCGCTGAACTCGGTGCGGGTGAGCTTTGGGCCCGATGGCACCGTCGCTGATGTGGAGCGAATGGCCGAGGTGCTACGCGAAGTCGTTGCAAGGGTTCGGCGCGGATAGAGGCGGCGATAAAATGGTTGGCTTATTTTATTAGAAACGTCATGCTTTTAATAAACTGATACCAGGATCGATCTTAATCTAGCCCTAGCTAAATCCTCTAAGTGCCATAAAATCATAGAAGAAACTGCCTCTCTCGCAGCTTGCGCTAAAGTTCTTTGGCGACTTACCGAAGAGTCCTTTGTTGGAGTTGAACTGGTCATTGAACAAGCGGTCAACGTAGGTTGGCAAGCACCCAATGACATGCAGCTCCAGCAAGGAGGAACCCACCCCATGCAAGTTTGTTTGTCGCTAAAGGAGGTCGTGCGAGTGAAGCCACCACTAGAGAAAAGAGGTACTCTTCACCCGTTTTGAGTCCTGGCAACCGACATGCTCATGTCTGGTTAGACCAACCCCGTTTCTTCAGTAGACAGGTCACCCTGTGTGACCCATGCCCCAGGCGCCGATTCAGTGTAGACGACTCCCTCGAGGAACCAATCGTCGGCACTTAATCGGCGCCCCTCATTTTGGCCAAAAAAAAGGCGCCCGAAGGCGCCTTAAAAGAAAAAATGCGTCAGTTGTCGGTGAAGTAGTCGGTACGCTCGGCTTGCTGCTGCATGATGATCGTCACCGGTACGGCTAGCTTGCTACTGGCATCCGTCGCAGTGCCGGTGACCGAAAGCGCGCCGATGACGATCTTGCCGTAGTGGTGAACCGTGGCGCCCGAGACGGTCTTGGTCACGAGGATATCGAAGACCTGGTAGCCGTAGATTGGATACAGGGTGCCAGCTCCGTCATAAACGGTGGTGGTGCGAATCGCCTGATCGCCCTCGACGCCCGGAGCCGTCGTGTTGGCATTGCTGGTCGTCGCGTCAAGGGTCAGCCGGGGGCCGCGAGGCAGGATCTGAATGGATCCAGCGGTAGGCACAGAGAGGAAGGCTCGCCCTGGATAGCTATCAACGCCAGATCTGCCGATGTAGATGCCATCGTCGGTGCTTACGGTCGAAGTGTTTAGACTATTGGCTTTGCACAGGGTGGTGCACGTCGCAGTGCTGGTGGTGACGGTTTTATCGTAAACCGTAATCGGATCAGCCTTGAGATTATCCGCTTTAAACTTAAAAATATTGCCGCGCGTCAAGCTCACCGTGGCGCTGTAAAGCGAAGTGGCCGGGGTGTCCTCGATGAAGTTGGACGTCCAGCTCAGCTTGTTCTTTTTGTCCCCGGCGACGGTCGCAACAAAGATGCTGTAGGTCGTGCCGTTGACCAAGGCCTTGCCATCGCTGGTCTTGCTGATGGTGCAGGTCTCTGGGCCGAGGATCGGCTTACTGAGCTTGAGGGAGACGGACTTGTCGGTGGTGTTCTCGTCGCACACGGCAAAGTTCGTCGGCGCTGGATCTTCGGTGGCAGTGGTCGTGGCGCTGTCAGCCAGTTGTAGGCTGGTGCCGGCGGTCGTGTTGTTGCCACCGCCGGTGCTGCCACCTTCGCAGGTGGCCGTCGATGCCGGGAAACCAAAGGCCTCGAAAACGGCGGTGTTGTCCTTGCAGCGAGGAATCGAGGCTATGCCGCCAGCAGCAGGGTCGATTTGGGCGCTGCTAGGGTAGTAGGTCTTGCCGCTGGTGACCGAATTGACCGTTTTGGCAACGATGAAGATGTCGTATCCTTGGAACTCTTTTTCGGTGTTGGCGGCTGCAAAGCGCAGGGTCAGCTTGCTGTCTCCAGTGAAGCTGACCAGGCTGGTTGGGGGATTCAAGGCGGAACGCTCTGTCGTCGCTGGATCCGACGAGGTCGCGTTGTTGCAGGCACCGAGGGCCAAAGCCCAGCTTAAGCTCAGTCCGACTGTATGGATCCATTTCATGCGCGTGTCTCCGTAGGTATAGTTCTTGTGGTTCAAGGTCCAGGCCGTGACGCAGTCCATGCGGCTTACTGTGCCGCTGCAGGCAGGCGGCTGATCAAAGCGATCGTCCCGCCGGCGACGACGGCAGCGGCGTCGCTGTTGACATAGAACCAATTGTAGTTGAATTTCTTCGGCGCGGTGGCGGCGGCGCCGTCCGCGGTGGCCACGACGTACATGTGGCGAGCCAGTAGTGGCACGGATTGGCCGGCGAGCGAGTAGCCACCGCCGTTGATGGTGATCGGGGTGGTCGCGTCGATGCTGAAGGTCGGTGCTTTGTCGAGAAGGTTGGCGTCTTTAAAACCATCAGCATAGTAGCCTAGGTCGAGGATGCCGTTGTTTTTGCCGGCGACCACGGTCGGTCCCGAGGTTGCGGTTTCAAAGTAGAGTGGCCCGGCCTCAGTACCATTGTGAAAGCCCGTACCCGCGGTTCCGCTGTCGTCTTTGAAGTAAAGGGAGGTGCTCGCCGTGGGGTCGGAGCAGGTACCGCCGCTGCAGGTCTTTAGCCAGCCGAGTAGGTCGAAGACCTGGCTGTTGGCAATGGCCGCAGGCAATTTATACTTGAAGCTGGTCTCATTCTTTGGTGTGATGCAGGCGACACTGCTTGTCACCGCCGACACCTGGGTGCCGCCCTTCATGGTGCTGAGGACAAAGAAGCAGTAGGTCTGACCAACCGTGAGCTTGCCCTTGCCGTCGCTCAGGGTCGATAGATCAAAGGTGATGGCGCCGTTGGCCGACGTAATGTTAGCAGCGTTGGCTTGGTTCGTTAGAGCACAGGTGGTGCCTGAGGTCTGACAGGTCGGGTAGATCGGCTTGCCATCAGTTCCGAGCGTCGTGATCGGTCGGGCACTGATCAAAGGGGCTTCGGTTGTGGTCTTGCCGGTGGCATCAGTCGCCGTGGAGGTCACTGCCGCCGGGGGGGTGCCTGGCGCCTCAAAGGGGGTTTTGGCGGCCGGGTCGAAATCGAACTTGTTGACCAAGGCGATTGCTGCAGCGCTTGGCTTGTTGTCGTCGCCTAGGATGGAGATGGACTGGCCTTCTGTGACGCCGAGGTCGTCGTGGGTGTCTATCGAGGTGTCCGTCGTCGACGGGGCGGTCTTCGTCGCCTTCATTCCATAGATGTTGAACCCAACGAAATCCTTCTCATTATTGGCCGCCGTCCAGGTCAGGACGACCTTGCCGGAGCCCAGGTCCTGCAGGTTCAGATCGCCTGGGTACTTCAGGTCATCAATGGTCACTGGGGTTGCTGTGGCGTTTGATTTACTGCAACCTGCAGTGATTGCGGCTGCTGTGCAAAAGCCAAGCAGGTAGCTGGGGCCAAGACGTACGACCCCATTGCGCGTCCACTTCATCGGATCCTCCCTGTTTGAAGTCATTCCATATCCATATGGAACACGAAGACAAAAAATTATCTGAGCTTGAATGAGACGACTATGGTTGAAATGCAAGGCGAAAGCAACCTAATATGGGCGGCTAAGCGAGACATATCGTAACCATTTCTCTGGTCGTTGGTCTTTTTTCTGAACCCTATCCTTTGTCGGAACTGGTGTCGATGACCGCAGCGCGTCCTCCATCTAAAGCCTATATCGCATGGATTGCCTGGCGAAACCTGATTGCGCGTGGTCGCCGTGGTGGTCTCTCGTTCATGACGATGGTGTCGATCTTCGGTGTCGCCATCGGCGTGGCAGCGCTGATCATCGTGCTTTCCGTCATGGGCGGCTTCGAGCAGGATCTGCGCGACAAGATGCTGCGCGGCCAGCCTAATCTTGAGGTCATGGCGACCAATGCGCAGGCCGGCTTCGGACTGCAGCAGCATCCCTTGTCCGCGTTTAAGAGCGCCTTTCCTGAGGCTAGCGACATCGAGCCCTTCACTCAAGCCGATGTGGTCCTCAAGCAGCGTCAGCACCTGACTGCGGGTATTTTGTTTGGCGTCGACTCAAGCCGTGACAAACACCTGTGGGGCTTTGGTGGAGCAGCTGTGACCGAGGGTGAGATGCGCTGCATCGCCAAAAGCCACCCGTTGTCGGCAAATTGGGATAGCAACATCCGGCACCCGGGCATCATGCTGGGTGAGCAGTTGGCGGAGCAGCTTGGCGCCGACGTCGGCGACGAAATCATCGTTCTTTCACCCCAGGTCAACGTCGATACCGCTCTAGGGGGCGGCACCGTGTCACGCTCTTACGTCGTCTGCGGTAAGTTCCGCACCGGTTTGTTTAACTTCGATGCGAAGTGGGCCGTGCTGAGCTTGGCTGAAGGTCGCAAATTCCTCCCCGACTATGATAGTTCGCTCGATACCGACGAGTATGTCTCAGGCGTGGCGGTCAATGTGCCGAATCCGCTGCAGGTCCAGCGCATCGTCGATCGCGCCTTTGGCGCTGCGGAGCAAAACACCTATCCGCATGCTGAAGCTGGTTTGGATGGCCTGACGCCATTGACCTGGGAGACAGCCAACAAATCCTTGCTGTTTGCTCTCAAGCTAGAGAAGTTCGCCATGAGCATGATCCTCATGCTGATCGTGATCGTCGCGGCCTTCTCCATCAGCGGCACGATGATGATGACGGTCTTCCACAAACGCGGCCAGGTCAGCTTGCTGCGCTCTCTCGGCATGAATCGACTCGACATCACCAAGCTGTATTTGGCGCATGGGTTTACCATCGGCACCCTAGGCATCATCATCGGCTTGGCTTTTGGCGTGGTGATCTGCGCTTTAATTAAGAGTTTTCAGTTCATCCCCCTACCGGCAGGGGTGTATCACCTAAGGTCGTTACCGTGTAAATGGCTGTGGCTCGACTACGGCATCATCTGTGTGTGCGCGTGGGTCTTTAGCCTGCTGGCTTCGACTTATCCGGCGCTGACGGCTTCAAAGCAGGACCCAGGACAGGGCCTGCGCTATTTGTGAATGCAAACCGAGGTGTCCATTGGTCGAGATAGGGAAAGATGGTTTACCTTCAGAAGCAACGCGGCGCGACTACAGCATTGTCGTTCGCGATGTCCGTAAATCGTACCGGGTCGGACCGGTCGATGTGGAGGCACTGCGCGGAGTCGATTTGAAGGTTCCAGCGGCAAGCATCGTTGCTTTGACCGGCAAAAGTGGATCCGGGAAGAGCACCCTGCTCCATATCCTTGGGACTCTGGATCAGCCGACGAGCGGCCAAGTGCTGTTAAATGGCACCGAAGTCTCGACCATGACCGACCTGGTCGCGTCGCAGTTTCGCAATAGTTCCGTTGGCTTTGTCTTTCAAATGAACAACCTGCTGGGGGAGTTCTCCGCCAGTGAAAACGTCATGCTGCCCGGCCTCATCGCTGGAGCGCCGCATGCCGCCGTGCAGGACCGGGCGCGTAAATTGCTCAGTGCTGTCGGTCTTGGCGCCCGTCTTAATCACCGTCCGGGCGAATTGTCCGGAGGCGAGCAGCAGCGGGTGGCGATTGCGCGTGCCCTCATCATGGCACCGCCGATTCTATTAGCCGACGAACCGACCGGAAATCTCGACCAAAAGACCAGCCATGAAATCCAAGAGCTCCTCATGCACATCTGCCGCGAGAACCATGTGACGATGATATTGGTCACCCACGACCTGGATTTAGCCAGACGCCTGCCGTCGCAGGTGATCATGGAGGACGGCCGCGTCATCCAGGGGGATTTTACCCATTGAAGAACTTTCTTGAGCCCAAATGGACTGGCGCCGCCCTGCCTCTTCTACTCTGCTTGTTCGGGGCCACCTTCCTGGGCGGCCGCCAGAGCTGGGCGCAGGCGCTGCCGCCGGGCGAAGCCCCGGCGGTAGTTCCGACTGGGCCCATCGTCGAAGACATCGTCGTGCGCGGCAACGCCAAGGTCGAGAGTGACGCGATTATCGCCCTATTAAAGAGTCGCAAGGGCGAGCCGCTAAAGAAGGATTCGACCGCTGGCGACATCCGCGCTCTTTACGAACTTGGCTACTTTTCTGATGTTCGCTTGTATTCCAAGCCGGTAAGCGGCGGCGTGCAGCTGATTGTCGAGGTCAAGGAAAAGCCGGCGATCACTGCGATCGCCTTCGAGGGCAATAGCGAGATCACCGAGGATACGCTTAAAGAGAAGCTAGAAACCAAGATCTACACGATCGTCAATGAAGCGACCATCACCGCCGATGTGCGCATGATTGAGAAGCAGTATGCTGAAAAGGGCTACTACCTCGCCAAGGTCACCTACACGATTGCTCCGAAGGGGCCGAACGATGTGGCTTTGACCTACCATATCGATGAGGGCGGTAAGGTCCTCGTCGGCTCGGTGGAGATCCTCGGTAATCATTATTTCAGTACCGCCGAAATCATCAATGGTGCTCCAGGCTTAGCGTCAAAGCCCTTGACCCGCAGCAGTGTCTTTAGCTCGGCCTCGCTGTATCAAGAAGACTTCGTCAAGCGCGACCTGGAATACATCGCGTACATCTACCGCGATCAGGGTTTTGCTGAGGTCAAGGTCGCCAAGCCCTTCCAGTTTCTTGATGTCGACCGCGACTATGTGCGTTTGACCTTTCAGGTCGAGGAGGGCTTGCAGTACAGCGTGGGCTCGCTGGATGTTAGCGGTGATTTGCTCTTTACCAAGCCAGAGCTGATCGATCCGATGAAGCTGAAGGTCGGCGAGTTGTTTCGCTACTCGCGCTTTACCAAAGACATCGAGATGCTGACGGACAAGTACGGTGACCTTGGCTATGCCTATGCCGATGTCAATCCCAAGACGGCCTTTGACCGCGACAAGCGCTTGGTGGCGCTCAATTACGAGATCACCAAGGGCGAGAAGGTTTACTTCGGCAAGATGGTCATCATCGGCAACACCAAAACCCGCGACAACGTCATCCGTCGCGAGTTTGACATCGCCGATAGTGAGCTCTATAGCGGGACGCGGCTGACCAGCACCAAAGCCAACGTCAATCGCCTCGGCTTCTTCGAGGAAGTCCAGATCATCAAGGAGCGCGACGAGCAGCAACAAAACCTGTTGAACCTCAATATTAAGGTCAAGGAAAAGCCAACCGGGCAGCTGCAGGCGGCGGTCGGCTTCACCCCGAACTCAGCCACCGGCTCGGTGGGCTCGCAGGTATTTGGTCAAGGGCGGTATGATGAGCGCAACCAGTCCGGCCGGGGCTGGATGGTCAACTTCACCGGCAAATGGAACGGCGATCGCAACTACTCGCTGGATACCGGCTTCTCCGATCCGCGCGTCAATGACAGTCTGTGGCTCGCCGGGATCAACGCCTTCTACAGCAATCAAGAGATCAAGTACCTCGATGAGAGCCTCGTCACCGAGCGTCGCGTCGGTACCTCGGTGTTTGTTGGGCGGCGAGTCTATGAGTTGCTGACGCTGCGCGCCACCTACCGGCTGCAGAAGATCTCTCGCGACAGCGGCAACACCTATATTCTGCCGCGCTTTGTCGAGCAGGGGGTCGCTTCCAGCGTCATCTTCAGCCTGCTGCGAAGCAGTGTCGACAACAACATGGACCCGACCTCCGGGACGGACTTCACCCTTAGTCAGAACTTTACCGGGGGCCCCATTCTCCGCGGGTTCGAGCGCTATATGGAGTCGTCCGCCGATGCGACGGCCTATCTGCCGCTGGACTTCACTGATACTTACCGGACGTATTTCAAGATCCACGGGGCGATCAGCTACATCTACCCGAACGGCAGCGCTGCCGTTCCCTTCTCCGAACGCTACCGGCTCGGCGGCTTTAACGACTTACGCGGCTGGAACTACTACGATCTCGGGCCGCGTTTCAATCTGCTGCAGGCACCATCTGGGTTTGCCACCTCGATCAATAAGGGCGGTGATAAAAAGCTGTTCTTCCAGTTCGAGTATTTCATGCCGCTGATTCCGGAGGCGGGGATCAAGTCATTAATCTTTGCCGATGTCGGCCGCGTCTACGACGACTATGAGGGCATTTCCTTCAGTAAACTCAACCGCGACGTCGGTTTTGGCTTCCGCTGGATCACGCCCATCGCACCGTTTCGGTTTGAGTGGGCCTATCCGATCGAAAACGGCAGACTTGGTGATATGAAGATCATCTTCTATATTGGATATTAACCGACTTGAGCGGAGGTGAGCGATGAATGTGGTGACGACGATTCGGCGTGGTACATGGTCTATGGCCGCCTTCTTGGTCCTAGGTGCAGTGCCGGCGAGGGCGCAGGCCGGCAAATTCGGCGTGGTCGACATGCAACAGGTCATCCTCACCGTCGAGGAGGGCAAGGCTGCGCGGGCTACTCTGGAGAAGGAGATCAAGGCGAAGGAGGCCGAGCTCGGCAAACAAAAGGAAGAGCTCGATAAAATGAATGGGGAATGGAAGAACCAGGCAGCGCTTTTGAGCGAAGACGCGCGAATGAAAAAGCAGGCCGAGTTCCAAGAAAAGTTCATGACCCTGCGCAACGCCGAGATGGAGTTTCAAGCGAATATCAAACGCAAGGAGCAAAAGGCGACGCAGGCGATTGCCATGAAGGTCGCTCAGGTCGTCGATCAGCTTGCGAGAAAGCGGACGCTGACTGGTGTGTTTGAAGCCAACAGTGCCGGCCTGCTCTATCTCGATTCCCCAGTCGACCTGACCCAAGACGTCATCACCGAGTACGCGAAAAGGCCGCCCGAGAAGGCTCCCGAAGCTAAAGCGGACGACAAGAAGAAACACTGACCTGTTGCGAGGCGCTTTATGAACGGTGAAGCTATGCCGGAGATGCCCATGGACATCCTGGCGATTCAAAAGTGTATCCCCCACCGTTACCCGTTTTTGCTCATCGATCGAGTGATCGAGCTAAATGTCAATGTCAACATCGTAGCGATCAAGCAGGTGTCGATCAGCGACGGCGTTCTCGCCGGGCACTTTCCTGGCAATCCAGTATTCCCAGGAGTGTTGATTGTCGAGGGTATTGCCCAGGCAGCCGCAGTCTTGGGCCATTTGAGCCACCCAGATGGTTTGCGGCAATGCTATTTGACGGAGATTTCCGAGGCCCGGTTTCGCCGGCCGGTAGTACCCGGTGATACGATGGTTCTCAATGCCAGGATCGCCAAGCGTCGGCCGCCGTTCTTTTGGTTCGAGGCCGACTGCTCGGTCAATGGTGAAATCGCTGCGGAAGTGAAGCTGTCGGCCTATATCAAGTAAGCCTCGCGCCGCCGTCGGTGCTTTATTTTAGGGATTGAATTTGGAAGCGGATTTAAGCCTTTCGGATATTCCAGCCGCCGACGCCCATGCGCCCACCGAAGTGCATCCAACGGCCATCGTCGCGAGTGGTGCGCAGCTGGGACAGGGGGTCGTGATTGGCCCGTATTGTGTCATTGGACCAAAGGTCAAGATCGGCGACCGGGCGCGACTCGCCTCGCATGTCACGGTCGAAAACCGGACGACCATTGGCGCCAGATCGGTCGTCTATCAATTCGCGACCCTCGGGGTGGTGCCGCAGGACCTGAAGTTTGACGGTGAAGATGCCGAGCTGGTCATCGGCGAAGAGAACTCGATCCGCCAATACGTCAATATCTCTATTGGCTCCACTAGTGGTGGCGGTCGTACCGTCATCGGTCGCCGCAATCTACTGATGGTCTATGTGCATATCGCCCATGACTGCATCATTGGCAACAATATCGTCATGGTCAATGGCGTCTCAGTGGCTGGCCACGTCACCATCCACGACCGCGCCTTTATCGGTGGTATGTCGGGAGTCCATCAGTTCTGTCGCATCGGCACGCGGGCGATGATCGGCGGGGGCAGCATGGTCGTTCAGGACGTGCCGCCATACTGCCTGGTCCAGGGCGACCGCGCCGCACCCAATGGCCTGAATGTCGTGGGACTGCGTCGCTCCGGGTTCAGTGCGGATACCCTACGCGACTTAAAGACGATGTATCGTTTGCTTTATAGCGAAGGCCTGACGGTCGATGATGCTATCGTGAGAATGGAGGCGGAGACCGCACCATCCGACCAACGTCAGTCCTTTATCGACTTTTTACGCCTAAGTGAGCGGGGAGTTTGCCGCTGAGCAAGCGCAAAGACACCTATTTTATCGCGGCCGGAGAGCACTCGGGCGACCTGCTCGGCGCTGAGTTGGTGCTAGCTCTGCGCGAGCGGATGCCAAAGGTCATGCCATTTGGCATCGTCGGTGAGGCGATGACGCGGGCCAGGGTTGAGGCGGTCGCCCACACCTCGGCCCTAAGCGTGATGGGCATCTCCGAAGTCCTAAAAAAATTAGCCGGCTTGCGCATGCTCGAGGCTCGTTTACTGGCCTGGGTCGACCAATTGCAGCCGCGCTTTGCGGTGCTGGTCGATAATCCAGGTTTCAATATGCGCCTCGGCGAGCAACTACACCTGCGCGGTGTTCCGGTCTATCAATATGTGGCGCCTAAGGTCTGGGCCTGGGGCGAAGGGCGAGTCGAACAGCTTCGTACCAATTTTGACATGGTGTTGGGCATCCTCCCGTTTGAGGAGGAGTTCTTTAAGTCGCGTGGCGTCAATTACACCTACGTCGGGTCGCCACTTAAGGATCGCATCGACAAAGTGATTATTAAACGGGCGTCCATCGGCTTGCCCGGACATCGCCCGGTGATTGCCTGTTTGCCTGGCAGCCGCGTCTCTGAGATCGCGCTGAATTTGCCGACCCTGGTGACTGTACAGGAGTTGGTCGCACAGGCGCTCCCTGAGGCCCTATTTGTCGTTCCGGTCTCCCCCAACATCGACATGGAGACTATCGCGCAGGTCCTGCGCTCCACCTCTGGTCACATCTTAAGGTCGCGACCACTAGGCACTGTCTTCGATTTGAAGGTGGACGCTTGGGAGGCGGCTGGACTGCATTTTGTTCGAGGTATGAGTCTCGAGATCATGGCGACTGCCGATGTTGCGGTTGTCGCCTCTGGCACGGCGACTCTCGAATGCGCGCTGATTGGTACGCCGCTGGTGGTCGTCTACACAACGACCGAGCTGACCTACCAAATCGCCAAGCGCGTCGTGAAGGTGCCCTACGCGAGCTTGGTCAACCTCATGGCTGGTACTCCCGTGGTGCGCGAATTTCTTCAGGAGTTCAGCCACTTGGATGTCGCCAATGAGGTTTTGTCGCTGCTCCAGGACCAGGCCCGTAACCAAGCGATGCGCCTGCGTTTCGAGGAGATGCGCGAACAGCTCAAAGGGATGGCCGCAGCGACGGCTGCGGAGATGATCGTTGCCGCTCATCCGGCCCTCAAAGGCGCAGCTTCGGTCCCGGTGTCAGGGGCCGGGGGCGCATAAAGCCATGCTGACATCCTCTGCTCGTCCGGTCAGTCGTCGCCTGGTGCGCGAACTTTTTGTCGCACCCATACTTAGTCAGCGCTCGCGCTTAGTCGGAATCGCTGGATCTTTGCTTGTGTTAGCCTTGTCGGAAGCGCTGTTTTTGCTGCTGGTGAAGGGCTTTATCAAGGCGCTATTTACCGATGCGACCAAGACCACCGTGCAGCTTTCCGATCTCCTACCGGCGAAGGCCATGACTTGGGCACCTGCGTTGAACGGTCTAGAGGTCGCCAGTGCAACGTTGGCGCTGGCTGTTCCGATCATGATCCTCGTCGCGGGCTGGTGCAAATCGCTGGCGAGCTACCTGTATCAGCTAAACCAGCAGGCCCTTGCGATCTATCTTGCCCGCACCTACCGCGAAAAGTTGTTTCGAACGCTGATTAGCTTGCCCTACACGGAGATCACTAAGCGCCAAGTGGGCGCTTGGATGTCGTTGATCATGAACGACGTGATGCTGCTGCAAACGCGCTTCACCGATATCATGACGGGCCTGATCAAAGACACTGTTGCGACCGTCGCCTGCTACGTCGTCTTGGCGATCATCCATTGGCCATCGGCCTTGGCCCTCTTTGTGTTATCCCCGTTTATCGCCTTTGGCATGGGCCGAACCGGTAAGCGCATCGCTCGCTACGCCGAGGTCTACCAACGCGAACTTGGGGCGATGGCCGCCGCCATCCTGGATATCCGCGCCCGCTTTGATTTTGTCCGCGCCCAGCAGGGTGAGGCACGTGAGAAGGCGCGCTTTGCCGCGATGAACATGGCTTATTTCAAGATGATCCGGCGCTCGATCCTGGTACGCTCCGCCTTTGCTCCGGTCTTGGAATTTGGCGGCTTCGCCGTCTTCGCCCTGAGTATTTATGCGATCGGCTCTGGTTACTGGGGCAACTTCACCCCGGAGGTGATGCTGCAGTTTTTCGTGGCTCTGGGCCTGCTGTTGCGGCCGCTGCGCGAGATGGGCGAACAGCTCGCGCGTTTCCATGAAACACGCGGCACCCTGATGAACAGCCTTGAGGTCTTTGGTAAGCTTGAGGCGAGCCAGCGGCCGCTGCTGCAAGGAGAGACCTCCAGTCAGCCTTTTGGGGTATCCACGCTGCGCCCTGAGGGTTTGCAGATTGCCTCGATTCAGGCCGGAATGGCCGGGCAGGTGCGATTTCAGTCCCGCGGCTTGCGCTTGATCCCAGGCCGTTCAGTAGCGGTGATCGGGCCGAGTGGCGCCGGCAAGTCGACCCTGATTAAAACGCTTTCCGGTTTGGTCGAACCATTGGGATGGGAGGCCAACCTTGAGTGGCGCACGGCCGTGTCTTTGGTGTCGATGGTCAGTCAGGATCCGTTCCTATTTGACGATTCCATCGCGGCAAATCTGCGTTATGGATTGAATCCGGATCAGGCGCCGACCGAGGCAATGCTCTGGCAGGCCCTGCGAACGGTGAACATCGACCACGAAATGCAAGCGCTTCCAGAGCAACTGAGCACCAGGCTTCGGGCCATTGGTAGCAATGTCTCAGGGGGCCAACTCCAGCGCCTGGTCATTGCTCGGGCTTTGCTGCGTCGGCGGCCGATTTGGCTTCTCGACGAAGCAACCTCTGCCGTCGATGCCCGGAGCGAAAAGGACATCACCCAACGCTTGATCTCGAGCTGCCGCGACACCGGGCATGCGCTACTGGTGGTGACCCACCGCCTGACTTGGCTCGAGTCCTTTGACGAGGTCTGGTTTGTCGAGGCCGGTACCATCGCCCTCGCCGGCACCCACCAGGCCCTCCTCGCTGATCCCCGCTACCAGGCTTTTGTTGGGGTCAGTCACTCCAGCTAGTGTATTGAATTATTTGCCTAATGACCTGTAGGCATGGATTCGCTATCGTGGCTGCTAACCTCGAGGCATGTCATGTCCACCGCCAAGCCGACGTCGTCTCTTACCAGTCTAGGCGACTCCTGGCGTGCATACGCACTGGCCGATCCCAAAGGACCTCTCGGGCCTTGGTGGTGGCGCCTATCGGCAACAGGATTAAGCATCCTCTACGGTCTAGCTGTTAGCCTGAGGTCTGGCCTCTATCGCAGCGGACTGCTCCGGTCACGGACCCTGCCCGGCAAAACCATCTCGATCGGCAATTTAGCTGCAGGTGGTACCGGTAAATCGCCGATCACCCTCCGTTTGGCGCAGCTGCTACAGGAGGCGGGTGCCACACCGGCCATTTTGACTCGAGGCTACGGCGCCGGCCTCGCTCCGTCGGACAGCTTGGCCTTGCTTGCTGGGCAGGTTTTGATGGCCCCAACCCGGGCATGCCGCCCGGCCGATGAAGCCATGATGCAGTCCATGGCTTTGCCGGCGGTGCCGGTCGTCGTAGGTCGGAACCGCTTCGCGGCAGCGCAGCGCTTTCTGCGCGAGCACCCACAACGCGCGCCGTCGCACTGGCTGCTCGACGATGGCATGCAGCACTGGCAGCTGACCAGGGATTTTGAGTTGGTGCTGCTTGACGCCCGAGTGCCGCTGCCCCGACTGATGCCGCGAGGAGTTGGCAGGGAGCGGCCAAGCGCCCTAAAGCGGGCCGATTTGGTCATCTTAACCCGCTGCAGCGAAGGCGTCCCGTCACCGACCCAAATCAGCAGCGTTCGTGCTTGGACCTCAGCCCCCGTGGTGCAAACCTCGATGCGGACAGGTATGCCGGAGCAGAGTAGCGATGGACTTCATCGATATGATCCTACGGCGCACCAGGCCGTCTGTTTGGTTAGTGCAGTGGCGCGGCCAGACGACCTACGGGAGGCTGTGGTCAATGAGCTGGGCCTAAGCATAAACGCCGAGATTCGCCTGCCTGACCATGGTCTGATCGATCGGCAAAGGCTGCAGGACACTGCCGCAGCGAGCGACGCCATACTCACAACCGCCAAGGACTATTGGCGTGATCCTGCGGTTTTTGCTGGTTTACCGCAGCCGGTCTTCATCTTGCCGCTGACCGTAGCCTCGATCGATACCGCCTTGGCTCCGGTGATTAAGCGACTCCGCTAAGGTTTTTGCGGCCTTTTTATGAAAGCCACGAGACCCACTTGTGCCTCAAGTCAGTTGTTTAGCCGTAGCCTGCTTGATTCGTGAGACCTAGCAACTTTATAATAAAAACAGGACCTACCATCCTTGGCTCCAGAAGTCTTCTCGCCGCCACCTAAAGTACTTCCTCTTAGCGCCGATCAAACAACATAGAAGACCCTCTCACGGACGCACTGGGAATGGTCGAAAAGTTTACCTCAAGCCTTGGAGACAGAGACATGAATGAAGCGCCTAGCAACAGCACGGGACTGAACGATACGTTCTCGTCCCAGCCCTCACCGCAGACGAATCCGTTCACGGCCGATCTGAAGGGAGAGTTCACCAGTAATTTTGGGACGAACACCAACGCCGTTTCGCAGATTTTTAAGGAAGGCGGGTTCGTCAGCAACAATCGAACCAAGTACATGATCATCGGTGGCGTGGTCATCGCGGTCTTGGCGATCGGTGCTTATTTCTTCACTAGCAGCAGCGATGATAGCTCTGGTGAAGATCTAGCCGATGGCGAAAAGGCTGGCGAGGAATCCGCCGCAGATGATGAAGATGCAAGTGCTAAGCCGGAAGACAAAGCGACGGCCGATGCGAAGGCCAAGGAAGCAGCTTCCGCGAAGGCCGCAGCAGCGACTGCCGCAGCCGCTGCGCCTGCTGTGCCGACACCGAAGGCTTCGGCTAGTACCGGTGACGCCGGCGGCGGCGCTGGCAGTGGAGCCGTGACGCTTGGCGAACCAGCTGATAGTTCGAGTATCAATTATGACGAGACCCAGGGACCTGCGACCTTTTCGTGGACTGGCGGCGGGGGAACTCTGCTGTTCTCGCGCAACTCCTCGATGCATCCCATCGCGCGCAAGATCCATGTCTCGGGCAATTCTTACGCCTTTAGTCACCCATGGCCAGGTACCTGGTACTGGAAGGTCAAGAACAGTTCGGGTGAGACCGAAGTCCGCTCCTTTAAGGTATCGCCGGCGGCTCGCCGCAACGTATCGCTGCAGGCTCCGACCTCCGGCGGCTCGGTCGCTGGTAATGGCGGCACGGTCAGCTGGCAAGGCGATAGCAAGGTTGCTTACTACCGCGTCGAGCTGTCGACTGGAGCCTGGGCTAATCCACAGTTTCGCTTTTCCTCCTCGGGCAACTCGCTCCAGCTCCAAGGGGTTGCTGCGGGCCAATATCAGATGCGCGTTGGCGCCTTTTCGGAAGTCGCAGGCCGTTGGGAGTATACCAACCCCCAAGCGGTGACCGTGAAGTAGTTTACAAATAAGCAAAGCCGGTTCCGACACCGGTGGTAGATTTTGTTAGCTAAGTCTCTTGAGGTAATGATGGCGGGCCGGCTCAATGTTTTGAGTCGGCCCGCCTTTTTGTGTAGCATGTCAGGCTATGGCTGATGATCAGATCAATTTGGGCAAAGCGGCACTCGCCTTAGTCGAAGCCAAGGGTGCGTTGCGACTTAAGTATCGAACCATGCGGTCGCTGCTACCGCAGGTGGTTTTGCACGAATTAAGCCAGGCGGTGGCGCAGACCCTTGCTGTTTGGCTTCAGGCCCGCCAGGCCCGGCAGGTGCTGTTCTTTTATCCTGTGCATGGCGAGGTGGATCTGCGCTCCTTGGCTGAGCTGTTGCCAGGCGTCAAGTTCGCATTACCGGTCTTGCCGACGCGTGGTAAGGCTATGAACTTCGCGGCTTGGGGGCCGGATACGTCCATGGTCGTCAATCGCTTTGGTATCCCTGAGCCGCGCGTGGACGTGGCCGGTCAGTTCATCCGCATTGAGCCAGGAACTGTGCTGCTCGTGCCTTGCTTGGCGCTTGATGCACGTGGAACTCGTCTTGGCTACGGTGGCGGCTTTTATGACCGTTACCTCGCCGAGCATGCCGCCGAGATCGTCTCGGTGGGCGTCATTCTCAATGAGTTCTGCTGCGCTGACTTGCCGAGAGAAGGGCATGATATTGCGCTGCAGTATGGTGCTACTGAGCTTGGCGTGATTCCGTTGACGCCAAGCTAGCTGTTGGTCATGGCGACTCCCAGCTTTGCATGACGAAGGAACGACTAAGGACAATGCCTTTGACTAGGTCGGAAAACTTCGAGTCGCTGGCCAGCGTTGTTTGCCCAATCGTTTGGGTGACGCACCGGTCGTCCTGCGACACCGCTGGGCGTGCCAAAGCGAGCTCAAGCATCTTTCTCACCATACACGACTTTACTGAGGAATCGGTCGCCAAGTAGGTGAGCATGTCGCCAGTGTTAGCAAATTTATAGCCGCTTGACAGAACTCCCGAAGAGTCGATGGGGGCTTGCCCAAGGGCGCCGTAGGTCGTCCGCCATTTGCCGAAGGAATCAAAGGACTCAAAGGACAGGCCGAAAGGATCGAGGATATTGTGACATCCAGCGCAGGATGGGCTTGCGGTATGAATCGCCAGAACCTGGCGCGGTGTTGCGTGAGGTGGTAGTGCGCCAGGATTGATCGTTGGGATGCCCGGCGGGGGGAGGGGTATATCAGAACAGGTCCAGTTGTTGGCCAGTGCCTTGCCGCGCTTGATGGGCCTCGTTTCGGTGGTTGAGCCTGCGGTGGCTAAGAGAAACGATGCGTGTGAGAGCACGCCTCGCCGCGGCGATTGCGACAGGTCGACGGCGGCAAATTGCGTCGGATCCGTGCCGCTGAAGGGTAGGCCGTAGTGATCCGCCAGTAGTTTATTCATGAAGGAATACTTAGCCGCAGTTAAGCCGATGAGGCTTTTGTCAGCGGCGACCAGGTCTTGGATAAGCAGCTTGGTCTCTTGCAGCATGGCGCCCTTAAGAGCATCGGAAAGGGTCGGGGTTACCATATTCGTTAGCGTATCGGCTTCGACCCAGTCATTCAGGATGGCATGGACCACATGCTGGGCACGCGGACTGCGCAGCAACCGCTCAACCTGGGACGTCAGCGTTGCGTCCTCCATGAGCTTGCCGCTGCTCGCCAGATCAAACAATTCTTGGTCTGGCATGGTCCCCCAGAGATAATAAGAAAGGCGGACCGCCAATTGGTAAGCACTCAGTGCAAAGCTTGCATCCTTGATCGGTGTTTGCTCCGTAGTGATGCTGACAAATAGAAAGTTTGGACTGATCATTAGGGCCTGAATGAGTGACTTAAGACCCTCATCAAAGCTGCTACCTGCCGTCATAATAGCCTGCAGCCTAGCCAACTCACTTGCATTCCCGACTTCTGATACGGGCCTTCGCCAAGCGCGTAGGCCGAGCGACTTGATCACCGCCGTGTAGCATGTCGGAGCTACGACCGTTTGACCTACGGCGCAAGATGCAATTCGTGCATAGGCGCCACCGGCTACTCCCTTGCTCTTGATCACCTCGTCAGCTAGCCCGCTTGCAGCATCCCAATATTTACTGACGCCAAGTGATGTCAGCGGAAAATTGCCGGTGTCCGTGGCAAATCCTGTCGGTCCTTTTGGCGCTGCTTCAAAGATGGCTAGGTTGCTGCCCTTGGTAGCGGTAAACAGAAGGTCAGAGGCTGTGTTGTCATATTCTTCAATGGATAAAAGATGAGTGCTGACATGACCTGGATCAGTGCCCGGCCCACAGTTGGGCGCTGCTTTAACGGTGCTCGGCGTGTCTGGTATGGTGGCTGCGACTTGTGGTGCGACATCTTTATGATCGGCTGACGAAGGATCAGCTGTGGCGTGACCGCTGCCGGCACTGATTACATCTGATCCGGGTGCAAGGACCGACGCGATGCGCCGATGATTGCTGGTCTTTACCGCACCAGTACCGCAGGCCAGCAGCTGGCTGAGCGCAAGCATACAACCAGTTAGCGATGAAGCCGCCGAGAATCGGCAGACTTGGCCTTTGCTTGGTCTCAAAAGTGACCGCGGGTGGGTTATCATCACAGTCCGAATCTCTGTTATTAAACAGACATGGAATAAAATCCTAAGCGCGTAAGCCGGCAAGAACTGGCGCTCGGTCTGACTCGCCGGCAGAGCGCGACGCGCGCCGCCCAAGAAATGTATCGGCAGGAGCGGCGTAGATGTTTAGGTCGTATTTATTGTCCGATTATTATAGTAGGTTATATCTTGATATAGGCCTTGTTGCATAAATCCTGACCTCCTGCTTTGCCGGCTTCCCAGTTTTGGGGCAGCGGCTTGACCTCACAGACATGACTCGCATACACGCGCATAATTTAGCGCACTTAATTTTTACTAAACAGGATCTTACATATTCTTGTTAAGATTTGTACTGATTTTGCCGATAGGACGGGATGAGCATGGGTATTTGGCACAAGTGAGGTCAACGATGAAAATCTCTGTGTTCCCGAAGTTAAAGTCCTTGTATTCCAGATATTCCAGCGAGGCGGGGCAGGTGTCGCACCTGATTACGGTGATTTATTTAGTTCCGTTGGCTATTTGGTCTTGCGCCGGTGCGAACTTTGCCGGTGGTCTGAACACCCCCAAAAAAACCAACAGTGATGCAGCAGCTGTTGAAGCTGCTAAGGACAATCCTGCCCAAACCAACGATACCACGAAACCAAGTACCGATGATGCCAACACTGGAGGCGCGTTAGGCGGCTCGCAGGATAAAAGTTGCGCTGTGGGCTGTTGTCCCAGCCAAAAAATTGCCTTGGTCGACTGCGTTGGCAATGGCGCACCGAACATCAAGCCCGGTAACTTTTCCATCACACCGGTGTCTTGCAGCGCAGCGAGCGGTCCCGGCGGTGCTCTGAATGGTTACGATACGATTGTCTATTACGGCACTCCTTCCGGCGCAGGGAAACTCCCCGCAGGCATCGATGCAGCGCTGAATGGCGGTGCCAAGGTTCTCGCCTCCATTCCCGCTGGAAGTGGGCTTCTGTCCTCGTTCTACTCGTTGATTTTAGAGATCGCGATTGAGTACCTGTCGAATATCGGGGGCAGCACCATTCAGGTGCACAACGCTAATCCGATGACCGCCGCATTTAACAAGCAAGAATACAGTGCTGCAAGGATCAACTATTTCATGCGCTCGGGCCTGAATACGGAGCCACGCTGGTGCAGCGATTTGATCGCATCGTCGGCTCTTGGCTTTCAAACCACCACGATTCATGCCTACTTGCTCGACAATTCGTCGCGCAAAGGGCTGCTCGTCTTTAATGCGATGAGCGAACCCAACAGCCAGCAAGGCTTTGACTTCACTAAACCGTTTATGGCCGCACAGCTCAACCAGCAGTGGAACCGCGCGGGTAATTCGGCAGCTTGCGGCCTACCTTGCGGTAGCGGCAATGGTGGCCCCAACATCTCGACGACCGGCTCGGGCAGTCCGGGCAGTCCGGGCACCGGCGGTGGTAATCCACCATCATCGAGCCCACCCGGCAACGGTTTTACGACGGCCACCGGTGTTGGCAAGCCGGTGATTTACCTCTACCCGACCAAGGAGCAAGACATTACGGTGAAGCTCGATTTTACCGGTGAACTGGTCACCACCTATCCAAAGTTTGATCCCGCAATCGGCGGCTGGAAGGTCCATGCGAATGCGCAAGGACAGCTCACTGATCTTAAGGATCACCACCAGTACAGCTACATCTACTGGAACGGCAAGACCGAGGCGTTTAAACCCTCTTTCGACGATGGTTTTGTGGTCAAAGGCGCAGACGCCCGGACCTTTCTTCAGGAGAAGCTGGCTTACTTGGGGCTCAATGCTCGTGAGTCCAATGATATGATTGTTTACTGGCTGCCATATCTTGAAAAGAATGCCTACAACCTCGTCCACTTTGCGCACGAGGAGTACACCAGCATCGCCAAGATGACGATTACGCCTAAGCCAGACTCCCTACTGCGAGTGTTCATGGTCTTTAAGGGTCTGAAAGCCCCTACGGCCGTCAAACCTCAGTCACTGCAAAAATTTGATCGCAAAGGCTTCAGCGCAGTGGAATGGGGAGGTACGGAAATCGATGGTGCTTGGCACATCATCCAATAAGGTACTCTCCCCCTCCTCGCCTAGCGACGGCTCACGTCCTAGGCGTGCGGCTTAATGCTGGTCACTAGCTTGTCGGCCTCGACTCCGACCACGATACGCGAGCCATCAGCGACGTTGCCACCGATGAGGTCCCGAGCAATTTTAGTCTCCAGCTCCCTTTGGATATAGCGCTTAAGCGGCCTGGCGCCATAAACCGGATCGTATGCCGAGCGAGCGATGAAGGACCGGGCCTCTGGGCCCAAGTCCAGGGTGATTTGCCGGTCGGCAAGGCGCCGACTCAAGTCAGCGACCCGAAGCGTGACGATATGCTCGACCTCAGCTAGCGTCAGCGGTTTGAACACGATGATATCATCGACTCGGTTTAAAAACTCCGGTTTGAAGTGGGCTTTTAGCTCGCGATCGACTTGCTTTAACGCTGTTTCAGAAATCTGGCCGTCCGCTGATGCACCCTCGAGCAGGAATTGCGCACCGATGTTGCTGGTCAGAATCAAAATGGTATTCTTAAAATTGACCGTGCGTCCCTGATTGTCAGTGACCCGACCATCGTCGAGTATCTGCAGTAGGATGTTTAAAACATCCGGGTGTGCCTTCTCGATTTCGTCAAACAACACCACGGAATAAGGCTTACGCCTGACCGCTTCCGTCAACTGTCCGCCTTCGTCATAGCCAACATAACCCGGGGGCGCTCCAATCAGGCGCGATGCCGAGTGCTTCTCCATGTATTCAGACATGTCCAGGCGCACCACCGCGTCACGGTTGTCAAACAACGACAAGGCAAGGGCCTTAGCCAGTTCGGTCTTACCGACACCGGTTGGACCGAGAAAGATAAACGAGCCGATGGGTCGATTCGGGTCTTTGATCCCTGAACGTGCCCTGAGCACGGCATCGGCAACACGCTGCACGGCCTCGGCCTGACCGACGACGCTTGCGTGTAACTCGCGGTCCAGATGCAGTAACTTTTCGCGTTCCCCCTCGACCAGCTTAGCCACCGGCACGCCGCTCCATTGACTGACAATGGCCGCGATCTCTTCCGCTGTGACATCTTCAGTCAGTAGTTGATCGCCTTGGTCGCGAGCGTTAATTTTTTTCTCTTCGGCATCAAGTGCGGCTTGAAGCTGCGGCAGCTTGCCATGCCTCAGCTCTGCGGCTCGATTAAGGTTGTAGTCGCGTTCGGCGGCTTCGATCTGCCGTTTGGTGTCCTCAACCTGCTGTCTCATGGCCGAAACGTTCTGCAGACTTTGCTTTTCTTTTTGATACCGCGCCCGCATCACCTCCGTTTGGCTGCGGACGTCTTGAAGTTCCTTTTGCAACTCGCCTAAGCGTTGCTTGCTGGCCGCGTCTTTTTCCCGTTTAAGCGCTGCTTCTTCGATTTCCAGACGCATCATACGCCGCTGCGCCGTATCTAGTTCGGCGGGGACTGAGTCGATCTCGGTACGCAGTTTGGCACACGCCTCATCGATCAAGTCGATCGCCTTATCTGGCAAAAAGCGCTCGGTGATATAACGATCCGACATCGTCGCCGCGGCGACCAGTGCCTGATCGGCAATTTTGACGCCGTGATGGACTTCAAAGCGTTCCTTCAGTCCACGCAGGATCGAGATGGTGTCTTCCACCGTTGGCTGATCGACGGTCACGGGCTGGAACCTGCGCTCAAGCGCTGGATCCTTTTCGATATATTTGAGGTATTCGTCGTGGGTCGTGGCGCCGATACAATGCAGCTCACCGCGAGCCAGCATGGGCTTGAGCATGTTACCGGCATCCATGGAGCCTTCGGCTTTGCCGGCGCCAACGATGGTATGCAGTTCATCGATAAACAGGATGATCCGGCCCTCGGCCTGCTTGACCTCGTTCAGCACGGCCTTTAGGCGTTCCTCGAATTCCCCGCGAAACTTCGCGCCGGCGACCAAAGCACCCATATCGAGTGCGAAAATGGTGCGGTTCTTGAGTCCTTCGGGAACATCGCCGCGCACGATGCGGTGGGCTAAGCCTTCCGCGATCGCAGTCTTGCCGACGCCGGGTTCACCGATCAGCACCGGGTTGTTTTTGGTTTTGCGGCTGAGGATGCGGATGACCCGACGGATTTCCTCGTCGCGGCCGATCACGGGATCGAGCTTGCCATCGCGTGCAGCCTGCACTAGGTCACGACCATAACGGGTCAAGGCCTCATAGGTCTCCTCGGGGTTGGCACTTTGTACGCGCTGATTGCCACGGACCGCAGTCAGGGCCTGAAGAAAGGCCGCCCGGTTCAACCCTTGTTTTGCCAGTAGCTGGCCAACCTTACCTTTGTCTTGCAGGATCTCGAGAAATAAATGCTCGACCGAGACGTATTCGTCTTTAAGGCGTTTGGCCTCGCGCTCAGCGCTGCCAAGAAGCTGCGCTAGTCGCTGCGACAACTGAATCTTGTCCATGCTATAGCCGGAGCCTGAGACGTGTGGCCGCTGCGCCAGAAGCGCATCGACCTCAGCGACCAAGGGCTTCACGGCGACATCCATCTTATCCAAGAGGCGCGGGACCAGCCCCGACTCCTGCGTCAACAATGCGTGCAGGATGTGCTCCTGATCGACTTCTTGGTGGCCATGATCGACGGCAACACCGCGAGCAGCCACCAGCGCTTCTTGAGTCTTCTGAGTCAGCTTATTCATGTCCATAAGATTCACGCCCTCCCTTGGCTAACTCAAGGGTGGGTCTTATTCTTATCTTGTCAAGCCACTCAGGGGGATGGTAGGTCCACCGTCAGAGGTGGCTAAGGCAGCTCAAACCTTGGATTTTAGATCGGCATCTTTGATCAGTTCTTTGATCCCGCCGAGTGAACTCATGACACCCGCCGCCTCATATGGCAGGAACACCGTCTTATTCGATCCCTGGGCGATTTGTATCAGCGACTCTAGATAACGCTGTGCGAGTAAATACTGCGCCGGATGGTCGGTGCCGCCAAGGGCGCCGGTGATGAGTTGAATGGCCTGGGCTTCCGCTTGTGCGACCTTCAAGCGAGCTTCGGCTTGGCCCTCGGCCGAGAGGATCGCTGATTGCTTTTCACCCTCGGCGCTGACGATCTTCGACTGCTTTTGGCCTTCTGCCTTCAGGATGGCCGAGGCTTTTTCCCCTTCGGCGGTGGTGACGACGGCACGCCGGCTGCGCTCTGCGGTCATCTGCTTTTCCATGGTCAATTTAATCTCATCGGGGGGATTGATATTCTTCAGCTCGACGCGGATGATTTTCACACCCCATGGCTGGGTGGACTGATCCAATGCGGAGCGAATCTGCGTATTAATCGTGTCGCGGGATGTTAGGGTGTGGTCCAGATCGAGTGAACCAATGACGTTGCGCAGGGCGCTAAGCGTCAGCTGCTCGATACCCCAACGCAGGTTTTGGACCTCATAGGTGGCGCGGACGGGGTCGACGATGACGTAGTAGATGACTGCGTCCACTTGCATGGTGACATTGTCGCGGGAGATCACCGACTGCGGCTCAATGGGTGAGATCTGTTCGCGTAGGTCGAGGACCGCTCTTACCGAGTCGAAAAACGGGAGGATGATATTCAGGCCAGCGATGGCCGCCTTGTTGTAGCGGCCAAGCCGTTCGACGATCATGACCTGCTTTTGGGGGACGATTTTGACGGTTTTTAAAATGAGGATCAGGGCGAAGGCGACAAAGACCAAGGGTAGGAGAAATGGGATGTTCATGACGGGCTCCAGTATTTTAATTCATTGATTATTTGGCGGCGTCATGCGCGGTCATCGTCTTCATGCTCCTTGCGGACGTGCAGGATGATGCCGTCGGCTCCTGTGACCACGACGGTGGTGCCTAAGGAGACGGATGCGCTGCTGCTTGCGGCCCAATCTTGGCCGTCTACCAGGATGCGACCCTGGCCTAAGGTCGGCTCGATCGCTTGCGTCACTTGGCCGTGCTTTCCGTGCAGGGCATCGGTGCGCGAAGGCAGCGCTGGTTTGGCGTACAGTCGTGCAATCAGCCGTGGCCGCAGCAGCAACAAGGTGAGCAAAATACCGATGCCGAATGCAACCATTTGGTAGGCCAGATCAAAGCCGCACAGGGCGGAGATCATACCGAAGACGGCGGCAGCGCTAAAGCATAGGCAGACAAAGGTTGGTACGATGATTTCAAGGATCGCCAGGACAAAGGCGAGAGCGAGCCAAAGTGCTGGAAGTGGCAAACCTAGAGATTGGGTCAGGAGATTCATCATCACCCGACTATGGGCGAGATCTGGCAGTGAAGTCAAGAGGCTAGCGACGGTGGCCGGGTTTTTGACGCAGGCTGATGCCCAATAGGTGCTGCCCTTAAGCTCTAGGTACTCACTTATAGACCGGATAGCTGCCCGATGCGTTTGGATCGTTTAACGTCAGTGCGCCGCTACTTGAAAGGCTAAAAGGCATTGAGTTTTGCTCTTTGGTGGCGCTGTCAGTAAATAAAATCGCATTGTCTAGCCGATGTACCAGGGAGTCGCCAGTGGCATCGCTGACGTAGGCGGGGACCAAACCTATGGCATAGGTTCCGTTGATCGGTCGTCCAGTAGAACTAGTCGCTTTGAAGGAGTGGTCGTCATTGATGGTGATCGACCGATAACTAAGGTCTCCTTGGTCAGAGACTCTGGGTTGTCGTGCCGTGGTGAGGGTGCGATTGTAGATCTTGGACAGGTCTGCGGCGGGGACCGTGGCGAGCGTGTCGACTAAGTGCGAGGCGTCGTCTTTGAGCTGCAAATGCATGGGGTCGATCTTAGACCAGCTGCCTGTCCTCGACTCCAGCTCGCCATTGCTGCTTTCGTCACCACTTAGCGCAGTATAGGTGCCGTTGACGCTGAGATTAATGAAACGGTAGTTCTCATCAAATACGAAGCCTTCGCTGGAGGCAGTGGCATGGTCTTCAAAGTCGCTAACGCAAGCAAGGGTGCTCAGACCTAGGACAGTCACACCGGCTATCAACCATGCGTACTTCATGCCACAGGTATTCATCCTTCTCCCCAATCATCGACAGGTTCGTCGCTGTTACCATGAAAGCATAACTCGACCTGCTAAAGTCTGGCTATGGCCTTGTCCTTTGCCCGCCTCCCGAGTGCCGTCCAACCAGCTCACGGTAGACGTCCAAGTTGCCGCCGATCATCGCTGCCAGGGAGAATTCAGCGGCGATGCGCCGCCGACCGGCCGCATTGAGCTGGTGGCGTAGCTGCGGCTGCTCGATCAGCCGCTGGAGGTTAGCGGCGTGACTCACAGCGTCGGCCACCGGGCTGAGAAGGCCGGTCTCGCCGTCGATGATGACCTCCGGAATGCCGCCGACCCTCGTTGCGGCGACCGCCAGACCCGCCGCCAGACCGTCTAGTAGGATGGTGCCTAGCCCCTCGAAGTTCGACGGAACGGCGAGGATGTCGAGTCCGGCGAGAAAGCCAGGTACGTCGTCGATAAATCCTAGAAAGGTCGTTTTAGCGGTCAGGCCCAAAGCTTTGCAGCGTTGGTGCAATGCTTGGCGCAGTGCTCCGTCTCCGGCGATAAACAAATGAAATGGAGCGCCGCGCTGCTGCAGGAGCGCGGCGGCATCAAGCAGGGTTTCATAGCCCTTTTGTGGGGTGAGAGCGCTGGCATTGCCGATAAATGCGAGGCTTGGGTCGATGCGATGTGCAGCTGCCAGGGCCGCGCGGGCGGCCGGACGGGCGCCGTCGTCGTAGCCTTCAGATTTAATCGCACTCTTGACGATGCTGACGCGCGCGGACGGCACCCCTTGGGCGACGAGGATGTCGCCAATGGCCTGCGAGATTGCGACGTAACGGTCCACCTTTGCTGACAGGTATTTGCGACGACTGATCCAGCTAGGCGACGGTGGAAAGTCGACGCGGCGATGGACGACGAGCCGTAGTTCGGGCACGAGCGCCTTGACCATCAAGCCGAGCGAGTGGGCATTGCTGGTATGAGCATCGATCAGATCGATGCGGCGATTGCGGCAGTAGCGACTCAGCGCGAGTGCTGCGCGGGGATTAAAGCCGCCTTGCATCGGCAGTGCAAGAATCTGCGCGACGCGGCTCAGGCGCGTCGCGGCGATGCTATCAGGAGGAGTGGCTAGGTGGCTTTCGACCTCGGTGCTGGTCAGGCCCTCTAGGAGCAGGCGCAGCTGGTTTTCGCCGCCGCGCCAGGTCCGTTCGGTATCAATATGAAGAATCTGCATAGGCTTGGTGCACCGGAATCAAAGTGGGCTGCTCGTGCCAGGTACCATATCTTACCTGTTGTCGAGTCGAAGCTATAAGAAATACCATGCTCTGCGTGACTTCAGCCCGTATACTGAGGGTCTCACAGCGAGGAGGTCAGGCGTGCATTTTGACAAATCCCGGCAGGCGATGAAGGCGGCACGAGCGTTGATACCGGGTGGCGTGAACTCACCAGTACGCGCCTTTGGCTCCGTCGGTGGTGATCCGGTCTTTATCGACCGAGCGCATGGCGCCTATCTGCACGACGTCGATGGCAATAAATATATCGACTACGTCGGCAGCTGGGGGCCAGCGATCCTCGGTCACGCCCATCCCGAGGTGGTCGAGGCCATCGCTACGGCGATGCGGCGAGGCTTGACCTTTGGCGCGCCAACGGAGGGTGAAACCCGCTTGGCCGCGGCTATTAACCAGCTTTACCCAAGTATGGAATTGGTCCGGCTGGTATCCAGCGGCACCGAAGCCTGTATGGCTGCTCTGCGCGTGGCGCGCGCCTATACCAACCGCGATAAGATCCTGAAGTTTAGTGGTTGCTACCATGGCCATGCCGATATGCTTTTGGTCAAGGCCGGATCTGGGGCCCTGACCTTGGGCCTACCCGATAGCCCCGGCGTACCAGGCAGCACGACGCGGGACACGCTGACCGCGACCTACAATGATCTTGACGCCGTGCGCCAAGTCTTCGCCGCGAATCATCAGCAGATCGCTGTGGTCATCGTTGAGCCGATCATCGGCAATGCCGGATTCATCCGACCGCAACCCGGATTTCTCGAGGGCTTGCGTGAGCTGTGCACGGCTGCGGGCACCTTACTACTGTTTGATGAGGTGATGACGGGATGCCGCGTTGCCCTTGGTGGGATGCAAGGGCTCACCGGAATCAGGCCGGATATCACGACCCTGGGTAAGGTGATCGGTGGCGGGATGCCTCTGGCCGCTTATGGCGGCAGGCGAGACATTCTGCAGCTCATCGCTCCGTCTGGACCTGTCTATCAAGCCGGCACGCTGTCGGGTAATCCGCTTGCGGTCGCCTCTGGGCTCAAGACCCTTGAGGTCCTGCAGCGGCCTCAGGCTTTTTCCGATCTGAGCAAGCGGACCGTGCAGCTAGTGCATGGCCTCAAGGCGGCAGCAAGAACGCATGGATTGCCATTCACTGCCGATTGCGAGGGTGGCATGTTTGGCTTTTTCTTTCACCCTGGCCCGGTGCACAGCCTGGAGCAGGCGAAGCAAAGCCAGGTCGAGTTGTTTAAAACATTTTTCCATAGCATGCTGCGGCGTGGTGTCTATCTGGCTCCCTCCGCCTTTGAAGCCGGCTTCGTCTCCCTGGCGCATTCTGAAGCCGATATCGAACGAACCTTGGAGTGCGCCAATGAGGCGTTTCAAGACGTCGCAGCGGCCAGGTAAAGCTCGTTCACGCGCGCGGTTGCATCGACTCAGCGAAGCTTTCCCAACGCATGATGTTGACCACTGCCTGATCATCCACGGTGTCAGGTTGGTGGCAGCGTGTGAGTGCCAGAAACAGGGCTAGGCCTTTAAAATGCTGCGGTCCGAGCCGGTACTGGATGCCGCGCCAGTAGGTGGCAAAGTCGATGGGGTGGCCGTTGACATCGACAGACATCGGGTCTGGGACATAGTGACAGGGCTCGACTCGCATCCGGGCCTGGGCCAGCTCCGCGGCCTCAAACAGGCGTTCGCGCCAATAGGGGCTCATCGTCTGGCGCGAGGTCTGCCACACGGCAAAGACGAAGGGCAGGTCGGTTAGCTCACGCCAGGCTTCGCCCAGATCCACCACGGTGCGGAAACTGGCACGCCGAACCAAGGCCTCGTCGCCGATGAGTAGCTCCATGGGGCGGCGCAGCGATAAAGCAGTGTTAAGGCCGCTGCTGCTCGATGCTCGTATCTCATAGGCAGCCTCACCAAACCAGAGCCGGTAGAGGATACGGGCTAAATGCGTGGAGCTCGCGGAGGCTGGGGTGACGGTCAATGGAGGCGCGACGTCTAGCGGCAAAGGCGGCAGAGTCGCCGCCATCTTAAAGACAAAGCTGGCTAGGCGGCGCACGTCGCCACCAGAACGCGCAGAACCTTGGCGGAATATCTCGCGCAGCATCGCTTGACGTTGTTTGATGATGTCGACGACGCCGGTTTCTTCGTGGTGGAAGCCGAGGTAAACGCTCCCGACCGCGCCAGAGGAGGCGATACCGAGGGGAAAGGCGATTTCTAGTTGGCTGTTCTTGACTAAGCACACGCTGGAGCAAGGCGCCAAGGCGACTTTACCTTCGCTGAGCCAGCGATTGACGATGGCAGGATGACCGCGGTGAAATTCAACTTCAGGTCCCACCAAGCGCTCAAGTTCATGGCGCAGCGGTAGAAGATTCCAGTAGGGAATCCAACCGAGTGCTAAAGGCAGGCTCGGTTTGATCTTGAAGTGTTGCACCATGCGATTGTTGCTCCGCGAGGGTCCAGCCAAAGCACCCGCGTCGAGTGGTGCCACCAAGGTCGAAGGGCTTGCACCCGTCTGTCAGGATCCTCCTATTTTAAGGTTAATTCTAGGCAAATCATCGTCGTGAAAAGCGCTGCATGAGCCTACCTGCGGGGCCCCTTTTAATCATTTTTGTCCGTAAATTCAATATTATAGAATGATATATGGGTAATTCACGACAGTTGATTAACTGGCCGGCCGGCCCGTGATTTGGCCAAATTTTGGGGCGTAGTCGGCCCCTGATCTGTGCATGTCGCTTCAGCGGTTGTGCCTCTCGGCGTAGACATCTTAGGATAGGTGGAGGGGCCATGTGGTGCACCGATTTAGCCGCGCTCTTGGCGCGTATGGAACAGCAAGGTCGCTCGGGCGAGGTCGATTGGCGTCCTCCACTCGCGTCTGGCCCAGCCCTTTGTAAGGTCGATCCGGCGCTTGATCGACTGTTTGACCATGCTTGGCGCCAAGGCATACCGCTTGCTTCCAGCATTGCAGCGCTGCGCGTCGCCCTCAGTGACGCTGCAGATTTAAAGCGTGGAGTGCGAGGACTGCAGCTGCTGTTTCGCGTGCGTGTGGCGATCGCCATGACGGCTGCGATCACCATTCGATTGGCGATCCTGCGGGAAGGCGTTTTAAGTTTTATCAGCCCGCGCGACCGATCAGCCGTCGTCCTCGCCCTTGCTCTGATGGTTGCTGCGTCCGTGTTGCTTCACTCGGTCCTACCAGAGCCCTGGCTTGGACGAACCAAACTGCGGCAGCTTGCCTATACCTGGCTGCATTCGCACCTCGAGGGTGATGCGCAACCGGGTGGCCCGATGGAGGCTGAGCTACGTCAGCTGCGCCAGCGCGAGCTGCGACTGGGCATTGGCCTGCAGCGGGAAAAACGCCAGCTGTTGGAGCAGTGGTGCAAAGAGGACATCGAGCGCGGCAAGCGCCACCTGCGGCGGTGGGAGGACCTCCTGCCGCTGTGGGAGCTGATCGGAGTCGGAATCCCCATGGTGCTTGTAATGATAGAACTTATCAGCCAAGTGTTAGAGCTTTGACCGGCTCCACGGCGTTGTTGAATAAATGCATCTCCCTATCTTCCCCCACTCACTTTTTCCCTGGTCAAAGCGACGGCCTGCTTTAGACCACGGAGTAGCGGAGGCAGGGAGGAGCGGAATTTTTCGACGTAGCGCGCCTGTTCAGCTCAGGCCGTGAACAATCGCACGCTTCATCCTCTTTTCGATATCTTTGCCGCTTGGCCCCATGACCACTAAGGCGGTCGTCTCTGGTCGCATCAGCCGCCTGCATAAGCTAGCGACTGCTGCCACGGTGACAGCCTTAACGCTGTCGCGCTCCGCGGCCAGCGACAGCCTTCGGCCGGCAAGCTGCGCCCAGCCAAGACGCGTGCCCATGAGTTCTGGCGATGTGGGAGACAGCTCCATATCAACCACGGTGCGCACGATGGCGCGCTGCAGCTCATCTTCGCTTGGGCCAGTGGTCGCCAAGCGCTTGAGGAGCGCAAACAGCTCGCCAAGGAATTCATCGAGTTGATCTTGGGCACAGGAAGCAGAAATGTCCAAGGTCCCAGTATCCAAACCGAGGGTCGTGTGTGCATCAATATCGTAGACTAGGCCTAACTCTTCGCGCAGACGCCTGGCGAGACGGGAGCAAAAGCCGTCCGCCAAGATGCGGGTGAGCAGCTGGAGTGGTTGGGCATTGGTGGACCACTCATGGCAGGTTCGCCCACCGAGGAAGCTCAGTTTGATTTCATATTCGTTGTCACTGTGCTCAACCCATTTGACGGCAGGACCGACGAACTTAGGCAGGCTGGTGAAGGTGACGCGAGGTTTTGCTGCATACTCCTGGCGAAGGGGGGAAAAATGCTTGGCGAGGACCTTGCGCAGCGACGCGTCACCGCCGACGGCGCATACCGCCATATTGTGCGGGACGTAATAGGCGTCACGGTAGCGCTTTAGCGCGGCCTGGTCGATCTTGGCCAAGGACGCGCGGGTGCCGAGGATCGGTTGGGCCACGGTGCTGGTCGGCCACAGCAGGGTGGCGATATGGTAATCCAAGTCGGTCGAATGGCCGTGATCGTTGGTCTCACCGTCGAGTTCGCGCAGGATAATCTGGCGTTCGACCTCGATATCGGTGAGCTGAGGATGGGCCATGAAGTCAGCGAACAACTCAATGACGTCGCTGGCGGTGTGCCGAATGCCGGCATACCAATATTCGGTGTGCTCGTGGCCGGTGGCAGCATTCCATTCACCACCTAGCCATTCGAAGGCCTCTGCCAGTCGGGTAAACTCTGGGTAGCGCGCCGATCCGCGAAACATCATGTGCTCGAGAAAATGCGAGACGCCCTGCGGATGCTTGCCCTTCTCCAAACGCGAGCCGGCCTTAAGCATGACCCCCAAAAAGAAATGATCATCATGCACCTGCGGTACATGCACCAAGGTCAGTCCGCTCGGCAGTGTTTGTTGCGACCATAGCTTATCGAACTGCTCTAAGCGGTTGGTGTGGAGATCGGCAGGATGTTTGCGCAGAGTCGCCCTCTTTTAGGTAAAACGGAAGAGAAGCTTATTGGCCAGATTCTCCAAATGGCCGCGCGCCGTGCTAGGTGGGAAGCTGTGCAAGGCTTCCATGGCTCGCATGGTGTAGCCGTGGGCGCGCTCGACGGTGCGCTCGGCGGTGTTGTATTTGTCGACTAACCCGGCCACCTCCCTGGTGGCACTGGCGTCGACTGGTCCGCGCAAGAGCTCGGCCAGGCGTTCTTGCTCTTGAGTCGTGGCGACATCCTTGAGCATGATCACCGGCAAGGTGACTTTGCCTTCAGGCAAATCGGACAGGGTGGATTTACCGACGAGCTCCGCTGACCCGGTGTAATCGAGGGCATCGTCGATTAACTGAAAGGCCATGCCGACTTCGTGGCCAAAACGGCCGAGAGCTTCCCAGCGGTCGCGCGGCACACCTGCTAGCAGCCCGGCCGATTTGCAGGCGGCCTCGATCAGCGTTGCCGTTTTATATTCGAGGATGCGTAGGTAGATGCTCTCGTCGATCAGCGGATTGAACAGGTTTTCAAGCTGTAGCAGCTCGCCGTCGCTCATCAGGCGAATGGCGCGGGCAAAGGTCCGGACGATTTCCATATTGCCGGTCGCTGCCATCAGCTCACTGGCCGTGGAGTAGATGAGGTCGCCGACCAAGACGCTCGTGGCGTCGCCATAGATACTGTTAGCGGTCGGTTTGCCGCGCCGCAGCGAGCTCGAATCGACGACGTCGTCGTGGAGCAAGCTAGCGGCGTGCACGAACTCGGTGACCGCCGCGATTGGGTAGAGGTGTTCGCCGCTGTAGTCGAGCAGGCGACAGGACAGGAAAAACAACGCTGGGCGGATGCGCTTACCGCCGCTACTGAGCACGTGGGCGCTGACGGCGCGAGCACTCATGGTCTTGGCTGGGACGTAGCTCATGATGCGCTGGCTGAGCCCGCTCAGGTCAGCAGTGACCGGTGCTAGCGCCTGCTCAATCATCGCCTTGGCAAAGTCGGGGGTATCGACTGAGGCGTGGCCGGCGACCTTAGAGTTCGACCTAAGCGGGTGTATCGACGGGGACACGGGCTGCAGAGGTCACCTCCAAAAACACTGCAAGGGGCAAACATCACTCAACTATTCATCAAATTCATAATGGGCGTTTGCGACTGTGGTGATTCCCTGTTAACATCCGCCGCCACTTCATCGGCTCGGAGTAGGGGCAAAGAATTCAGATTGCGGACCAAGCCTGTTGAGAGCTGTTCCGCCTGGGTCGCTGGCGCTAAACGTGCCGAATACACATACCTAGAGGAGTGAGCCATGGCAAGTCGATTGTCGGAAGAGTCCCTGAAGGCGATGCTCGATGCTGGTCAGCACGGCTTGGCGATTGCGCCCACGGTCGGTTTGGAGCTGTTGCGCCAGCCGCTCATCGATTTCGATCAACTCCTTTTGAGCGAGGACCCGGAGGCTGCCGTACAGGCCTTGCCGCCACAGCAGCTGTTTAACTCCCTAGTTCAGCGCGGTGTCGAGGACTGCCTTGAGGTGTTGCCGCTGCTGTCGACCGAGCAGGTCGTACGAATACTCGATTACGATGCCTGGCGCGGTGACCGTCTGGAACCATTGCGGATGATCCGCTGGCTCAACCTCTTTAAGGAAGTCAGCGATGAGCAGCTCTACCAGCGCTTTCGCAGCCTCGACGAGGAGTACCAGATCGGCCTGTTGAATCCGCTCATCGAGATGTTTGACGGCGATGAGTACGAGGATATGACCGAGGCTGAGCAGGACGACCTCAATGCTCTTCCATGCAACACACTTTATTACCGAATAAAGACGGAAGACCCACGGGTCCAGGAGTTCGTCCTCGGCCTGATCGAGGCGACGATGAGCACCGATGTCGATTATGCTTACGCGCTGATAGCCCACGCCTCGCATCTGCCGCCGAACGAAGAGGAGGAAGCGATTGGCCGCTTTCGCCGGGCGCGGCTCGAAGAGGATGGTTTTGTTAGCTACGACGAAAGTCTCAACTGTTTTCAGCCAGTCGATTGCGATGCGCTGCGGTCCAAATGGTCCTTTACGCTACTGCACCAGCCTGCTGGATTGGTCCCCGATACGGTCGCAGGGCAGTCCTTCCTGCAGCGCGTGCTGCAGGCTTACCCCGAGGTGTGGTGCGGTCAGGTGGTGGACGATCTACGCCAGCGCCTAGCGTTTTTGGGCAACTCGCTGGCCGCTGCGACGCAGATCGAGCCAGATGACCAGCGCGGCTTGCGGCAGCTGCTGGAGCATGCGCGGTCGATGATTGGCTTGGGTCTCGATGTCCTCGCCGGTGGACAGCTAGGTGCTGGCTCGGAGATCCTGCGCCAGGAGCATCCGCAGCTGTTGTTTAGAGCCGGACTGAGTCTAGTGCGGCGTCTAGCCGAGGCCGCCTTGCTACGGCTGGCGCACCATGGCTTGCCACGTGCTGAAGATATGCGCCGTCAGCTCTTGCTCGATAAGCGCGGCGTCTTGGAACTGACCCTGGATCAGCAGCTCTTGCCGCTGCTCGGACTGCATTTCACCGAGCGACTCAAAGGTCTGTGCAATCGTTTTCCGGCGCGCCCTGTGAGCATGATCGATGAGGGGGCGACGGGGCGACGAACGTTGTTTGCGCCGATCGATTCGCGGGCGCAACTCGCCGAGCTGGCGGCGGCGACTGATGCCGTCACCGGACTCCTCTTTCTTGCTTCTTTGGCTGATGATGACGTGCAGGCCTCTAGTCTGCCGCTGGACCGGCGGCTGCTGACCGCTATGGCACAGGGTTTACTCGGTAGCGAGTTTCGCTCGGTGCCCTTGACCGCCGCACAGCTCAAGCAGCTATCCGAGCTGGATCCGCAGCTGGCCCGGGCCCGTGGCCAGGACATGCTGACCAGTATCGAGGGGACCTTACGTCTGGCGCTTGCGGCGCCAGAGCCAACTTGGGCCGTCAGCCGTAGCGCCGGGATCGTCGTTCCAGACCCGGTACAGGGCGTGCTGGTCGAACTGCGCCAGCTGCTGGATCAGCTTGGGTGTGGGACGGAGTTCGCGCGAACCTTTGCCACCGCTGCTGCTGCTTCCTCCGTCTACCGCGGCCTTATTCAACTTGCACCGCATTCTGAGGAGTCGACCTTCGTATGAAGCCCATCTCGAAATTCGTGACACCAGCGGAGTGTGATCAGCTCGCCTCGCTGCTCGGGCGCAAATACAACAACTTCCTGCGCCAGCGTTACTTTGAAGTCAGCGTGCGCAAAGACAGCCATGGCGTCTATGCGAAGGTGATTCTGCGCTCGAAGGATGGTTCGTTTTACTATCCGGTCGAGGCGCGCGCCGCGCACATGGAGCACGATATGGAGGAGTCCGGTGTGGCCCTGCTCCTATGTGAATATATTGGTGAATACTTCGCCGAATACTTCCGCGAGGGCGGCGAACTATACCTACCCATCGATTGGGCTGATTACA
>JAPLFX010000007.1 GCA_026390445.1 Pseudomonadota bacterium
ATGGCAAAGACCGAAAACCAGCTGCTGGTGTTTTCGACCATAAAGGTCAGGACAAAGGGGGAGTCGGCGTCGACTAGAGCGCCGGTGATCGCCACGACTGAGCAGCTGCGAATGGCCAACTCAGAGAGCATCCCAGAGACAATGAAACCGCCGAGTCCAGCGCTTAAGAAGACATAGAGCCCATTGATCCCGGACGACACGGCGACCATGCCGACGGTCAGGACTAAACAAAATGAATAGATACCTGGCTTGGTGAAGGACAGCCCGCGGTTAACGCTTGGGTAGTACATGGGCTACTGGACATCCACCTTGATAAGAAGATCGCCAATGGCGGCCTCCGCCGACGTCGTCGGCTGGGCCACCACGCGGTGCGCTAGGCATGGGACGGCTAGGGCCTGAAGATCATCGGGTGTGACGAAATCACGTTGCTGATACAAGGCATAGGCGCGGGCCATGCGCATCCAGATGACGCCGCCGCGTGTCGAGACGCCGACTCTTAAGCCACCGGAGGTGCGCGACTGGTCGATCAGGCGTTTGGCGTAGCTGGCGACGCGCTCGGAGATGTGAACGGTCTCGACGAGGTCTTGAAGCTGCTTTAACTCGGCTAGCTGCATGACGCCGGCTGGCACCGAGGCGAGCGGGTCGCGGACGGCCGCGCGCAGGATGTCGAGTTCGCGCTGTTCGCTGGGATAGCCCATCTTGAGCTTGGCCGAAAAGCGGTCAAGTTGGGACTCGGGAAGCTCGTAGGTGCCGACGCTTTCGGTGGGGTTTTGCGCGGCAAAGACGATAAAGGGCTGCGGCAGAGGATAGGTCTTGTGGTCGATGGTGACGCAGCCTTCCGCCATCGCTTCGAGCAGGGCGGATTGGGTCCGAGGCGAGGCGCGGTTTAGCTCGTCGGCAAGGAGCACTTGGGTGAAGATGGGACCGGGATGAAAGACAAAGGACTTTTGGTCGTTGTCGTAGACTTCTACCCCAAGGACGTCTGCGGGTAGAAGGTCGCTGGTAAACTGAACCCGCGTCATGCCGAGTCCGAGTAGTTTTGCCAGGGCTTTGATAAAGGTGGTCTTGCCGACTCCAGGCACGTCTTCGAGGAGGACGTGACCTTGGGCGAGCAGCGCGCAAAGCATAACATCGGCCACCTTGCCCTTGTCATCGACGTGGCGGCGAAGCTCGTCGGCCAACTGCTTTAGGGCGGTTAGGGCGCTGTGATGCGGGGCGAGGGATTGGCTGCGGGGGGCTGCATTCATCCTATTAGTTTGACCTGCCTGGTCCGGAAAGTACATGGAGCGGGCTGCACAAAAGCTTGTCAAGGCGCCTGGGGTTTTGACAATGGATGCGCCGGCCTGAGCCTTCTCAGGTCCTGGGGTTTTGGTAAGTTGCTGAAAATAAACATCATAATAATATTCGAGGCGACTTGTAAAAATTGGCCTGATCTTTGCTTCGTAAGGCCCAGACGGTTCCGATGATGTTGATGCTGAAGTTGGAGATGGGCCATGAGTAGATCAGTCATAGTAGGTGGTTTAGCAGTCGTGGTATTTGCCGCAGGTTTCGGCTGTACCAAGACATCAAGCCAAAGCTTGGCGGTGGTCGCCAATAATTTGGTAATGAGCGGTATCGCCGTTGATGCCAATTCGGCCCCGGTAGCGGGTGCTACGATCACCGCCGAACAAGACTCCACGGTCCTAGCGACCACGGACGCGAGCGGTGCGTTTAGCATCTCGATGACCAGACCGCAGGTTGCCCAGATCGGCAACACGATGGATCATCAGCGCTTATCCTTTGTTTTATATATCCGCCAGGCCAGCCAGAATCTGTATGCGGCAACGGCTCCGATCAGTCTTTCCGACATCGGTGCGAAGAACCTCGGCAGCATCACGGTTGGGACTGCTGGAGGCTATAGTGGCAAGGTTCTTCTGGCTCATGCCGGACAAATCAAAGGTGCTTCTGGCGACAGCCGCGTCTATATTGGCCCGGTCCAGGCCACAGTCAAGACAGACGGCAGCTTTAGCGCGGATAAGGTGCCTGCTGGCAAGCTGCCGCTGACGGTCACTGCAGCCGGTATGCACGCCTTTTACGATCAAATAGAGCTCAGCTCGGGCGCTCCCCAGGTGCGTGCCGATCCCATTATATTGTTTAGCGGAACGGGTCCTGATGGCATCGTGATGGAAAAGGCAGGCGCTACGTTGGCTGAATTGGTCAAGGGTGGCCACCCAACATCTAAGCGCTTTGCGGTACACCCGGCTGACCAGACTGCTTACGTACGGTTTAGTGCCGATCAGTCTAGACTTCAAGCGCTAGGGACTCAAGAGCGGCTGGTTGCCGCCGGTAAGACTATTGGCACGGCCAATCTGGTGGCTCCTAGTGCAGTGCAGAGCTCCTCGCCCGTTGGGAACGGCTCTAATCCAGCGGCCTCCACTCCAGCTGCGTCCACTCCGGCAACTATCTCAAGTCCAGGTGTGTCGCAGACCGATATGCCTTGGTACCCGGTGTCGCAGGATATTGACTTCGACTTCCCGCAAAGCGGCGGGCAGGTCCTCTACTATCAATTTGCCGACAGCACAAAAATGCAGGCTAGCTCGATCTACCAGGCCGGAGTGAATGTCGACCCCTTCGCGGATTCTGACGGCTTTGTGATCGGAGACGGTAGCGGTTCTAGCCCAACGTCCAGGGTTAAGCTCAGCATTCATGTACCGTCGGCTGCGGTTAGCATGCGTTTTGCGCAGGACGATGTGTCGATTGGCAACGCGTTCTGGCGTCCGATCGACAGCAGTGCGATCTTTGACTTTCTGCCGAGCTCGACTGATCCTGGCACCGGTAGCACGGCCTTGGCTCGCGAGTTGTTCTGTCAGTTCCAAGATGCTTACGGTCACACGAGTGGCTTGTACCATGCCACGACGACTCTGAATCTCTTTCCTGGTTTAGGGCTTAAGCTGGGTGATGGGTCTGGGTTTTTGTCGACTCAGGTGGTTCCCGTTAGTATCAATCTGCCACCCGGTGCGACGAAGATGCGGATTAACGAAAGTATCGATTTGATCAAGAACGGCCTATGGCAAACTGCGAGTCCTACAGCACAGTTCCTGTTCGTGCCGCAGCAAGATCCGCTTAATCTGTTCTACTATGTCGCTGGAAACCGCGACGTCTGCATCCAAGTTGAAGACGACAACGCCTTTATCAGTCAGGTATCCTGCCAAAAGGTCAATATTGATCTATTCGCTATGCCGGCTCCTGGATTCCAGATCAATGGCGGCGCACCAACATCGACCAGCCGACTGGTCACTCTTCAGATCAACGTTCCGCCAAAAGCCTTGGAAATGCGCATCTTTGAGAATGCTCCCGCCAACGGTGTGAACAACAACGGATCCATCAGCGTGATCACCGTCGGTGGAGCCGTGTCCACGGTTGCGGAGAGAACCTGGTTAGCAGCGACGAGTCAGGCGACCTTCACATTTAGCTCGTCGGGGACCAAGGCCTTATTTCTCCAGTTTCGTACCAAGGGTGGGCTGATTAGCTCGGCCTACGAACAAAATATCACCGTCGTCCCCTTTATTGAAACCTACGGGCGGACCTATTTCACCGTCGATAACTTGCCGGTGAGCGCTGTGGCGCCTACGGTGATCGACGGGGTCCTTTCGATTGATATCTTTAACCTGCCTGAATCGGCGATTAAAGTCGGCATTGCCGTCGTCACCAACTCAGGAGCAAACGCCATCAATCAGGCTGCGATCAGCAACCTGACCAACGGCGCGATCACCCAGAACTGGCGCGATCCTTACAGCCACCAGGTCTTCTCTCTACAAAACACCGGTGGACCGAAAACCATCGCCGTACAGTTTATGAATAGCGATGGTGATCTTAGCGGCGTCATGTATCAAAATATCTTTTTTGATCCTTTCCCGGCTGGGACAGTCAACCTAGCTTTGGGTAGCGGCACGGTGGTGGCTAATGCCGGTGGTAACGTCGCCAGTGTGAACCTCGCGATGAGCGCGCCGCAATCGTTGATCGCTAAGGAAATGCGGTTCTCGGCGGTCCCGCTCGGAAGCCCAGCTAACTTTGGCGATCACCTGCCTTATGCTCCTACCCACGTCCTGAACTTTCCCGTCGTCGGGACAGGCACGGTGCAGTACACCATTTGGGCGCAGTTAAATGACATCAATGGGAATGTGAGCTCTGTTTATAGTCAGAACATCTCTCTCACGATTCCACCGGTGGTTCCGCCTGTCGGTACTGGCTCTGGAACCTAAGGAAGTCTCACCTCTTGGCCGCCTTTTGCTGGGCGGCCGCTGTTCGCGCCGAGGCCAGACGATTGAAGTAAAGGCGACTGGGTTCTTCGACCCAGCGAAAGGTCTGGGCGGAGACCAGGATCACGCCGCACATGAACACCAGTGTTAGGGCATCTAGGACATAGGGATTGGCAAACCATTTGAGCAAGGTTTGGAACTGTTCGGGAGATAGCCGCGACTCTATAACCCGGTTCAATCTGCCTACCCAAATGGCTAGCTGCGTCACTAAAAAATTGTGCACCATATAGATGGAAAAGGACCAGGTGCCGAGGGCCTGGAAAGGATGTTTGGTCAGCAGTTGCGACAACCGACCTTGGTCATGGGCAAAGATAAAGACCGCCGCGGCAAAGACCAACGGTGAGGCATAGGACCAGGCACCGGCATAGCTTCCGCTAACAAAGGCGATAACCGCGACGACGATCGCGACTTCCCAGGCGGTTGCGGCGGCGAGGGGGTGCTGTCCCCAGCGCAGGTAGCAGCGGTGGACGATGATGCCTAAGAAGAATCCGTATAGGCCTCGGACAAAGCCTAAGCGAAACGTCGTATCCATGAATTCGGTCGAATGGGTCATTAAGACGGTCGCTGCGGCGATGCTGATGACCAGACTAGCGGTGACGAGCGCGCGCGGTAGTCGCATGAGCACGGCAGCAAAGACCATGTAGGCCCAGAATTCGGCGCTGATACTCCAACTCGGGCCGTTCCACGTCAGCTCGCTGGTGAGGCCCATCGAGTGCAACAGGAACACGTTAGCCACCAAGCTGGACCATGATACTGCTCCAGTAAATGGGATCGTCTTTGGCACCAGGTGGAAGACCTGAATAGCTGCAGCTTTAAACGCGTTTTCGCCAAAATAGGCGGCCAGCACGGCCATGTGCAGAGGCCAAAGGCGGCCAAAGCGGCGAATGAGAAAGGTCGTGAAGTCTGCCTTCGTTTGCAGTCGGCCAACATAGGCTTGGGCCATGACGAATCCGCTGAGCACGAAGAAGAAGTCGACGAAGAGAAAGCTCCCTCGCGCAAACGCCGATACGCCGAAGTGGCTTTGAAAGCCCAGGTGATAGAGCGCAACTAAGATCGCACATAGGCCGCGCCAACTATCGAGGGATTTAAAGCGCATCGTGAGCCATGTGGATGTGGGGTGTGGGCGAGCCGGACAGCAGCTGGTGCGGTGGCGTATGGATAGGACCATTATAGCCCTGGTGCGTTGACCAAAGCCATGGCTGCGCCTGGTGGTGGCCACGGATTTAATACAGCCATCGCTAGCTAGGCAGATTGGGCCCAGTTGCGCTCGGGGGGTTGCAGAGTATAATGGTGGTTATGCCCTCCATCGCAATGTCCCGGTTCTCGGGGCGTACCGCCATCCCTGGTTGCTTGCATGACGACGCTGACTCAACACGGTCTGATCCATCACCTTAAGCGCATGACTTGGTTGTCCGTCATGTTGTTGGTCGCTGCGTGTACGCGTCCCATGGCCACTGAAGATATCGACACCCTTGCCAAAGGTGGCACCTTCGATCGCGTTGGCGATTACAAGATCGGACCCGGTGACGCCTTAACCATCAAAGTCTACGGCGAGGAGTCTTTGTCCGGCGATTACGTCGTCGCGCCATCGGGCATGGTGCAGATGCCCTTGATCGGCTTTATTCAAGCGCAGGGATTGACCCAGGTGCAGCTAGCCCAGAAGGTGGAGCAGCAGCTGAGGTCCTTTGTCCGAGAAGCTCGGGTCGCCATCAGTGTGACCGATGCCTTGAGCTTTGAGGTGTATTTTTCTGGTGAAGTGGCCACGCGGGGTGCGCGTCTTCTGAAGGGACGAACCACCTTGCTACAAGGTGTGATCCTCGCCGGCGGTTTGACCGAATTTGCCGCGGGGCAGATCTACCTGATCCGACGGGTCGGAGATCATGACGTCAAGCGCTACGTCACGAGTTATAAAGACCTCTTGCGCGGTCGCAAAGGCGTCGATTTTTATTACCTGGAACGCGGTGATATCATCCACGCCGAGTGAGCAATCTACGGCCGCAACTCGATGGCGGCGAAGATCGCCATGCGCTGCTCAATCGTTTGTGATGGGCGTCCGGTCTCACGCGCACTGTAGGCGAAGGTGGCGGTGACAAACCAGTTGTCGGCGATGCGGTCGCTGAGACGGGTTTTGATTTCAGCGCCGGAGAGTTGCCGGGTGGTGTTGCTGCCGAAGGGCTGAACTTGCGCCAGTAGGTACTGGATATCGGCGTTGATGGCCCAGTCTGCGCCGAGATGCTGCTCGGCAAAGGCACCGAGGCCGAGCTTTGCCGTGCTATGGTCGCTTTCGTAGTCAGGACTAGGCTGGGGCCTGGCCTCATAGAGGGCGAGCGCACTGACGCCGATGACTTCGGCGCCGGAGTCGATGGCTTTGAGCGGTTGGCGTAGTTCGATCTCATGGCGTTGAAATGCTGCGCGGTTTTGGTCGCGCAGGTAGGCTGAGCGTCCGATCAGCCAACCTGGCCAGCCGCCTTCGACATAGGTGCGGTCTTGCAGTAAACCAAGGGCATTGGAGGTTAAGGGGACGGTGGTTAAAAGGGCCTGACGGTCGGTGCCAGCGCCAAGCCATAGTTGGTTTTTAACTCGTAGTCGCAGTCGCGCGTCGCCTAGGTAGTGCTGGTCAGCGCTGGTCAAGTATCCCAGGTGCGCGGTTAGGTTGACGCGGTTGCCGAAGGTGTGGTCCGCTCCGACGAGGAATTCATCGGTGTTTAGCGTCGATTTGTCGTAGCTCAGCTCTCGGATCAGGTGATGATGCCAGGAGGCATCGAGGACACCATGGTAGCTGAGGCCGGTCGACAGTCGCTGCAACTCGTCGGTGATAGCAAAGCCTTCGAGGTCGGTGCTAAACATGGCGGCGCTTTGCACCTGGACTTTGGTCTCAGTCTTACCGCTAGCGGCGCGTAGTCGTTGCACCAAGTCTTTGCCGTGATCGATCGAGCGGCGATACTCCGGCGGCGTGTCGGTAAAATCGGCACTATCTAGGTCATGCTGAGCTTGCTCAAGGCGGCCTTCCCAAATGTAGCTGTAGAGATTTTCGATCTCCTCGGCGTACGCGGAACGAACCAGGCGCAGGTAGCTGGCGTAGAACGAACGACCTTCGATAAAATCACCATGGCGCACCAGCGCCCGGGCCAGGGCGAGGTAGACTTGGGGTTCGTCGCGGTAGGTCGGATCGCCGGAATCGAATTTGGCCTTTAGATTGGTATAGGAGCCGATGTAGGCCTGGGTGATGTCGTTGCTTATGGCCTTGGGAGCGCCGGTGTTCGGGGCGACGGCGCGGATGTTGGCGACTGTTTTGTTCGCTCCTGGACCGACGGCGCGAAAGAAAGCCAACCACTGGATGGTCGCGGCCACTTCATTCGGGCAGCTCAGCAGCTTCGCCGCCTGAGCTTCGGTCTCGGGAGCGAGGCTCTGCGCGCTGTCGATAAGCGTTTGCAGTTCTCCCTTGCCGCAGGCGAGGGCCAAACTGGGCAGAAAGAGGCCGAGGCCGCACGCTAGCCAGGCAAATCGCATCACTGCGTAGTCTCACGAAAAAACATTAAAAAATAGACAGTTAAGCTATCAAGCCAGGATCGGCAAGGGAAGTCAACAGGAAACGTCTCGGCTAAAAGGTCCCCAGGACGCCAGCCTGTATTTGTCGAACGGTGTTGGTCACGCCGGTAAAACTGACTAAACGTGTGGCGGTATAAGATGCGGTCCAGGAACAACTCGCCGATGGACGGCCTTTGCGGGCACCAGGAGAGCCCACCTGCAAGGCGTAGTTCACCCCAGCGGAGGACATCATGCGCATCTCGGCGGGCTGCTGCGACCCATAGCTGGCATGAGCGCCGAGGACTTGCTGCCTCGTCAGGGCGTGAGCCGTGGCAACGGTGTACCAATTGCTCGAAGAGTGTCGGGCGTCGTCGATCTGCAGCCGGTGGGCACCTATGGTGTGAGTCCATTGCCTAAACGCGGCAGTCGCAGTGGCGTGAGCCTCAGCACTGGAGCTGATTTGACTATGGATGACGCGTTGGATGGACGTGCTGAGCTGTTCGGAAAAGATGGGGCTGGACCGATGGTCCAGTTCAGCCTCTATCTTGAGCCGTTCTTCACCCGTATTGCGGCGCTCGGTGTCCTCTTTGAGCGATAGTTTAGCCACGCGGCTTGGCTGGTAGGCGGCATTGACCCCGGCATGGGTAAAGGTCTCCGGATCAAAGGTGCCTGTGTGCACGCCCCCTCCGACGATGCCCTGGAGCTTCAGGGTCTTTGAGCTGCTATGGGTCCAGCTGGCGTCGGCGATGTTGGCGACGTCTTTTTGATCAGCGGTGCGCGTCGTGTTGTTGAAGGCCAAGCCGTAGAGGTCGCCATCCAGTTGATAAGCATAGCTGGCGTCGATGGTTCTGGTGTGTAGCGATTGACCGGGTACGAGGAGTTTGTTTTGTAGGTCGCGGCGACGCTGTAGCTGTTCAGCAACAGTGGTCGAGCAGCCCCAAGTGTCGCTGGTGGTGTAGCTCAGACTGGTTCCAAGCTTGTAGGAGTGCCGACCAGAGCGCCACTGCGCGCCAATGGCCCCCGTGGCTTCGGTGGGAGCGAGGTTTTTTTGCTCAGTCAGATGGGCCCGGCCGAGCACGCCTGTTGTATAGGTTTGGTCGCGCTCGGCATAGACATCGCGTAGCGCGAGCAGGCCCCGCTTGTCGTAGGTGAAGGGCGCACAATCCAGCAGCGGTGAGTCGTCGCTGGTGGCAACGACGTCGGCGCCGACCTCGGTCTCCACTGAGTTGACACCGGCGAGCGCCGTGGTGGCACAGCCTAGCAGCGCCGCAAGCTGCCCTGCGATCCATCTGCGAGCACGTGGACGCGTCATCAAGGTCAATGCATGGCCCTATCGTTGGCAGTCGTTCAGCACCTGGGTGTGGACTATGATACACCGACCAAGGGCGGCTTCGTGCGACGTCGTCTATTTATTGCCGAACACCCTGGGTCCTAATGGACAAAACGCGATAAAAGGCGAATGTAACGGACCTGATAGCCATTGCTGTTTTCGGTGACCTCCCAGGAGTTGAGCGGCCATCCTTGGTTGAAATCCTTGTAGGACTTAGCCGGCGGTTGTCCGTAGGGCGGAGTGAGCGCGGCACGGTCGCATGCCGTGGCTTTGGGCATCCAGTTGCAATGGCTGGGGCAGCAGCTATCGGCGTGGTAGCTGGGGTTTGGGCCTCCGGTCAAGAAGCCTGGAGGAGGGCCGTAGGTCGAGACTCCCACGCGGCTCCACGCCTGGCTATCGGCGCTAAACCAAAGATGGAAGAAGGAGCGAACGCTGTTGCTTGCACCAAAGCCGTCCATGTTTGATAGATAGACCAAGCCAAGCGGGTTGGTGCCGTGCAGATAGTGTAGGTAGCCCTGGGCTGCATCGAGCTGCCCGCGGCTTGGGGCGCGCTGCTCCGGCTGGGACGCATTCAGGACAACCAAGCCCTGAGCGGCTTTAGTGGCGTTGCTGCCCCAGGTGTAAGTGGCGATGCCAGCCATGTAGGCATCGCCCGAGCCGAGGAAGCTGGAAAGCCTTGGTGCGTTGGCCGCTGCCACGAGAAAGCTATGCTCAATCCGCTGTTTGGCCGATGGCGCACTGACGACGGTTGCGGCACAGTGCTGCAGCATCTCCTGCTGGTCTTCGTCAAAAGCATCGGCATAGCTTGTCGTCACTAGGCGCACTTGGGCGAAGTTCTGCTCGAAGTAGGCCTTGTAACGGGGCGTGCCGGTGATTTCAAAGAGGTAGCAGGCACTGGAGAGCTTGAACATCAGCCGGCCGTGGTCGTCCGTCTCCTGCTGGCCACCGCCTAAACCAAGGCTGCCGTTGCTGGCGTCGTTGTTGCGAAACAGGACGTGTTGATTGCTGTCAGCCCAAGCATAGGCACGCTCGGCACGGCTCTTGAGCTTGTTTGCATAGGCCGCAAACTTCTTGCCGTCGAGGGCTTTAAAGACCCTGGCACCGTAAGCGTAGGCGCCTGCTGCGGCAAGCGTTGCAGTGGTGCTTGCATCGCCGTAGAGGCTCTGTCCGGTGGCTGCTGAAGGCGGGCTAGCACTGGCCAGACCGACGATGCTGAGCACCGAGCCGTCGCTGTTTTGCATGCGCTCTAACCAGTCCATGCCCCAGCGCACTTCGTCGAGCACATCAGGCATGCCGTTGCCTGACTCCGGAATATTGGTGTCATCGCCAAAAGCGGCAGGCGCTGCTTCATAGGCTTTCAGCAGGCCGACGATATAGATGGCGGTCCACTGAGTGTATTTATTGTAGTCGCCGGCATCATACCAGCCGCCTTGCAGATCGCGCTCGGTTGAGGCATCGCCTTTGGCGTTGTAGCGCCGGCAGTGACCGTCTTGGAGCGGTCCGAGATGGCTGGCGCCGTCGGCCCAGCCCTTACCGGCGTGCTGCGGCGACTTAGCCATGCCGGCCCGTTGGTAGAAGAAGGTGCGGACGGCCTGCTTGAGAACCTCGCGGTAGACTTGCTGGTCGATCTTGAAGCGCGGCGAGCGCAGGCCACTGCGTGGGTCGAGGATGTAGTAATTGCCAGGCGTTTGCACCGCCGAAAAATCAAACCACCAGACTCGGTCGCCGCTGGCGGGGTCGGTTCGACCGTCCTGCCACGGACTCGGTGGCTTGCTGAGCACGACGCGGCCGGTGGTGTGGTCGATGAGTTGATAGACGGGTCCGGGACTAAACGCAGATCCTTCGCTTGCGTCAAAGCCTAGCCGCGGCGAGCGGATCACTGCGACCTTGGCGCTGTCAGGCAGGTAACCAAACTGGTCGACCACCAGATACGGACTCACCTTGGAATCTGCTGCGACTGCACTCCCGCCGATGCTGCAAGTGACGATGAGTGCTAGAAGGAACTGAGAGCCTGTCATCGCTGCTCTCAACCTCCGAATGTTGCTCGCGCTGCCACGGATTCGGCCAGCCAAAAATTCCACAGCACCCAAGCTGCGACGAAGAGCAGCACGCCGATGATGACGATGCCATGCGGCCTGGTCGCGTGGTGAACTAAAGGGTGACGTTTTTTCGCAGCTTTCGCTGGGGTGGTCGCGGACATGGAAGGAACCTCTATGGTGCAACGGATTTTTGCTGCGACTGGACCTCTTTGGACGGCCGCGGTCCGCTGTCTATGCTTGGCATAGGTTGCCGAAAATGTACACAATTTTGCCGTCGCCATGGTAGGAAGGAGGAATCGCCGCCACTCGCAGTGCTCCAGGCTCCAAGCTACTGAGGGGATTTAATTGGAAAACCTGATGAAATTGACGGTCGGTGCGCCTGAGTTGGTGCTGCGCGCCGTGGCCGTCTACTTGTTTGTGCTGATCCTCATCCGGATGTCCGGCAAGCGGCAGCTTGGCCAAATGTCTGCGACCGAGTTTGTCGCCTTGCTGCTGATCAGCAACGCCGTACAGAACGCGATGAACGGCGGCGACAATTCGCTCGGGGCCGGGCTGCTCCTTGCTGTGGTGTTGGTCGCGGTCAGTTGGGGGATTGCCTGGATCAACTTTCGCAGCCGCCGCATCCGCTCGATCTTTGAAGGCACACCGACGCTGCTGATTCACAAAGGTAAACCCGTGTTGGCGAATTTAAAGCGCGAGCTGATCTCGGAAGGGGAGCTGCACACGCTCCTGCGTAAGCAGGGGGTCCACCACTTAGACATCATCAAGACAGCCATCTTGGAGTCCGATGGCACGATTACTCTAGAGCGCGACGAGACCGCGGCGCCCCTAGCCAAGCCGCTCACCTAAACTACGTTTGGCCGCGCCTCGATATCAGCTGCTTAAACTCGGTGAGATCGCTCAGGGTCACAAGCCGGGTTGCCGCGAGAAAGATCGGAATCGCCAAGCTGAAAAGCGCGATTCTCGTGACTATATTCAGGTCAAACCACAGGCTATTGGTGGCGCCAAAGGCGACGGTCGCAAGGCCGACCATGAATAGCGTATAGGTCGCTCGTTTATTGAAGACCGTGTTGTTTGAAAGTTTGATGAGTAGACCCATGTTGATGAGCTCGGTGATCAGAGTCGCCACCATCGAGCCGCAGGCTCCTCCCCCGGCGCCGATCCACTTCGCTCCGATGGGGATCAAGAGATAGTCGAGCCCGAAGTTGAGGAGGAATCCCAAGATGACAATTTTGACCAGACCGTGACCATTCGTCGTGACGACGATGTTGTGAACCAGAAAAATACTGATGTAGGTCGCCAGTACGACCGGTCCGTTGAGTCCGATCACTTTGGCGGCCGGAGCAAATTCCTGGCCATAAATCAGCGCAATGATTTCGTGGCCAAAACCGATGTTCACCATACAGAAGACAAAGGCGAAGATCATGAGGATCCGCATCGCCTGTGAGGCGAGCTGCTTGTATTCCTCCGGGTCACGCGCGTAGGTACTCGATAGTAAGGGGGTCACGGCGCTGGCCATGAGCGGGATCAGCAAGAGAAAGAGGCTCTGGATACGCATGACGGCGCCGTAGTACGCGACCTCATGAAAGTCGGCAAGGCGCGACAGCACCGCCATATCAATCGTGCCGCTGGAATTGGCTAGGGCACTGGCGAGAAAAAACGGCAAGCTGATCTGAATAACGCCTTTTAATACGGAGGCAGACATGGTTTTGCCGACCATGCCGGCGACCTTTGCTCGGTACAGAGTCGCGGCGACGATCGCCAGTTGGGCGACCGTAAAAGCCGCAGCTAGCAGATGAAGATTGCTGCTGTCATAGAGCAAACTAGCCAAAACCAGAGCGACGAGTAGCAGCTTGGAGGCGACATTGATGACAGCAACGAGGTTTATTCGTCCTACCGAAACGAAGATATTGAGCAACACCTCGGTCTGGAAGATGGTCAGAGTTTGGTAGATCGCCATGATCGCGGTCAGTTCGATGATCTGCCGTTCGTAGTTCACCAGCTGCATGTAGCCAAGGACGGTGAGGATTAAAAGCATCGCCAGAAACGCCTGCAGCACTAGCACCGGCATGAGAATGACCCGCGCGTGACCATGGTCTGGAGGCACGGACTTTTGAATGTAGGCCGGTATGCCTAAGGGCAGCAGCATCAGGGCGATGTTGGGAAAGGCTTCGGCAAAGAAGAACACACCCGCCTTGTCCACCCCGAGAAACCGGGGAATCAGGATACGCGTGACAAAGCCCAGCGGGATCGTGATCGCCATGGCGATGCTTAGTTTGGACGCATTGGCCATCGTCGCGCGAAGTGCCGCCTGGCCGCGCGCCTTGTCTGCAGCGGTCGATACTTTGACAGGATGAGGTGTATCCGTCATGGAGTGGTTGTCGATGGTAATAGGTGACGGGGTCGGGCTGAACACGGACGTGGGATGGTGAGCTATTATCATAACAGAATAACCGTTTATTAAGAAACTATCTAATAACCTCAGGCGCTTAGCGTTGGACATCGGCTTTGCTACAAAAATCCAGCCCCCTGCCCTCCAGCGTTCCCAACCTCCCAGTTTTTGGGCACCGGCTTTTTTCCACGCAGAACTGCTTCTCGGCTTTACGCCAAGAAAGAATACTGTTATAAATTCAGCATCTTACATAACACAGAGAAATCCTCGGGGGTTGCCAATCATGCGGACTCAGGCGTCGACAACCGACCTGCCATGCCGGCCTTTTTTGCACATGCGACGACTCCTCGCTTTAGCTGCCCAGCTAGGTCTTTGTTTATTGTTTATCCAAGGATGCAGCGGCAGTGGTCCAGGTCCTGGATGTAAAGTCGCCGCCAGCGGCATCGCCGATGCGCCGATTACCGGTAAGACCCTGCTGGATAAAACCCTGGTCTTTACCTTCGATCGATCGCCGACACCGGTGACCCTTGAGATCGCCGACCTGCTCACCGCGCGGCAAATCAACGGCGCATTCTTTGTCGTCGGCAAAAAGCTCAAAGACGTGGTGCACCAAGGCATCCTTGCCCACCTACGTAGCAATGGTCATTTGATCGGCAACGGTACTTACTCATTCGCCAACCTCGAGGCCGTGGCTCTGCCGACCGCCGAGTTGCGCCAAGTGGATCAAATGATTCAGCCTGAGATCGTCGGCAATATGTTCTTTTTTCGTTCCGCCACCAATTCGTTTAATCATAAGATCGCTGACTATCTAAACAAGCAGGGTTTGCAAAAATACGTCGGGCCGATCGGCTCTGATATCTCCTTCACCGGCGGCGTGGATCCGATCGATGCAGGGTGTTGGCGCGAGGTGCTGACGCCAGCTGATTGCGCCCAGCGCTACCTCGACGCCATCAATTTAAAGAAGCAGGGCATCATTCGCTTTACCGATGGCTATAGTCAGACTCCTGCCTTGCTCCAGGCCTTGATCCCACTGGTGACGTCCGCAGGGTATAAGGTGGTCCGGCTTGATGAAGTTCCGGAGATCCGCACGGCTTTTCTCGAACGCGAGGCCGTGCCGGGGACTGTCGGCGGGAGTCCCGGGTGCAAGGACTACGATCGTCGTTGAGGCAGCGCCTGGGAAGCGGCCTTTTGGCCGGGGCGGCTGCTGGAAACTACAGAAATCATAGTAGATTATATTAGAATAGTGTCAAAATGGGTGGTTTTTTGCTACATCAGCTGCTCCCCGCCTTTGGAGCAAGCATGTCGCCTAAACTAGCTTTCACGACCGAGCTCGAACGATTAGCCGCGCTGGAGGACCAGCTCGAAGCCTTTGCTCGCCCCTCGCGCAGTCGGCGCAAGCGGGATAACGAAAGCCTGCGGCAACTCGGTGCAGATTTGGTCGAACTCTCGGCGGGACGATTGGCAAAGCTTGAGTTGCCGGTCGAGCTGCGCCGGGCCGTCGATGAGGCGCGACGCTTAGAGGTACACGGGGCGAGAAAGCGGCAGATCCAGTACATCGGTCGGGTGATGGAGGACTGCGACGAGGAAGCCATTCGTGCGGCGTTGGCAGCCATTGACCAGACCCCTGCGGCAGCCAGTCAGGTCAACGAAAAGGTAGCGGCGCGCGCCGCGACCGCCAGCGAGTTGCTCCTAGGCGATGACCAAACGGTCTTTGCCGTGGCTTCGGCCTATGCACCAGGAGAATTGCAGGTGTTGCGCCTAAGCGTGCGCAAGGCCAAGAAGGAGCTGCAGACGAAGGGCGATGCCACCGTCGCCCGTGCGCTTATCGAACGCTGTCTGGCGAAGATGACTCTTTTGTCCTAAGCCATAGTTTTGAGCCATGTTTAATCTGGTCTGCGAAGTCTAAAGCAGCATGATAGGTAGCCTGTAGCATGTCCCGCATTGACACCACCGGTGTGATTCTCGAGTTTCATGCCCACATCTACTTCACTCAGGAAACGCGTTCCTTCGCTGCGGCCTTGCGTGACGATTTGCTTGGCTTGGCTGGCGGCCGCCTAAAAGTCTATACGATGGCCGATGGTCCGCGCGGTCCGCACGGGGCACCGATGTTTGGCATCGATATTCAGGCGGCGGATTTGCCCGAGGTCCTGGCATTTATCATGGTCAACCATGGCCCTTTGCCGGTTCTGCTACATCCCCAGTCCGGGCACGAACTCCTCGATCACACGCACCACGCATTTTGGCTCGGCACCCCCCAGCCACTCAATCTCGCGGTGCTAAGGTAGGCCTTTGTGACCCCGCATCGTTGTCCGTCCAGTCATCGCCGTACAGTGAGCTTAGTTCTAGGGATTCTAGTCGCTTTGTGCGCCAGCGTAGCGCGTGCAAAGCCACCGGTTACGACGGCTCTTTGTGGACATATCCACCTCGTCTCAGATCACAAAGTCGAGGCGGCCGACATGGAACGTCGCTTGGCTTGCGGCGACGATAAAAATCCGCCGTGGTCGGACGTACCGGCAAATCAAGCGAAGCTTTTTCTATCGTCGTTTCTTCAAGGTCGCGGTTACTACCGGCCGACGTTTACGATCGTGGACGAGCGGATGGTCGTAGCGCTGGGTGAGGCCACGCTGGTTCAGGAGATTCAGACCCAGGGGGCGCCGCCGACACTATTGATTAGTCGCTACTGGCAACCACCAGGGGAGCCGCTGACGCCAAAGCTACTCGATGATCTGGAGGATTGGGTCCGCTCCGAGCTTAAGGCGACTGGTTACCCTTGCCCTACGGTCACCTCGCGGGCGAATACCGACACCGGTCAAATCACGGTTTCGATGGTGGCTGGCGCCAAGCAAGTGATCGCGGCGATCGAGGCCGACGATGTGCCGGGAGTCGATCCGGGTGTGATCCGTCGCAATGATGCCTTTCATGTCGGCGACGAATTCAACAATAACTGGCTTGGTTTGACCGCGAATCGGATCACCCGCAAGGACCTGCTTCTGAGCACCCACTTTTTTGCTCGTTGTACACCCGCAGGAGCCATGGTGTCGCAAAAGTCGATTCCCGGTCTGCCGCGCCAGGCCACGGCGGGATTTGGCTACAACACGGAGCGTGGACCACTGGCGCGCGCAACCTTCCACAATAGTCGCCTTGATCGCACCGCGTCGTCCTATACCCTTAACCTGCAGCTGTCGCAGCGACTGCAGAATTTTACGGCGAGAGGGGAGTGGTACGTGCTGCGCGAGCCGACTCGGTTTCATATCGAGCCCATGCTGCAGATCCAGCGTGCGGACGAAAATACCTTTGAAGCGCGTTCGGGTAAAATTCGCTTGGCGCCGGCGTCCACCTTTGACAACGCCACCTATGGTGTGGCCTTTGCCTTTGGCCCGGCGCTGGAACTGGTGCGGACCATCCGTGGTGACGGCCCGGTCTATTCGCATATCGTCGCGCTTGATGGTGAAGCGCGCCTGATGACGCATGATTTTGAGTACTATCATCCAACGCCCCGGTCGGGTTACGCCCTTGGTTTGGGCAGCACGTTGGCGATGCGGGCACTGGGATCTGGGGTGGATTTTCAGCGACTGATGTTTGATGGGCAGGCGTTGTGGAACGTTCGTGACTTAGCGCCACCGTTGATCGTGTTGGGCATGCGTGGCTCGGTAGCGTCCACCGTGATCGGTGCGGGACCTGAGCACTTAGCGGAGTTGCCGCCGATGTATCGACACTTTCTCGGTAGTTCGACCAATATGCGTGGTTTTGCCCGGGACGCTTTGCCGACTGGCGGCAAGGGAGCATTGACCGCGGCCTATCTCGGCTTGGAGGCGCGTCTTGCGGCGGGCTTACCGGCCGGACTTCAGCCGCTGCTCTTTTATGATTTGGGCAAGACCGGACGAACCTCCCTGCAACTCGATCGACCGCTGTATTATTCGCCTGGCCTTGGCATGCGCTGGCAGTCCCCACTTGGGTCCCTGCGCTTGACGGCAGCGCGTGGGATGGTCGCGCATGCTTCTGCCGACGAGCGTCGCGGTCTTGAAAGATGGGTGTTCTATCTGAGTTTTGGCGAGGAATTTTGATCATGCGGCGAGCATTGAAGACCCTTTCCGTGGTGTCTGCTGGAGTAGCATCGCTAGTGGTGGCCTTGCTTGGCTTGGTGGTGGCAGGATTTTTTTGGCCATCGCTTTTGCTGAACACGGTAAGCTTACGTGTCGCTGCGACCATGGCTGCGACCCAGGGTATTTACCTGCAATGGGATCATGCCGAAGTCCATGCCTCCAGCCAGCACACTTGGATTAAATCGCTTGAACTACAGTTAACTCATGTTTGCGCGCAATTGCCCGCCTATCACCTGTCGACTTGTTTACCTGAGGTCTATGCGGCTGTTGCAGTCGATGTCCATCCTGATCATGTTCGTGTGGTCAGCGTTGGTCCGGTAAGGTTGCTTGGTGAGCAGTTGGCACTTGGTCCGATGCCGGACACCGGGGATGCGAATCCTTCGCCTATAGACTGGGCACGCATACCGCGCCCCCTCTGGCTTAAAGGCACGCAGTTGCAGGCGGTGCAGATCGAGTGGAAAGAGGTGAGTGCGCAGGGAGCTGGGTGGCGTGTCGACGGCGGCGTGCAGCTGCGAGTGACACCGCTGACGTCGGACCAGCCGTCGTCTGTTGCACCCTCGAGTGTCGAGATGTCGTTGCATGTTGCGCCGTTTTGCTTGCGACAAGGGCCAGTGACCTTGGACGGTTGCGTCGGCGTAGGTGACGCGACGGTGCGCTTGGCGGTGATCAACAATCTGTTTGCCTTGACGCAGCTCGGACCCTTAGATGTCAAAGCCAAGACGCTTAGCTTGAGATGGCCTGATCAGGTCGCCGCACCTGCATCAGGGCCGCAAGCGTCGCAAGCGCAGAGCACAACGTGGCCTTTGCCACCTGTGCTGCAATCGGCGCGCTTGATGCCTATGCGGATCCAAGTGGACGCATGGCAGCTGCAGAGTGGTGCTTTGGCGGTTAGCGGTGGCTTGGATGCGAGTCTGGTGCAGCAAGGCGAGACCCTGGTGGTGGGGGCTAAGCTCGGTAAATCCTGCGCCGAGGCGAGTTCGTCGGGCGTGCGTGGCTGCTTTGCGAAGGTGCAGGGTGAGGTCACTGCGGCATTGCAGGGCGGGGTCTTGAGCCTAGCTCAGGTTGGCCCCTTTGAGGCGCTGGGTGGCGAGCTGCAGCTCAAACGTGAAGCGGTGCCGAAGCCGGCTGCTGCGACCAGCAGTTCGTTTAACTTAGGCGAGGTTCTCAACCCGACAGCATCGTTGGTGCCGACTTGGCTGCAGCGCGCCCATTTAGCGCCGGTGCGCGTCGAGCTAGGTCAAATCGATCTGGTACAAGACGATCGTCATATCAGCGGCGGTGTGACGCTTGAGGGCCAGTCGATGGGTGATCATGCGCAGTGGCGCCTAGACGTGAATGGCAAGGGTGACGGTAAAGGTCCGCTGCACACTGCAGTCGCCGACGTGCGACTGACAAGCGGACAGGGTCATTTTTCTGCGCCTTGGAAGTTGCAGGCGCAGGGCCTTGCGACCTTGAACAAAGGCGGCGAGGTGGTCGTCAAGGCGACGACGCGCAATGTGGCGCCGGGGGTGGTTGAGTTTCACCTTCAAGCCGCGACGAAGAAGGAGGACCAACGAGCTGTCGCAGATCTCGCCGGGACACTGAATGACCGCGGAGTCTCGGCCGAGTTGGCAGGCTCGCTCGTTGGCGTCGTGCCAAATGTCCAACGCCTAACGCTCGATGCATGCCGGATCAACCTAGGTTGGCATCATGTCTGGCCCGATCAAGGTCAGTTCAACCTTGGCTGTGGTGTCGGCATTCTCCTCGAACGCTTGCCGCACCAAGATGAGGTGCCTCTGGATTGGCCGTCTGCAATTCAGCTGCAGCTTGGTGCTGCCGTGAACACACCTCTGCCCCCTTCTGCAAAAGGTGCGGTCCAAGGCGCGTTGCATGTGGACTTGGTGCCGATCAGAACGCGTGAATTCACGGCGACAAGCACGACGGCCGTGACGGTGAGTGGAGACCTTAGTGGGTGGCCGCATAGTTTACACATGTATGTCGATTCAACGACCGACTTGAACATTCCGGACTTTGGCGCTTTGGTCAAATCCCTCGGTGCTAGTAAATATGCCGTCCCCGCGCCGCTGAACGCACTTCGCGGCCATATATCGGCGCAGATCCGAGGCAGTGGTGATCTAGCTAACGGCGGCATCGTGGTACCGTTGATCTTTCGTTCTCGGCTTAAATCGGGTGAACCCGGAAAAGACGACGTCCAGCACCTTGATACCAACGTCATCGGAACACTCCGCTTGGATCCTTTGGGCGATGCGGTGGCACCCCAGCTGGAGGTGAAGGCGGAGCTTAGCGATGTGCAGCTGGCACTGCCTCGTATCACTCTGGCCGATGGCGCCGCGCCGCAGTTGTTCCCGGATAAGCGCATGCGTTCGACGAAGGCGGTGCGCGCTGAGGCGGTGTCGCGAGGCGTCCTCGAAAACCAGCATCCGGATATTCTCGTAGGACCTCCCGCGCCTCCGGCTCCGGATGCATTCAAGTATCAGGTCGAGGTGGTATCACCGCCAACAAATCCACTGCATCTCGTGTCGAATCTGGCGAAGGCACCGATCCCCATCGCCGTCGCGGTCACTGCAAGCAGTGACACGACGCCTCGCGGCCATGCTCTGGTGCGAGAGTTTCCACTCAACCTGTTTCGGCGGCAAGCCTACGTCGATCGCTTCGACGTCGAGTTCTTGAGTCCGCAGGCTGCGCCGACGATCGACGGCAAGCTGCGGGTCGAATACACCGATTACACCATCACGATTTTGATCCTTGGTACCCTGAAGTCGCCTCAGGTCGTCCTGAGTAGCCAGCCGCCGCGGCCGCAAAACCAGCTGATCGCCGTCCTGCTCTTTGGCAAGGAGATGAACGAGCTGGATGATGATCAGCTGAAGTCGGTCGACAATTTCGGTGGTGCAGCGGCTGATGGCGCATTAAGCTTGGCCTCGATGTACCTGCTCGCTTCGACGCCAGTGCAGAGCGTCGGCTATAATCCGCAGAGTCATGCCTTTACCGCCAAGATTACCGTCGGTAAGGGGACCTCCGTGAATATAGGCTCCGACCTTGGCGATTATCAAAAGCTTGGGGTACAAAAGAGGCTGGCGCGCGATTGGTCCGTTGAGACCTATATTGAGCGCAATACCGATGCTGATACCGAAGCTGTGACGGCCTTGCTCGAGTGGAGCCGGCGCTTTTAACCGGAGATGTTTAGCCATGACGACTGCCCTTGCTGCTGCCTTTAAAACGATTGTCGAGGCTCGCCGCACGCATCGGGTGTTCGATCCTCATGCACCTTTTGATGGCGCTGCAGTGGAGCGCAGCTTGACCCTGGCTAGCTACTCCGCCAACAGCAGTAACCTGCAGCTGTGGGGCTTCTACCGAGTACGGAGCGCAGACAAGCTCAAGCTTCTGGCCGACGCATGCCTCGGTCAGAAAGCGGCTCGGTCCTCGCGCGAGATGGTGGTGTTTGTCACCCGTCGTGATCTCTGGCGGTCTAGAGCGCAGTTTATGGCGGCGCACCTACGTCGTGTCTTTGCCCCGAATATCGGACCAGAGCAGCAACGCATTCTCAGCTACTACGAAAAGTTGATTCCCTTTCTTTATCTGAACGACCCCTTTGGCCTCATCGGTTATGCCAAATATCTGACGATGCAGGTCGTCGGCCTGTTCAGGCCGATGGTTCGCCAAGTGCGCAGCCGCGACTTGGATATCGTCGTGCACAAGAGCTGCGCCCTGGCCGCTCAAACCTTCATGCTCGGCATCAAGGCGGAAGGTTACGACACCTGCCCGATGGAGGGGTTTGACAGCCACTTGGTGAAAAAGTTACTTGGTCTGCCGAGGGGGGCTCAAATTAACATGGTCGTTGCGGTTGGGCCAGTCGCTGCGACGACTCCGGAGCCGCCACGTATTCGGGTTGAGGAGCGCGAAGTGGTGTTCACCGTTTGACTTCAAATATCCAGCATTGACTCGGCGCTCACCGAGACCTGGCGCTTTTCCCTTGGCCGACGCAGATCCCAGACGATGCGTGCGCGGTGTGGCTTTTCGATCTTTGGCGAGTCGCTAGGCTCGCCGGCGGGAGGTGGGTAACCAAGGGCTCGCATGGCTTCTTCCAGGGTCCGCCTGAAGCGTGACTTGTTCGGGACTGCGGGTTCCATCTAGGACTCCTCTACTAATCTAATTGGCCTCGGCTAAGTTGCCATCGACGGGAAGCGGCTGCGACCTCGCAATGATACCGGCCTTGGCCAAGCTGTTGACTCGGGACACCAAGTTAGTGAGTGGACTGCTTTTACAAAAAACATCCACGGCCGCTATGGGCAGACCAACGCCCTGAGCGTCGGTTGTCTCGTCGGCCGCTAGCAGCACGGGCAGCCCTGGGAAAAACGCCCGGGCGTATTCGGCGATTTCACGGCCTTGCAGCGGGCCAATCTGGGTATCGGCAAGGAGGACATCGCAGTCGCCAAGGTAGCCGATGGAACCCAGGTCCGCTAAGGTGCGCTTGGTGATGACCTCAATGCCCGAGGCTGCCGCAAGGGTTGTAAAGGCGTGGCTAAAATCAAGATCCTCGCTCATGAATAGGACTTTGATCCTTGGGCGCATGGAACTAGGCATGGGGGCCTCCGATACTTTAACGATGGGACTAGGTGCTGTTTAACCATAGTAAGTAAAAAGCAGCGATGGTCAAGGCACTAGCCAATTGTGATTGTACGCTAAATCCGAAGGCGCCCGGTAAAATTCTTATAGCCCCCTGAAATCCAAGTGATTATAGATGGTTGTTTAGACTCGGGAACTTCGTTGCATCAATCCTGCTCTCCAGCCTTCCCGCACTCCAAGTTTTTGGGCAGCGGCTTTATTCCACGGAGGTGGAGGCTCAGGTAAAAAAAGCTGGGCGCGGGCATTAAGTGGCCGTATACCTCATGCATCTCATCCTTTTTTACGGAGCTTGTCATGAAAAGTGTGGTTGCTCTACTCGTCAGCGCCTGTGCTTTCATCTCGTTTAATGCGCAGGCCGATATCAGGACCGAAGACTCTGCGAACCAGCTGGTGGTTGCGGCGGAGCATCCGACGGCGGCCTTGGTGTTATTTCCAGGCGCCTATGTCGACGCCAAGCAATATAGCTCCTTGGCCGAGGCGATCGTCTTGCGATCGTCGGGGGAGGTTGCGGTGTTTGTGCCGCACTTCACCGGCAAGATTGCCAACCCCCTCGAATCCCAGAGCCGCGTTCAGGCAGCCATCGACTTTCTTCGCAGCGAAGGCGTGGCCCAACCCAACACCAGGGTTTTTGTCGGCGGCCATTCTGAAGGCGGCATCATCGCCACCTTGGTACCTGAGTCCTTAAAGTTGCCCGGCCTGATTCTTCTTGGTAGCTACCTGCCGCACACGATCGTGATCGGCAAGCAGCTCAGCACCTTTCCCATCCCGACCTTAACCCTAGGCGGCGAGCTCGATGGCCTGACTGGTCTAAACTACTTGGCGCGCGAATTTGCCACGCTGCAGCTGTTGACTGCTAAGGATGCGAGCGTCTTTGGCAGTAAACCGGTCGTGGTGCTGCCAGGGGTTAGCCACATGCAGTTTGCTGACGGCGCGGCGCTTCAGGGTGACAGTATCAAGCCGGAGCAAAGTTTAGCCGCCTCGCATCAGGCTATGGCCGAAGTCATCGTCGACTTTATGGCGGTGCAGACTCGGCTATCTGGAGTTGAGTCTCAAGCCGCGTTGAAGGCCTTAAAGGGACAAGTTGCGGCCACGCAAACCATGTTGCTGCCTTACGCACTCGCGTCTAGTGCCGAACCTAAAGTCTGCAGCGACGTACAAAAAGCCGCCACTACATGGGTCGATGCCCAAGCTTGGGACCGTATTAACATCGAATCTAAGATCTACCGTCATGGACCTGACGATCTCGCGTTTATCTTGGATAAGTCCTCGGTCGCGCAAGATGGCCAATTCTATACCTTGCACTTGCCAGTGTTGATCGACGATGAGGTCGATGTGGCCGACGTCTCAACGGATCACTTCCTGTCGCCGCGCTCCCTTTTTTGTAAAATGCGGACAGCCGCAAAATTGGCCGAGGAAACGGGATTTGCCGTGCAGCAGTCTGGTCTAAACTGTGCCGAGCTCAATGCGAAGGTGATCGTCGATACGCTGGCGACCTTGACTAATCCACAGCAGCGAGCACGCTTGGCGGCGAAATACGGCGACATGTCGACTTGGACATCGGTGAGCACGAATGATGATATGGCTCATTCACTGCAACTAGGGCCGTTGCGCATTCGCAGTACACGGGAACAAATTGGTCCAAAATGGGTGTTTGGCGGATTTAGCTTTGGCAAGGCCGCGGACAATACATGGCATCTAGACACGGTTGAGCTGGTGACGGGTAACGAGGGATTAGGGAAATTCGCTGGAGCCAATTACTGTAAGGTGATCGCTCCAGCGCGCGTCGTCGAGTGGGCCACGGTCTTTGGCTTGAAATAAGTCAACATCGGACTTCAAGGGGCCGCCAGCCTTAAGGTTGGCGGTCCAGCAGCGGCTTCAATAATTTCAGCTTGTCCTGGTTTAGAACCTTCCAGCTGGAGTCCGAGTAGAGGCCGCCGGTATCTCCGGAGTTTTGGTTCATGGCCCAATAGAAGAAATTGGGAATGTTTTTTTGTTGGATATAAGCAAGGAAAGCATCGTTCCAAGTCTTGTCGAGGCCGACATAGGTGCCGCCGAATTCGCCGAAGACGAGGCAATAGCCCTGGTCTTTTAAGTAGCCAAAGTGCTCATCCCAGATCGTCGCCATATTGCCTGGGAAGCCAGCGACATTGAAGTAGGATTGCTGATACACCGAGGGTCCGTAAACATGCGGCGAAAATACCAGGCGTGACTGGGGAATATGTGGGGCATTGGTCGCGGCTTCGAACAGGTTTTCGCCCCAAAAAGGGGTGTTGGTCGTTTTGCTGTCTTTGCCGCCAACACCTTCCATAAACACCAGAATAGTCGGGTTGGTTTTGAGGACTGTTTCAGCACCACGGCTAGCCATTCCAAGCCAGTCGCTCCAGCTGAGTCCAAAGGGCTCATTAAATAGATCGATGCCAATGACGTTGCTATGGCCTTTGGCGATGGTGGCAAGGGTCTGTAGATCCTTTTGCCATTTATCTTCAGTATAAGTTGCGCAGCCGGAAGCCGCGACACCTGGTCCTGGTTTGTCCATGAAGTAGCGGTTTTTGCCGCAGTTATGCATATCTAAGAGGACCAGCATGCCCTTGGACGCAGTGTAGGTTAAGAAGTGATCGATTTCTTCGGGGATCGACTTAAAGCCATCGGCGGCTGGTGTCGTCGGGTCTAGTGATTCAGGTGCAAGTGGTAGGCGCCATGCATTAAATCCGAGCGATGCCATCTCGTCGATGAAGCTCTCCATGCTGCGACCGGTCCAAAGGCCTGCTAATCTTAGGCTGATATTGGTTTGTCCCGAAGAATCCGGGCTAGCACCCTCAAGTCCAAACCAGTTGACGCCTTTGACGATGATCTTTTTGCCACGGTTATAGATGTCACCGCCTTGGATATAGAACGATTGGTTGCGATTGACGCAGTACCCGCCGACATCGTCAAAACCCGGCTTAACTCGCCCATCAGGGCCGTAGCATTTTGCTGCAGGCTCAAGACCTCCGGTCGCTGGGTCGGGTCCGCTTGGCAGCGGGGTGGGGGCGGGAGTGCTGACGGGAGTGCTGACGGGAGTGCCGCCTGTATTGGCTGTTGGTGCGCCTTGGCTTATCTTGCAAATTGCGATGTCGGTCTTGAATTCCGGCGTGTTGATCAGGTAATCGCGCTTCGCCGCGTCATCACAGGCTCTATATAGTGCAGTGCCAACAGTGTCGGTATAGGTAAGAGAGATATGGTAGGTACCTTGCGCGACCATCACAATGGGGTTGGATGCGGTATTGGCCTTGAATTGATCATGGCGAAAGGTCTGTGCCACGCTCTTGTGGTCGCCGTCGATGCGTTGCAATGAGATCGCAACGTTCGCCCAATCGGGATCGCCGACTGCGGCTTTATAGTCTGCGACCTTAAATGCACTGAGATAAGTGCCCGTCCCGGGTCGGCTAATTTTATGGGTGGTCTGACAACCACCGATGCCGACGATCAGGATTGATAGAAAATAGAACATGTTTACTCGCACGCTATCTCCTACATGGCATTTGCCATAAGTCGCAATCTGGTGCGATTCCGCATCCGCGTCGAATCAAACATGAAGCAAGGGTCGTGCCGACTTGATGGCGTAAAGTAAGTGCCCATAAATAATCAAAGAAATATCTGACGTGGAGTCGATTTAAGCGCGAGTTGCGCGTCGGACGCTCGTTCGTTTGTCCAATGCACAGGCATTGTCTAATCTATCGACAGTTCATTTCATTCTACGCTGCGCCAGTGTGGCCGAAGTCGATTCCTGCAATAGACCTTTGTCAAGTTGACTCTAGGTCTGCTACAATTATTGACAGACCGATTTTTTAAAATATTAGACCGCGCTGATGAAGCGCCTGGGCGTGGCTGTGCCACATTGCTCGGCTGCAGATTCTGCGTCTCATCGGGGGAAAGCCACATGCGCAACATGTTCCTACCTTATTTGGCCTTGTGCCTGATTTCGGCGGCAAAGCTCGCGGCACCTGCCTTCGCCGCTGCATCTGTGGTGCCCCCATCTGAGCGTTCGGAAGAAAAAATTTCGCACCCTGTGGCACAGATCGCCTCGTCCGTGGAATCGGGCTATGTTTCGGCCAGTGGCACGCAATTCTTCTTGGATGGCCAGCCCTTCTATTTTCAGGGCTCCAACTTCTATCGTTTGGGCCTCATTGATCGTCAGGCCGACAACGAAGTCTACGACATCATGCGTCAGTACAACGAGCGTGGCATCCGCGTCGTTCGTATTTGGGGCTTTTCTTGTGGCGATCAAAGCAAGCAGGCGATGCTCAAAAGCGTGAACAAGGACGGAGCAACCTACGATGAGGCCGCACTTCGCCGCCTAGATTTGGCGATCGATGCCGCCCGTACTTATGGGATAAAGGTCATACTTCCTTTGGTAAATTACCAAGCTGAGTACTGTCCGATGAGTTGGTGGGTCAAGCAGGTGACTGGGGGTAGCGACTTTCACCAGTTTTATTCCGACCCCTTCGTCCGCAAGGCCTTTAAACACCACATCGGCACACTGCTCCATCGCGAAAACACTATTTACCAAGCACATCGCGGCGAACATCGCAGCTACAGCGATGATCCGACGATCATGGCCATCGAATTGACCAACGAGTTGCACACCGAGGATGACTACGAATTGAACCGCGGTGGGACACCAGGTGATTTGGTCTACCACTGGCTCGCGGAAATGTCGCAGCACATACGCTCACTGGACCGCAATCATCTCATTTCGAGCGGTGAAGAAGGCTACAAAGCGAGTCCATCGACCCAGGAGGAAGCCTCCAAGCACTCTTGGCTGTCAAACGGCAGAAAGGGCATCGACTTTTCCCGCAATTTGAGCCTCGCGACGATTGATTTTGCCACCATCCATCCCTATCCGGGCAACTGGGGCATCCCGTCCAGCGATATCGACTGGTTTCTAACAAACTTCATCACCGATCGGGCTAACGTCGCCCACGGCATGGGCAAGCCGATCGTATTAGAAGAAACCGGGTTTAGCTTTCACGAAAATCCGCACCTAGGGTACATAGAAGAGCCAGGCAAATACATGGCCATGATGTATAAGGCTGCGAACAAGGCCGGCTACGCTGGGACCATGGCGTGGGAGGTGGTGCCGCCGGGTAGCGAGATCGGTGATTATGTCTTCGATTTCAATTCGCCGATTGCGCTTAGCATCTTTCAGCAGATTGGGTTTATGGCTAAGCGAGTGCCGTAAGGCTTAAAAGTCAGAGGCATATCAGGACTCCGCGGTCTGACTAAGGAATTGGCGGTGTCCTGATTTATTGTTTAAAGATTGGACGATGCTCTAGGCGTTGGATTTCGCCAAGCTTCCGACTGATCGCTAAATAGAATGAAAAAAGGTAGTTGCAAGGGATCGGTGGCTGGGCTTTCGCAGCAAACCAATGGCATGGAGCATGCATTAAAGTGGGTGCGTGAGTTCCTCCTTACCTCCTTTGATGAGCCTGGTCAGCCTTTAGTGGACTGACTGGGCTCAGCTTTTTGCGGTGGGCTGCCTAGTTTTGGCGAATGACCATCAAAAACGCTCTGTAGAAGCGCTAAGACGGCCCCATCAGCTATGATGATTGGCGAACCGCTATCTCCGGGTAGGAACTCGCTGTCTGTGGGCTTTACCGTCACAACTCGAGGAGCTTCGCGGCGCAAGCCAGGCAGAACTCTTGCGGTACCTCAGGCGTCTAGGCCTGCTTCTTCTTTGGCGTGCTTTTCGCCCATTTTAACGACGGACGCTTGTGCGAATCGGCGCAGTCCTTCAAAAACATGCTGATCAAAACCTGGTAGGCAATACCTGTTTCTGCCGCTAGCTCTTTGAAATAAGAGATCGCCTCTTTATCCACCAGCATGGTGACCTGTTGCTTCAGAGCCTTGGCGTAAGGATTACGCTTTGACTTTGAAAAATCGTATTCCTTTCTCATGGCATAAATCCCTTGTACATTTTAGCTTCGTGCTTGGTAGATTTGCGCGCTGAAATAATTCTTATCACCGAGTCACTTTCCCGGTAGCAGTGACAAACGACTAGCAGGCGTTGCCTCTTGCTCATGCCCAAGAGCACAAACCGCTCTTCATCTTCAGAGTTGTCGGGATCAGAAATCAGTCGGGCATCCGGGTCATGGAAGACGGCCTTCGCCTCGTCGAACGAGACGCCGTGCTTGCGCACGTTGCTGATGGCTTTTTCGTTGTCCCAGGAAAACTTCATCACATAATTATTTCATAATTATCGTGGTCTTTGAAGAAGAATTTGCGCGGTGATCTTCGCCCATGTCCCGAGGTAACGCAAAGTGGCACTGGCTGATACAAAGGCATCGCGCCTTGGCATGCGATGCGATAAAAAATCTAATAAAAGTCAATTGTTACCATAAATTTCGCCTGCTGGCTAATGTTTTAGGAAATAGTTTCCGATAGAACTATTAGAAGGAGGCAGCGATGCCGAAGCGAATTCCGAAAGACGCCCCCGTCAGCGAGCTACGCAGCCATACCGGTTACTGGCTGCGTCTGGTGTCGAACCAAGTGAGCAAGGCGTTTGCGGCGCAACTTGACGAAATGGGTAGCAGCGTCGCTGAGTGGGTTGTCTTGCGAGAGATCTACGCGGCTGGTGGATCGGTAGCACCAAGCGTCGTCGCTGATCTCGCCGGATTAACAAGAGGTGCGGTGACCAAAGTGATCGACCGACTGCTGGCCAAGAGCTTGGTAACCAGACGTGAGTCGATTTCAGATCGTCGTTATCAAGATCTTTGTCTTACCGACAAGGGAAAAGCCGTTGTGCCGCAACTGGCAACCGCGGCCGACCGAAATGACGCCGCATTTTTTGAGGCGTTGTCCCCTAGCGAGCGCATGGCTCTTTTGGGTTTGATGAAAAAGCTCGCTAAGGTCCACGCAATGACCAATATTCCCGTTGATTAGCGAGGGAATTAAAAAGGGGAAATGTATGCGCATGGAAGAAGTCATTTCAACGACGGCGACATCTTATGCTGGAATCACAACCTTTCCGCAGGTTGTCGCCAAGCTTCTAGGCTTAGGGGTCGAGTCATACCGAGCCGATTTAATATGCAAGACCAGTACATACTACATGCCGAACGGAGCGCACGCTGTCGCTATCCATCCACCTCACGACTATATCGTCGCCGTAGAATTTGACGGGCCAGCTGTCAAGGCCGCCATATCGTCGATCCAGCAAGGCAAAGTCAGCTATGTTGAGTTCATGCATTTAATCTCTCGTGCAGGTGTCACCAACTACATGGTGTACTTGACGGGAAAAAAAGCGGTCTATTACGGGCGCAGCGGTGAATCACACATGGAACATTTTCCATCCAGACAGGAATAAATTCATTGGTTGAGCTTCAATGGTCAAGAATGGCCACGTATGTTCCCACCTCTCCACAAGATGCTACCGCTTGATTGAGCTTAGTACACGTGGCCCAGAAATTGCCGATTTTTGGCCTCGGTTGCCACGCGATATTGCGTCCATGCCTCAGTGGCAACGGATGGGGTGCAACCATTTGTTGCATTGGCGGTGATGCCATTCAGAGCCAACATGCGGCTCCCACATTGGGTCTCGTTCGCATAGTAGCCGAAAAAGGAGTCATCTCGATGATCGATAGTATCCGCCTCACCGCCGCTTGGTCATGGCTCATGGGCGCCTTGGTGGCGTCGACGAGCATTGCAAGCCCACAGTCAGAGTCATTTCTTAATCAGCCGGTGTGTCGTAATTTTGTTCGGCATGATGACGGGCAGATCTTGCTGGGAACCAATTCCGGCCTGGTATTGATCGATATCGACGGCACATCTCACCCCTATGAGCTAGGCGAAACCCCGCGCGACGCCCTGATCTTTGGCAACGAAATCATTGTTTTAGTGGGTACAAAGATCGTTACGCTGAGTCGCGCGCTCGGCACTGTCACGGGACAATATGAGACTCAAGACATTAAGAGTGCACCCTCCTTGCTACCGCAAGAGACACCGCGCGCCATCGGTCGCATCGATCAAACGCTACTAGTCGCACACGGGACACTAGGTGTGGCGCTATTTGATCTTGAATCGCACCGCTTGAAGCGAATCGTTGATATCAATCGTGGACAAAAGATCAAGGGCATGGCCCAGGATATTGCCGCGCAGAATCACAGCGTATACGTGCTGGTCGATAACTACCAAATGGATCGATGGCATCCGAGCCAGGAGTTCCGCGGCTTCGTCCAGATTGACGTTGATCAGGAAGCAGAATTGGCCAGGTTCGGCGGGTTAGACCCAGGGTCAACTGCCGCCGCATGGTACAAAAATACCCTATTGGTGAGCTTTGCCGGTATGCCGATTTGGAGATTGGCCATGCCTAGGACTTTAGCGGCCATGGACACATTGCCCTGGCAATCGCTCTAAACGCTTTCAATATATTCGCGTTCCTGCTTTGCGAGTGTCGGCTTTGACTGCATTATTTGCGGGCAGCCGCCACTGCAATGGGCGCTTAGGGCCGCTTCAATTTGTGCCGCCGAAGCAGGCTTGGTCAAATAGTTGGTTGCGCCCAGCTTGACGGCCTTTACGGCTGTTGCAATGCTGCCGTATCCGGTCAAAATGACGATTCGACAGTCTTTATAGAGGCGGTGAAGCTTCTCGACGATGACCAGGCCGCTTTCGGATTTCAGTTTTAAATCGACCAATGCGGCGTCAAAAACCACAGTCTCTGGAAAGGACAACTCTGTTGCCGAGCTGATTTGCGACACTTGGTATCCGCGGTCAGCAAATTCCAGTGCCAGCGTGTTGCTTGAGCCTTGATCGTCTTCAACGATCAATAGGTGTTTAACGGCTCGGGTATTAAGTTCCTGCTGTGTCATATGGGTGCACCGATCCTAATAGGGAGCATGAGTTTAATGGTTGCTCCGCCGAATGGGCGGTCACTGACACATAATGCACCACCGAGTGCTTCCATGAGGGAGTGTACCGTGTATAGGCCGAGGCCAAGTCCCTCGGCTCTAGTCGACAGAAAGGGCTTGCCAAGCTGGTCTTTAACCATTTTGGGGACGCCGCTGCCGCGGTCCGAAATGCTGACGGTGACGTGCTGAGCTTCTACTGCAACCTCGACCTCAATTGCGGCCCGATCACCCTTTGATGCATCCAGTGCGTTGTCCAACACGTCGATGATGGAGCGGGCGAGGACGACCTGGGGGACGTTACAGATCAATGGCGTGTTACCTTGCCGCGAGGCAAAGCTGATGTCTGCATCGTCGCGGCCGAGCTGCCACCGTGAGCAAACCTGCTGGACGAGCTCGGCTAGATCGACCTCGTCAAACTTGAGGTCGCCGGCTTGTAGATCAGCTCCAAAGAGGCCGCGAATAGTGTCTTCGCACTGCTCAAGAGCATCCTGTGAGGCGATGAGATCCAAATCCTCGACCAGCTCGGGGCGGCGGCGTTGTAGACGGTCAAGACGAACCTTGGCGGTATTTAAAGGGGTGGAGAATTTGTGCGAAAAGCTTGCTGACATAGCACCTAGCGCGCGAAGGTGGTCGGTTCTCTGGCGCTGTCGCTGCAGTGCGGCAAACTCGCTACGTAGGTGGGAAAAAGATGTTGAAAACCACTGCACGAGGCCCCAAATAATCACGATCAGCGAGAGTTCAGCCGCCAGGGTGGCTTTATGTAACAGTGCCGAATTGTTGCCCGCATGCAAGGTCGGCGTCGAATTCAAGCAGACAAAAGTCATCGCTGTGCACATAGCCAGGAGATAGACTCCACTTAACCGGCGGCGCAAAAGCAGCGGCCCGAGTGCTGCATGTAGATATAACAAGGCCGAGAACGGATTATTGCACCCACCCGAGAGATGCAACAGCACGCTGAGCCTGCTTGGCACCTACGAGCCGGGATGAGTGTGGACAGAGCGATCTCATTGGATAGGGAGCATAGATGCAAATCGATTTAGGCAACGGCGTCAACCTACGCTACGAGGTCTATGGCAGCGGTTATCCGCTGATCTTGATCGTCGGCTTTGGCGCCACCTTGGACCTGTGGAGTCGCGACTTTATCGATCCTTTAGCTGAATCCTATCAGGTCATCGCCTTTGACAACCGCGGCATTTGTGGGTCGAGCGCGCCGCAAGGGCCGATCACCATGGGGCTCTACGCCAAAGACGTGGTGGCTTTGATGGACCGCTTGGGCCTGGCCAAAGCCCATGTCCTCGGGATCTCCATGGGTGGGATGATCGCGCAACACCTGGTTGTGGGCTATCCGGACCGGGTATCGAAGTTGGTGCTTGGAGCGACTACTTGCAGTGCTAAATTGGTGCGCAAAAATCCACGCATCGTCGGCCTGTTGCTGATGCGCTGGGCACCGCGCTTTGCCATGCGGTCGATGGTCTCTAAAGAATTTATCGCGACTCATCCCCAGCTGATCGCGCGCCTGGCGCAGGTGGCTCGCTCGCACCCTGCAAGTATCGAGGCGATCCGCAGGCAAACCAGTGCCGTGAACCAGGCAACGCCGTACGGCCCTATTCGGCGCAAGAATTTGCCGCATATCAACCGCATTGACCTGCAACGACCTCATGGAGATTGATTCCTATGTCGCTCTTTACTTACATCAAGCCCAAGGGTGCATTTGGTTTCGGTTATGCCAGCACTGCCGAGGACGTCACTGCTGGACTGTCACTGGTTGGAAAAACCTTCCTCGTCACCGCTGCAATTCGGGGCTTGGATTTGAGTCGCTGCGGGTCTTGCTGCTGCACGGCGCTCAGGTCATTGCGACGGCCCGAACGCTAAGCAATGCCCAAGACGCGACCGCTCGGGCATCTGCCTCGATTGAATACGGCACGCAGGTGGGTACCGCCATCCCCTCGCTTTGCGATCTCTCCGCACCCGAAAACGTCCGGGCGTGCACTGCTCAAAGTGTCCAGCGAGCCACCTAACGCGACCTTACGGACTGTCTCGCGACAGCAGCGAAAAGAATTGAACGGTCAAACAGTAGAGGTCGTTGTGGCCAGGCGTCGCGTCGATTGCCTGGCAAAAATTCTTCCAAAACTGTTTGATCATGGCTTTTGCGAGCGGCAATTGATCGTCTTTGATCGTCATGATGGTCGAGCTGAATTCAGTCTTTTCAGCCGGCTGGAACGTGAGGCTTGACAAGGCCTTATCGATGACCTGCTTATGGAAGTTGGCAATGGCCGCTGATGAGGTGTCGCCCGGGACGATGGTTTCGGCCTTAGGCCGCCATTTGCCACTGGTTTCGACGACCAGATCAAGCCTCCGCAAGCGCTCCAGAGCATCTTTTACCGTGGATGGGTGGATGCCAAGGCGCTTTGCTAGCGGCTCACGGCGGGCATCCTCACGAGGTAACCTCAGGAGTTCCAGAAGTGCTAGATGTTGCCAGTCGGCCACGACCTTGAACGTGTCCTCACTGAGGATGGTTCTCGCCACGTGATCCGTATCGCGCTCGAGGCGCGCTTGCGCCAGCTGCCGCACCTGGGCGCTGCGAGCATGCACGCTGTCGACTAAATCGCAAAAATGCGCCGACTCACTGGCGGTGAACCCAAGACGTCGCGCGATCTGCACGGCCGCCAGGTGGGAAAGGCCCTTCTTTCCTTGCAAGACCTCGTTGAGTCGCGACGAGCTTAAGCCCAGAAACTTAGCAAAGGAACGCTGTGAATACTTCGGGCTGCGGTTGCACCGTTGGAGCAGTTCGCGGCGGAGTATATCCCGGTAGTCATAGGCACCCATGTTCCCCATGGGTGGCCTTTAACAGGATCGATCCGACTGGTCAAGCGATCGCCGCTGACAGCTCTCAGTCGCTAATCAGCCGTCGTCGCTGCGGGATCGCCCAAGGTGTTTGCTCCCACCGGCCTGAGATCTGGTAACCGTCATATGAGTCTTAAAGTCTGCTTTAATATTCTTTAATATAATTTGTGCCTTTAAAATATAAACATATATATACCAACCTAGACGGCCGATCGCTCATTGAATATCTTCAATGACGCAACCGCCGTCGGCCGGCTTGTCAGGGACTTGGCTGTCAACTAGCGTGGCCTTCACAGAGGCCGAAAGATCAGCACCGTCGAATCCGGTAATAGGGGCCTCGTCATATAGCGCCAGTATGGCAATGTCGTTCGGCGTGCTGACCACTGACGAAGGATCATCGCAGGGCGAATTGATGGCGTATTCTGCGGACTATGGTCCTAGTTTCTTGATTAATTGTTTATAGTTGAGTCGATAAGTGCTCGTCGGTAACATATTTGTTGTTTGCAGCTACATGGCCTAGTGATATGGGTCACGTCGGCAGTCCCGTAGTGATAAGGGGATTTTTCGATGACGTACAGATCCATGTTAGCTCTTCTGGCCCTGGCCGTGTCGGCCCAGGGGCACGCCGCGCAGAATGTCGGAGGCGGTTCGGCTGCCGTCTGTCGTGACAGCAACAACGCCATCGTTAGGGATGAATTGATCGATATCTTCGACGGCATTTATCGGCTTGGCTTGACCATTCCTGACTCTCCAGTCGACCCGGATCAGCAGGTGAAAACTGCCTTGACGAGCGGATGGGAAGGGAAACGCTACCGGGATCTCTCAGCCTATATTGCCAACGTCTATGCCAACGTCCGTGCTAGTTCGGTCTTCCTGCCGGACGGGATCGCCATCCAGACTTCCAATGATCTCGGTGCAGACAATCCGGTGCTTATTCCCGATGGCTGTCATTTAGAGCAGGTTGGCTACTACGACAGCAAGGGCAGGTTGAGCATAGCTTCCAATGTCTACAATAATTTGTCGGGTACTGGACAAGCGGGGTTCTGGCTCCATGAAACACTTTATAAGCTGACCCGCGAGATCGCAGGCGCCACCGACTCAGCGCTAGCCAGAAAGCTTGTTGCGGAGCTTCTCTCCCCTTCGTTCGGAAACCCGTCGTACCAACCCCGGGGAGCGGTCCAGGATGTCGCAGATGCCCTTAAACTCATGGCATTTGATAAAAGTCGACCGCAACAATTCATCTCACTTCAAGCATCCCAAGGTGCCGAATTTAAAATTGATTTTACAGAGGTGCTTTGCGAGGACGGTAAAGCATTTGCTAGCACAGTGAGTCGATCAGGGTTGGTGAGACATTACTCGACGTATGGCGCCGTGCGTGAGCTAACAACGTTTGGCGCCAACGAGGATCCAGAGGAAATAGTTCAAGATATATCGATTCACAGCGCCACCAACTGCATACTTGGGTTCGAGATTTTCTATAACGGCAAGTCGATCTATAAAGAAAATCCGCAGCGGGGCGAGCTGGATCACCCGACCTATCTTTTCCACATTGGCTGGCTAAGTGACAGCAAGGGTCACTGAATCAAGGGCGTCTGAGCCAAATAGACCTACTTGGCCGATTAGTGGTTGGCGCGATAATGACGCAGGCCTATCTGTAGAATCTTCGAAGTTCCAGTCGGAGGCCCAGCATGCCTCGCATATGGCCGTTTTGGCTGTCTGCGTTCGGCTCTATGACTTGCCGTCCACTCGCGCGCCGGCCGTAGCTCTCTTTCGAGTCGGTTTCATGGCTCTTTAGGGAGCATTCTTCAGGGGCGGACCCATGGTGTCGATTTCACGCACCGGATCCCAGGGCCAGTCAGCCGCACTGGACAAGGCGACGTTGTGGAATGGTCGATCTTCGGTGCCATCCAGGTCGTGGCACTGAAACCTCTTCCTGAACGCGGGGCGTGACTGGCGCAGAGCGAAGCGGCGGCCACAGCATGGCCTCGTAGCAGTGCCCACTTTAGGGGAGGCGATAAAGCCTCTGGCGCGACGCTGGTCCGCCGTGACCTGGCGCACCAAAGGGCTCTCTGTGCTCGGCTGTTAATGACTTTTGCAGCTAAGTAGAGTCTTATGCCAACCGCTCGATGTGACTGATGTAAGTTCCCCTTCGGTAGAGGAAACGAGAGACACTGCGTAATGTTCCTCTCCCGAGGACCATTTGATAGCGGTGGTGGCACCTCTGTTAAGCGTCGCATTGAGCAGCGTGCCTTGGTTCTGGTCAAAAACAAAATATTGGCTTGAGCTCAGATCGACAAAGAAGAAAATCGTTGCGTCTTTTAGCGCAACGGCATTGTCACGACTTGTTGCTACTGTGCCATCCGTGTTTACAAGCATCTGACATGTCAAGCTATTGACTGCTTGTACACTTGCAGCGCTTAGATTTGCGGCGTCACCAGCAAATGCTGCAGAATTAAATGCCAAGCCAAGAACGAGATAAACGACGAACTTCTTCATAACAAAACTCCTTGCGCTAATATTGTTCCGCGGATGCGCGACGAATGGCGACGTTAATAGCGACCACGATGAACCGTGTCAATAGATCCAGAGAATAAAGCGCTCCCTCAATCGGAGAGCAATAGGCGCTGGTCCATAACTGTCCACCGCCCAAATGTCTGAAGCCTAAGGGCGTCGGAGCCTATGGAACCTGCTGTTGCGTTTCAATCCCATTGAGACAGAGCGTTTCACTCTGATTGCGACACGATGTTAAAATCCAAGTAGCCCCATGGATCGGCCTCGATTTGATGGTCTGGGCTGTCAGCGAGAAAAGCGATGTAGTGGAAGACGCAGCGGCGCAAAAAGGCATCTGGTAGCTCCGGGCTCATTTCCTTATCAAATTGATATGACGACCTTAAATTGATATGCTGTCGTAGTTGGCATATATCATCATAATCGCCAGTATAGATCTCACTGGTCACCACGGCAGCAAAAATGGAGTATATTAAGCGGGTTATACAGATTGAGGGGCGTTGTTGCAGAAATGTATCCGCTGAGCGGCAGGGGGCCGAGGGGCGGCAGGTTTTTAAGATTCTATGGCGCGAGGGACCGCAGCCGTATCCATAGTCATAGCCTTTGCCGTAGCCATAGCCCTGCCCATGATCG
>JAPLFX010000207.1 GCA_026390445.1 Pseudomonadota bacterium
ACGTGGGCTGAACGTGCTCTTGGTCGAAGACGGTGCCGATCACCGGGTCCTGATTGAGCGCTTTCTCAAGGCCAAAGGAGCAAACGTTGGCCTAGCCAGTGACGGTGTCAATGGCGTCCGGATGGCTTTAGAGCAGAGCTATGACGTGATTTTAATGGATGTGCAGATGCCCAATCTCAACGGCCGTGAAGCCAAGGCGAAGCTCCGTGCCAGCGGTTGCATGGTGCCGGTCATTGCCCTTAGTGCCTTTGCGACTATAATCGAAAAGGAAAAGTGCTTGGCCGTCGGCATGAATGAATACCTCACCAAGCCGATTGGCATCGACGAACTCGCGTACGTCGTTGCCAAGCACGCGGTCAAACCGAAGCTCCTGCCCCCGGCTTGACGTCGACGATGATCGGAATATACGGCTCGTCGCCGGTTGCCAAAGGGGCGTTTGGGACGCCACCGACAGCAGGGCTGTAGCCCGCCGCTGGCAAGGTCTCAGGCCCGCGCGTCATTGACTTATAGGCCCACCAGGTCGAGCCGGTGATCAGTAAGGCCAAGGCGGCTAAACCCAGGGCGCCGGCAATCCAGCGCAAGGCTGGCACCGGAGCTTCGTCGGGCAGTGTTTGATAGCTCAGTTTAGACAACCGTCCGACCTTCAGGCTGCCGAGCACGGTCTGCCATCCGTCGAGGTCTTTGGCCGTACGGTAGTTGTAGCGCAGCACGGTGACGCGGTCGCGCACGAGTTGCATGAGGATCTTGCTCTTCATGCCGCGTTCTTCCGGGAGGTCGCCGGTGCCGCGGAGCTGCTGTTTATCAAATATAAAATTGTTTAGGCCGTAGCCTTCAGTACCGAGCCAGGCCTGAGCCGCCTTGGTGCCCTGAGTTGGATCTGCCAATTGATCCGCGAGTTGACGCGTGATGCGATGCGCCGCGCCGTGGACGGTGATCAAGAGCCACGGGTTGTTTTGCGGCGCATAGATCGCCGTTGAGACCAGCGTCTGGGTTGGGGCCGAGGCCGCGCCCTCTTGTCCTTGCGGCTGCGCTTGGATCTGGGGCGTCTGCGCTCCGCGCAGGACCCTGGCATTCTTAAAGGGGACGAGGAATTTGATCCCGGCGCTGCGGTCGATGTGAGTCTTGGCGGCCAGCACCTGCGGCAGACAGCAACATAAGATGATCAGCAGGTATAATGTGCGTGGCTTTTGTCGCATGCATCCTCGCCAGTGACTGCGTCAACCCCTCGCGATTCTACTGGCAACGCTCGAGAAATGCTACCGTTTCGACATGATAAGTATTGGGGAAGAAATCGAGGCCGACCACCCGCGTCAGGCGGTAGCCCTCTTTGCGGCACAAATAGCCAAGATCTCGGGCCAATGTCGTCGGATCGCAGCTGACGTAGATGATGTGTTTGGGGCCGATGTTCTTCAGCGGAACCATGCCCTTATAGAGACCCTGGCGCGGTGGATCGAGGATCACGAGGTCGAAGGGCTCTTGGCCGCGGTCGCACTTCCACAGGTGCTTTTCTGCGTCTCCGGCCAGGTAGCGCACGTTGCTGAGGAGGTTGGCTTCGGCGTTTTGCCGCGCAATGTGAATGGCCTTTTTGCTCGACTCGATGCCTTCGATATAGCGCACACCGTCGGCCAGCGGCAGCGACAGATTGCCGCTACCGCAGCAAACGTCGAGGATGCGCTCAGGTAAGGTCGCTTGGACATGGTCCCGGACGAGGCGCCTGAGGGTGCGGTTGAGGTCGAGATTGACCTGCTGAAATTGCCCTGGGACGGTGAGGAAGCTGCGCTCAAGATCGTGATCAAATAAGACGCTGGGGGCCGACTCCATCGCCGTTGCCAGGCCCACCCAATGCACCTGGTTGAACGTGGCGAGGCGTGCGGCAAAGGCTTCGACGCCCGAGCGTGGTCCGTCACCTGGATAGACGGTGACGACCAGGTTGCCGCTCGAGGTGGCGGGGATCTCCTGGCATTCCAGCCGTAGTTTTAGGCCCGGCAGTTGCTCCCAGGATGTGGCGTGCAGTGCTTGAATAAAGTGATTGATGGCCGGTGCGGCGATCTCGCAAGCCGTAATCGGGACCAGCTCGCGCGTGCTGCGCTTGAAGTAGCCAAGACTCAAGGCGCCGTCCTCGCTCAGGTGCAGACGCAGCAGGACGCGGTTGCGGTAGTGATAGGCTGACGGCGCGGCGATCATCTCGACGGACAGCCCCGCGTCGAGCTTGCCGATGCGGGTCAATGCGGAGCTGATAAAGCTTTGCTTCCAGTCGAGTTGCTGCGCGTAGTCGATGCCCATCCACTGGCAGCCGCCACAGGCCGACGCCACCGAACATAGAGGCTTTTTGCGCATCGGACTTGGCGTCAGTAGCTCGAGGATTTCGGCTTCGCCGTAGCGGCCACTATCGCTGGTGGTCTTTGCCTCCAGCACATCGCCCGGTACGGCATCGGCGACGAAGTAGACTTTCCCATCGATCCGGGCGACCCCTTTGCCGCCGTAGGCCATTCCATCAATCGTCAGCTGCACGACTTGCTTTCTTGCGGCGCCGTTTCGCCGCGTGGACTTTTTTACTTGGTGGGGCAGGGGCTTGGGCCTTTGGCGCCGGATCTTCGGGGGCCTTGGCTGCGTCCTCTTTCGGTACGAATTCAAACGAAATCTGCAGCTTTTGGTGTTTAGCGAGCTGCGCGAGGGGTTCCTTTAGCATAGCCGCGACCGCCATGCCAAGCTCTCGTGCCATGACCTGCACGACTTCGTCCTTGCCCTTTCCGGCGCGCGCAAACAGGGCGCCGAGCAGCGCCCTGGCGGCACCGGCATCCATTCCGGGCCCGCCGCCGCCACCATCCTCAGCGTCTTGGTAGTCATCTGTGCGTTCGCCGAAGGTCCGGCCGGCTAGGGCTTTAAACAGGTTCTCCCGGATCGATTTGAACTCGTCAGCCATGCATTCCTCGGTGCCAAGAGGCGATTACTATAGCAGTTCTAGCAGGGTCGCGACATCGACGGGGCCATGCATGTGCTTGGCATCAACCTGGCCAGCGCTGATGCTGGAAATGACTCGCTGCGCGCTTGCGGTCACGTCCGCGGGCGTGACCAGACGTGCGCGTACTTGTTTGACATGATCTAAAAACCGCCGCTGCGCCTCTAAGCTACCAAAGCCTCGGGCTGTCGGCCAGCGGCTGGTTTCGGCTGTAAGCCCAGCCATGATTTCGGCCTCGGTCACGGGAGCCTTCGGGGCTGGTTTGTGCCGATCGATGATGCGTAGGCCCATGGGTGTCTCCATCAAGGCAAACGTTGCCCTAGCGATTATCCCACACAGGAAGGCCGGGGTCATCTGGCGGGTTTTTGCCTAGTGGCTCAGGAACGGGCGCCGTCCGTACCCTTCGCGTCAAGCGATGGTAAACAGATCGGTTTTACCAGCAGCATGGAGTTTTAGCAGCCGACTGGCGTCGTCGGAGCCGAGGCGAATGGATTTGGTATGCCTAAAAATCCTGGACTTGGGGCCGGTGCGGTGCATTTGGGTTTTGGATCCGTGATGACGATTGGAATCGGTGCATGTGGGGTGTCGTATGCCGGCAGGGGGGTACTGCGTTCACAAACCGTTTGATCGGGTTCTGACACCAGGCAACGATCAAAATCGCGTAGAATGACGCTGATGGCGCTGTTTCCAGCCACAGTCGGGATCCAGCTGATGGTTGCGGCGACGATTGGCTTGCCCAGAGAAATCGGCGTGAGCGTTGCGTCTGGCGGTAGATTGCTGAGGATCATCGCGACGTGGCGTGAGCTTCTGCCGACCAGCGAGCCGCCTGGTTGACTGCCTGGCAGAATTCCTGGGACGGACGGTGCCCCAGCTGCAGTGGTCGTATCGAGCGCTAGCGCGGCTGGGCTGCTGCCACCTCCGATGCTGCTTGCGGCCGCTGCGTTCGCCACCGGTAACGGCGTGATGACACCACCGACGGTTTTCGTATCGAAGGCTGTAAGCGTCCACGTGACCGCTTTGCCAAGGACGCCGGTCAACTGGGGTGTCGCCGGATCGATGAGTAAATCGACCAGCGCGGGTGTACAGCTATCTTTGCCCGTGCAGCTTTTGTCGATGCCTGGGATCTGCGCTATTTCGGTGCTCGCGTCCGCAGATGTCCCGCTCGAGTAACTTGCATCCGTCTCTAAGGTCGAATCAACGGACGCACCAACCTTAGTCGGGGCCGGTGCCGTCGGTGTGGCCTTTTTTCCCGCCAGGCCCTCACAGGCAATGATCGTGGTGTTGGCAATCAGTACCAGGTAGATGATCTGCAACTGCGCTTGGAACTGCATACTAGCCTCGCCCGAAATACAGGTGCTCTGGACCGCTGCTATGTCTTATCGGCTTTCTCCAGCCAAACTTTAACGATTAGAAAAAAACCTATGATTTCAACCCTCAGTAGGCCCTTTCAGATTCGCAGCTGGTCCGTCCTGAGCGGCTTATGCGAAAGCGCATGGTGATCGGCTGGCAGCAGACCTGGCAGTCTTCGATATAGGTTTGGCTGCCGGCCGAGGCGTCAAAAAACGTGGTGAAGGCTTCGCCGCACCAGGGACATTGAACGGTAACGGGATCATCCATGCGTGATTGTTTCCTTATAGAGGCGGTGATGAGCCTATGCCAAGGCACCGCCGCCTAGAGTTTGTCCTAGCTCTTTGGTAGCATTAAAGCCTACCCCTGTCCTCGTTTGCCGCACGTCGGTTGCGTTCCGTTCAAGACTCCCCTGCATGGAGGCGCCTCGTTGCGTTGGATCTTAGCACCGCTTTTGGCTTTCTGTTGCCTTGCGTCGGTGGCGCTTGCGCGTAAGACCAATGGGCCGATCTACGAAGATCCGTTTGATCTGGGTGCTGGCGGTGCATCGTTGACGCGTGCGAGTAAAGAAGGGGTGCTGTTCTCTAATCCTGCATTGCTACCACTAGGCGCAGCATTCTTTCGCTGGACAGGGCTCACCACGACGCTTCTCGTCAACAAGGAATCGGTCGATACCGCTCGTGGCATCGTTAAGAGTGCGCAAAGCAGCAAGGGTTCCAGCAGCGGCTCTGACAGCAAAACGCAGGCTGCGGACCTTGTCGACAAGGTGTTTAAGAATCCCATCCATCTCGGCTGGGGACTTGCCCTGAGTACGGTCACCAGTGCCTTTGGCCTGTCGGCATTTAGTCGCTTCGAACCAGACATTCGCGCCAAGCAATTCGGCTCCACCGGTCTACCCGAGGTGGAGCTACGCACCGAGAGTTACCACGGCGTGGCGGTTGGCACTGCGGTGCGCACCCCGCTGCGCTGGCTGCTGTTTGGCGCGACGGCCAAGTACCTCTATGCTGGCGAACAGGATATCGCGGCGCAGGTCACTGATTCGGAGACCATCGCCAGCTTTGGCCAACAGAAATTCGCGCAAAACCTCGTCGCGCTCAACAAGGGTGTTGGCCTTGATCTTGCCTCCCTACTGTTCTTTCAAGGCCAGAATGTCGATCTGACGGCTGCTGCGAAGGTCGATGATCTTGGCAACACCAAACTCAGCGGCACCTCCGCGCAACCAAAGCAGTTCAAGCAAGTCGCTAGCGCAGGCCTAGGCCTCACCCTGCATTCGACGGCCGACGCCCTACACTTTGCCGTTGACTACCGCGACCTCAGCAACGTCTACAAAGAAGCCTTATTCAAGCGTCTCTATGTCGGCACCAAGGTGACGCTGCGGACCTACCTAGGCTTCTCCGGTGGCTACTACAATGGCTATCCATCGATGGGCATCGAGGTCGACTTGTTGCTGCTGCGCTTAGCCTTCACCTCCTATACCCGTGAGCTTGGAGACCACCCCGGGGTCGATCCTCGGCATATCTATATGGCTTCGATCAGTGCCGGATTTTAGACTTTAAGGAGCTGCGCTTGAAGCAACGCTGGCTAACCATAGCTCTACTTGGCTTACCCCTGACGCTCCTCGCTTGTGGTGGTACGAAGAATGTCGCCAGCTGCCCGGGTGGCAAAACCAGTGGCATCTGCAGCCAGCAAACACCAGACGAGCAGGCCCAAGCCAAGCTCAATAACGGCGACTACGACGGTGCGATCAGTCAACTAAATGACCTCATTGCAGCCGAGCCGGAGACCTACAGTCGCTTGCCGATCCTTGCCGCCGCCTATGCCGCAAGGGCCGGACTCAACATCCTAACCGTTGCCAAGTCGCAGTTCAGTGCCGGTGGCAGCTTGCTCGATGTCTTTGCCGCGTTTATCCCAACCCCCAAAACCGTTGGGGCCGCCGCCTATAAAATCCACGTCGCTGATATGCAATCCGCCGTCGCCAGCCTCAAGCGCATTCCTGCGGCCCTAGTCGCGACCACCTCGGCCTCGGATTATGCGTCGAGTGCCACCTTGCAGCAGACGATTTATACGGCGGCGTATTCGGTCATGTTCTTAAACCAGTTTGCCGTATCTCCCGATACCGGCAAGCTTGACCCGGCACAACTGGCGACGATGACAGAGAGCGACGCCGATGCCATTTTGACGAATTTCGCCGACACTGGGCAAATCCCGGCCCTTGGCTCCAATACTGCGGTCCAGGCTCAGGTGGCAGCGACGCTGACGAAGATCAACGCCGAGCCAGGAGCTACGTCCAAGGAGAAGATTGCGGCTTTTGTGGCGGCACAAAAAGCGACACCGGCATCTTAGTGGTTGCGCCGTCACCGCTGCGCGACCCGGTAGTTAAACAAGTCTTATTTGAGGTAAGCCTGGACGATCCGGTCGTAGTCGCCACTACGCTTAATCGCCTCTAGACCTTGATCAAATAGGTCGCGCACCGACTTGGAGTTAAAGCCCATTCGGTACTCATTGTTTTGCGGGAATATACGGTGGATCTGATAGGCCTCGGGCGGCTTTCGGCCTAATTTGTCGTTCCACCATGTGAAGATGTATTGATCGATCACGAGGACCTGAACCCGTCGCGACGTAAACATTCGGTACTGGGACTGTTGATCAGGGTTTTCGCTGTAGCGCGGGTTGGCCTTGGCCATGGCATTGAATGTGGGGCCCAGGTCGGTCGCCGCATCTTGCCAGGCGGCGATCGAATGTTTGTGTAAATCATCGATGCGGTCAATGGTGAGGTGCTCAGATTGACGCGACACGGCAACATTGGTGCAGGAGATGAGGGCCTGGGAATAGTAAATATCGGCAAAAGCCGGCCCCGATGTTTCAGCTCCGTCAAGCAGCCCCTGGCTCAGGAGGCGAATGATGCGGGCAAAGGAACCATAGTAGAGTTTGATCGGTTGATGGGTGTGCGCCATCGCCGCCCGGAATAGGTCGATCTCCAGACCCAGATGCTTGGAGTTGATATCAAGGTAAGCTGGATCATAGGGGGTCGGTGCGCTGATATACGGTGCCTTGGCGTAGGAAAAGCCAATCACGAGATCCGCTGCTGCCCTGCACGGGACCGCCTTGCAGCAGAAGGCTAGCAACAACATCAAACGAAGCTTGGTGCGGCCATTAGCTCGGGCCATGGTCAGGCTCCGGGTGCGACTGGGCATAGGTTGCAATGACGTCCAGGAGCTTAGATTCATCGAGTGGCTTTTCGACGACATCGGCAAAACCCGCAGCATGATATGAGGCGATTTCATGCTGCATTGAGTTGGCTGTGGTGGCGATCACCGGTGTTTTACAACCTGCCTGCCTGAGCTGTGTAAGAGCCTCTATGCCGTTCATTCCGGGCATCTCGATGTCCATCAAGATCACCTCGAAACCATGCTTTTTGGTGGCGGCTAAGGCTTCTACACCATTGGCTACGCGCGTAATAAGGGCCCCATGCCTTTGCAATAAACAGCCGAGCAGCGCCGCGGTGTCCTCATTGTCTTCGACAAGTAAGACTCTGCACCTGCGGTCGCCGGTTCCGCTCACGCTTGTGGCGGCATGGTTGAGCTTCCCATCAAGTGGCGGCGCTGCAGGAGGTTCTTCGACCACTTGCACCGGCAACTGCAGTGAAAAATGGCTGCCTTGGTCTTTGCTCGAACGCAGCAGCAGCAGGTCTCCGCCCAGGCTCCGAGCCAATTGGCGAGCTAAATGCAGGCCTAAACCCGTGCCCGGAAAGCCACGTTGCTTGGTGTCGTCTTCCTGGGCAAACGGGGTGAAGATCATCGTCTTGAATTCATCACTGATGCCGATACCAGTGTCGATGACGTCGACCCTAAGGGTTCCGCTCGTCGCCATGTCGACGACGATCCTGACGCGACCTTGTGAGGTGAACTTGACGGCATTGCCAAGCAGGTTGAGGACGATTTTCTCGATGAGAGCTCTGGCCGCGTAGACATACTGCGGCGTCTTGGCACCCATCTCAGTGGCGATCACCACCCCCTTTTTGCTGGCCTCCAGTTGCACCGTTGCGGTCAAGTGGTTGAAAAAGTCTGTGATCCGGATCACCTCGTCGATCCGTTTGAAACGTCCCGTCTCGGACTTGGACGCTTCGAGCAGGTTGTCGATGAGTTCCCGAAGTGTGCGGACATTGCGCTGAATAACTTCTGAGTAAGACTGTTTCGCGGCGCTGTCCAAGTTGGGCTCGCTTAGCAAGCCTGTGTAACCGGCGATGGCGGTGAGTGGGGTTCGCACTTCGTGGCTGACGTTGGCTAAAAACAATGCTTCGGCCCGCACTGCGGCTTGCGCGGCATCGCGCGACATCGCTAGTTCGGTCATCGCGGTTTGCAGCTCTGACTGCATCTTATTGATCGAAGCGGCGACGACATCCAATTCGTCTTCCTGATGCCGAGGTCCGGGCGTGCGCCTGAGGACAAAGGGGGCGCTGAGTTTGGCCTTGGTCAATTGTCTAAAGTACACCGCCAGGTCAGTGAGGTGGCGCGAAATCATGCGGTTAAACAGCACCATAAGTAGAAAGGACACCAGGAAGGTCTTGACGAAATTAGCGATGAGAATGAGGATCGTGCGTTGCATGATCTCTTGCTCGACCCGCCCTAGGGTCGCGACCACGTGCAGACTGCCGAGATCGATCTGCTTGCCAAGGACCGGGTCTGCGTAGGACAACGGGAATTCCCTGACGATGGAATGGCCCCTTGGTGTCTGGTGGCCCTTGGTGAAGTCTTGTCCCTCGCTCTGTACGCGGACAAAATCGATATCCGGCAGATATAAAATGCCTTGCAGCTGCCGTTCGGTGACTTCGCTGTTGAGAGACCAAAGGCTTGAAACCAGTCCGGGAACGTAGCCGATGCCTATATGATCGAGGCTTTCTTCGACTAGGGTGACCTCGCGGCGGTAATCAGCAAAGACCTGCACGGTCGTCGTCATCAGCGCCACCAGCGTGCTCGTGACCACGACGGCAAGGACCAGTTTTCTCGCTATATTGAACGTTGGCATAGGAAACGTGGAGTCTCCGTTCGCTCATGGATCGTCGATCTCCATGTGTCTTTCGCAATGAACACACTGACAGACGGCGCACTCCGTCCAACGTTACCACACCTTGAGGCGTGGCTTCTCGGTGGGCAAGGTACCAGACTAAAATCACCTATGTCATTAGATTTTTTGCGACAATGATTGAAGAAAACTCGGCATTGGCGCGGCGGTTTCTAGCCGTTTGCGAAAACCCAGCCAACCATGTAGCATCGGGACCCTATGCTCACTGCATCTGCGTTTCCTGTTCTTGGCCTCTATGTGCACGTGCCCTATTGCGCGGCCCTGTGTCCGTACTGTGATTTCGCCAAGACGGCAAATTTTACCGCCGAGATCCAGCAGCGTTACTTGCAGCAATTGGTTGCGCACCTACGGGCGTGGACCTCCATTGCGTCGCTGCGGTCAAAGTATCCGGCGGGATTTAGCAGCGTGTTTTTTGGTGGTGGTACGCCAAGCTTGTTTGCTGAGGAGTACCGGCCGTTATTTGAGGTGCTAACTCCGCTGCTACAGCCGGGTGCCGAGGTCAGTCTCGAAGCCAATCCGGATGATATCACCGCGGCGCGTTTACAGATTTGGCAGCAACTCGGCGTCACCAGGCTATCGATGGGTGTGCAGACCTTTCAGCCGGATGGACTCCGCGTCCTCAAGCGGGTGCACTCGGCTGCAGCGGCGCATCACGCCATCGCGGCGGCGCTCGCCGTGTTTCCAGCGCTTAACATCGACCTGATCTATGGCTGGCCGGGTCAATCGATCGCCGCGTGGAAAGCCGATCTGCAGATCGCGATCGCGCTGGGCATCCGGCATCTAAGCCTCTACAGCTTGACCTATGAAGGGCGCACCCCTTTGGCCCGGCAAGAGACGCGCGGTTTAGTCCAACGCGCCACTGACGACCACCTCGCTGATATTTACGCCGTCGCCTGCGAGCTTTTAGGTGCGGCCGGATACCTCCACGAGGAGGTCTCCAACTGGTCTCTGCCCGGTGCCGCATGTAAACACAATTGGCTTTACTGGCAAGACCAGTCCTTTGTCGGGATCGGTGCTGGGGCGCATGGCTATCTCGCCGATCCCCGTGGTCCGGGACTACGCTACGCCTATGGTCGTAGCGATCGCACCTTCAATCAGCATGCGCTCACAAGCCTCACCGACCGTCCCTTCGATGGCCCTACATTGTCCTCCTCCTTTGGCGTCACCGTCGATCAAGGTCGCGACCTCGACGCCTGGCTCACCGAGCTCGTCGGATCCGGTTTACGCACCCGTCACGGCATCGCCCTCGATGCAGCCCTGCACCGCTGTCACTTACTGTTCCAACCGACGCCCGTACTGCAACACGGATTAAATACCGGCCTCCTCAGCATCGATGCCGGACAACTGCGACTTGCCCCCCAAGAATGGTTTCGCGAAGCCGCCTGGTGCGTCGAATTTTTGGGGTCAGTCACTCCGGCTAACACCCTGTAAATGCAGTGCTGCCTCCGGTCATGGTAGGGAACGCATGTCAGCGACTGTCGATATCTTATTGGATCCTTGCCCATGGGCAGCGCTCGCGTCGCCGCTCAAGTGGGAGCGGTCGATGCCAACCTTAAAGAAAGCATCATAGGTCGTTTAGGTCGGCATGTTGATACACAAATCCGCGTGCTCGTAGGTCGAGTTAGGACGACTGATCGTCTCATCGAGCCCTTCGCAATGCATGGCATCGATAAAGTACGGGCTTCCAGCTAGGGCCATGCCGCGACTCCGCGGCCCAGAGCAGAGAGAACAAGGTCAAAAAGAGGTATCGTCAAGTTTAGTTTGATACTAATTTGACCCTTGGCGCGACCTTAACTCTAACTGCGAGCTTATTCATGACTATGATATTGAGACTCACTAGCTTCTTCGTCATGGTGTCGATTCTGAGCGCTTTTGAATGCGCTACAGTCGCCTTCGGCAAATCCAAGTCGGCGCGCATCGAGAACCGGTTCAAAATTGACAATATTGAATTCAAACTCGTGGCCGAGGTCAGAGACGTTACGACATCCATGGACTCGCACCAGTCCACGAAGATATCCTACAGCGTGTTCAGAAACGGCACCTTTCTGCACCCTGAACCGGAGACTGGCGGAACCTTGATTGGCTGCAGAGGGTCGTATGTCGAGGATGAAGGTGGCTTAGTCCTACCAATAAAGGCCAAAGACCGACAAGTTGGATGGTTTATATGGGCCGGGGCGAGATGCGGCGCTACTGTTACTTACAAGGTCCAGATTGTGCTCGTGGACCCAAAGCCCTCAAGCATAGGAAATATTTACAAAGTCATGGAAATCCAAGCAAAGGAACAACCTTTAGTACGCGATCATGACGGCGGCATCGAGGTCTGGTTCACCTATCAGGAATACGGAAATTCCATAACGGTAGATAGCTTTTTAGTGCCCAGAATGATCTTTGCCAATTTGCGCCCTGGTGAAGTAAAATTCGAAAAAAGAAGGCTCGATCCTGATTTCTCAAAATGGCCCAAGCTTAACTATATCGAAGATGATTTCCGATCATATTTTGTTGCAGGATTGAACGATCTGAATGCGGAATTGATGCGAAACGCTTTAGCAAAATTGTATCGCAAGGATTCAAAGCATCTTGAGCTCTACGCAAGAAACGGGTTTCCGTCCTCTTTCGATGAACTCACAAAAGTAACTGATGCGGTCAGCCTACTAAATTCCAGTGTGAAGGAATTTCTTAGACCTGACCCATACCCATACAGCACTTACAACTATTAAATTAGGCCAACGGCGTCTAGCTATTGGTCTGAGCTCAGTAAAGGTGTCGACCAATCGTGTGGAGTTGTCAGATTTTAAACTGATTATCGGTCATGAACTTATCCTGCGCACTAAACAATGGCACCGTCCGTTGCATGATTAACTCACCACGGTCGTTTTGCGGATTGAGCCTCAAGGGAATTGGCGCGCAAGACCCTTTGCTCAGCTGTCTAATCTGCGCTTCCCCCGTGTGATTTGTGACCTCGAATTTGCCCATCTTAGACTTCAGTTGGACGGCAGATAGATTGCTCGCCACAATCTCAAATAAGCCCAACGCTTGTGGTACTTTCGATTAGGCGGTACCTGGGTTGGATTAAAGAATATCCTCTGGTAAACCTCCAGAGCCACGCTCGCTGATCCGTCTGCTCCTCGACAAGATCGTGTATCGAGGGAGTAAGCGTCGGTCAGAAGCCACGGTCGACTATGGGTAGATCCGGCCAGAACCGCTCGGACGGTCGACCATGCACTCGTTCTACGAATCGCTTCAACATGCCGACAATACTAATTATTATTAAATACACCCATATTATACGCTTGATTGACATTTTAATAAAAAAATATATAAGTATGGAACAAGTTTTGGGGCATATTATGCTTAATAAAGCGTCGCACTTACTCGTCATGGCTTTATCGATCATATCGTCTGCGGCCGACGCCCAGCTTTCTTCCGTGCCGGTTTCGTCGCCGCCGCAACTTCAGACCTCGCTACAATACGGTCAAATCGGCGTTGCCCAAGTAAAAAGCCAAATAGCATTGAAGGTCGTGCTGCAGCCATTTACGACAGGCTTATTGGCGAACGATTTGGTCCATTTCGATCCCTTGCCTGGCAACCTGGTTCCTGACGAACATGGCTGCCTCTGCTTTCCGGTCGACGACGACCGATTTGCCTTTGTGCACGCGTACTACTACGCAACAGCGGTCATAGAGGACTACAACATCCTACTGTCAGAGTTGAACCTTCCCACCGTAAAAGATGTCTTGATACGTCTAAAAAAAGATCAGAGCAATCCCGGCGACGACAGCGCGCATGGGAACATTATTGATGCTACGTTCTACCGGCCTGCATTTGACTACACGACGCTCGGCCACGAAGTGGGTCATATCATACATTTTGCTTTAAAGGGACCACCCGGCCCAGAGCCTGAGGCGCCAACGTCCATGGAGGTTGATGCTGAACAGCAAGGAATCGGGGAAGGGACAGCAAATCTACTTTCGGCACTGCACTTTGGTAATCCGGTCGTCCAAAGTCTGGATGCATTCGATGCACCAGTCCAATCGATCGACACATTTGTTCGCTATCCGGACGCAATGATTTCGACACGGCAGATGATGGAAGGACTCCGGGATGCAGCCGTTTTTTCCTCTCATTTCCCACAGTTTCATCAGTCTATCGTTGATACGCTATCAAGCTCTGACCCGGCCGTGAAGAATTATATAGCACTACCAGATCCATATCTTTCCTCGTCGATCATCAACCAACCACTATGGCATGCCGCAAATCGATTCGGCGTTCGACCCGTCAAGCTTCTTTACCTCGCCGCAATTGCAGATCTGCGCACTTATACTCATTACAACGACCTTGCCAAAAAACTCTTGGAAAAGGCTTCGCCGGAGATCCGAGCGTTTCTTGAGAACGAGTTCGTTTTGAGAGGCCTCCTCGCACAGTGAACTCGGTATAACGCAATGCGCCTCAACATGAATTTGGAGCGAACATGAAACGCAATATGACCGTTGCATGCGCAGCTGTGATCTTCATTGCGACATCGGGATGTGGTGGAGAGATTCACAAGTCACATAGCGTCGTTGCTGCGGCCAGTGAGCACTGCTCGTCAGTCAACGTCTTCGACATCGAGCGCCCTTATTACGCGAATTCCGCAACGCCGACGTTCAATTTCAAGTATGAATTTGTCAAAGGTACGGATGCATCGCTACCTGTTGTGGTTTTTCTCACTGGCGGGCCGGGTCAAACCGCCATTGGCGATCCAATTCCTGGCCTCAGCAATCAATATGGCTATATGAACTTTGATCCTCGTGGAGTTGGCTGCAATGAGCTCGCGACCATGCCAAAGATCGATTTTTTCCGAACCGATAATCTTTCCAACGATGTGTTGGCGGCGCTGAAGGCGTCGAATGTTACAAACTATATTTTGTACGGCCTATCCTACGGGACGTCGTTGGCGACAGTCGTCGCTGGGAAGGCCGAGAATGGGATCTATGCTCGACCGAAAGCGCTCGTTTTAGAGGGCGTCCTCGGCCGCTCTTTCAAGGACACTGGTGAGCTTTATGACGGTTACTTTTCGAACTGGGATTATGCCAAGGCGACGCTGCCGGAGGCAGCGCTCGCACGCCTAAACAGCGAAAATACACCCCTTGGTATAGGCGGAGGTGAGTGGGGTGATGCGATCGGGTCGATGCTAATGATCGGAACGTCTCCCGGCCAAGGATATATTCCGACTACTTGGCTTTCCGAGCTTGCTTCTAACACATCGAGTGACGACGCGGCACTCAAAAGCATTGTCGGTTATTTAACTGGATCTGCGGCTGATTCGCCTGGAACTACTAATTTATATCGAGGGATTACTTGTCGTGAATTGACTGACGTCGTGGTTTCGATGAAGTCAGACTTTATCCTAAAGTCCGGCTCGTTGCTTCTGGCAGATGGCGACGTTTGTGGAGACCTAAGACTTGGAAACGACAAATATGATGCGGCTAAATGGCCGACGTCATCCCCGATCTATTACTTCAGCGGGGGGCGAGATCCTGCGACACCTCCGTGGCAAGCTCAATACCATTTCGACGTGCAGCTGCAAGCTCAGCGACACTTGGTCAGAATCCCCACGGCCGGGCATAATCCTTTTCAGATCAACTTGAGTGACTGCCTTTCCAAGATTTGGAATGACATTGCTACCGAGCAGAGCATTGATAACGATGTCCGGGCCTGTAG
>JAPLFX010000123.1 GCA_026390445.1 Pseudomonadota bacterium
GTTTAACAGGCGTACCTATTACCAAAAAACTACGTGCACAGTAAGACCATGATTCTTCTATTACACACTTTTTTTTTACCGCCGCGGCCCTGGCGTACTTAAGTGTTCTAAATTAATAAGTTCTATACGCCTAAGCCGACAGTCCCCTGCGGCCGTCTCGGGCCCTGAGGGCAGCTAAAGCCAGCCGGGGCTGCCCAGGACGCCACGCTTTTGCCCCCTTAACAGCGCCCGGCGTGGCCGCACAGGAACTTGATAAATGGCTGTTGCCACTGGGTTTCTTCGGCAGCAAAGGCAGGAGTGTGGCCCTCGCCCGGCAGCGACCAGAACTCTTTGTCCTTGGACCCGACCGCATCGTAAAGGGCCTTGCCCTCGGCCAGAGGAATGACCGGATCGACGGTCCCGTGGATAGACAAAAAGGGCAGCCGTAGCCGAGGCGCATAGGCCACCGGGCTGTCCTCATCGCTGATCAGATAGGAAAGGGGCACCTGAAAGGGCCAAGTCAGCCAAACATCAGCAAGTTTGGCCTGAGCTAGGTCCCGGTAAGAAGCAAAGGTGGACTCCACGGCCAGGACCTTGACCTGGCCAGGAGGAGCCTCGGCCACCACCACTGTGGCCACAGCTCCGCCGAGGCTTTGGCCAAAGACGATCACGTCCTTGCCCCGCAACTCGGGCGCTTGCCGGACCCAGTCGAGCACGGCGCGGCCATCCCGGAACAGTCCAGCGCGCTCAGGCACACCGCTTGACCGCCCGTAACCACGATAATCAAAGGTCACCACGTCATACCCGGCTTTCGCCAACCAGGCGACGAAGAGGAAGTGCGCGCTCATATTCTGTGCATTGCCGTGGAAATGCACCACCACCGCCCGGCGGTCCTTGCCAGCGGCAGGCGCGATATGCCACAGGTTGAGCCGAGTCCCATCGGCTTCGTCCAGGTTGTGCTCCTGGTAGCTGAGCTTGAGCTTGTCCGGCCGCACGTAATCGACCTGATCCGGAAAGTAGTAGAGGCTGTTGCAGCCCGACACCACCAGGGCCAATAAGCCGAGACAGGCCCCCTGTGTTATGATATTGAAAATCGTTCTCAAGGATTCTCGCCCCCTGGATAACCTTGCCCGCCGGGACGCGCACCGGCATCCTTCACCGCTTGTGTTGGCATGAGACCTTTATGCACAAATCCCTTTGCCTCTTAGTCCTATCATCGATGCTATCGCTGCACCTAGCTCACTCGGCTGCGGCCGCCGAGGCCCCGACCTCCCGGCCATCCCCACGGCTGCTGGTGCATCTGCTCGATTACCTGGCCCGAGACTATCCTGGCGCCGTTGGTCCCGGAGGCCAAGTGCTGTCGCCTGGCGAGTATAGCGAACAAGTTGAGTTCAGTCACACGGCCGTCGAGACGAGTCGGCAGCTGCCCGAATTGCAGGCCAGCCCCGAGCTCCTCTCTGGCGTCGAGCAACTGGCTGCGCTCATCGGCAACAAGGCTGCGCCAAAAGACGTCGCCACGCTCGCCCACACCCTGCAAGACCAGGTGATCAAGCTGGTCCACCTGCAGATCGGTCCACTCACCCAGCCGGATTTGCCGCACGGCAAGCTCCTCTATCAACAAAATTGCGCCGTTTGTCACGGCGCCGAGGGGCGCGGCGACGGCCCTGGCGCTACTGGTCTAACCCCGCCGCCAGCTAATTTCCTGGACAGTGCCAGGATGGACAACGTCACGCCCTTGCATGCGTTTAACACCGTACGCATCGGTATCCCAGGCACGCCGATGCCGAGCTTTCCGTCCCTGTCCGATGCCGATGTCTGGCATGTCTCGTACTACGTCTTATCCTTGCTGCCTGGGCGCCAACTACCGCCGTGGCAAGCTAACACACCACCCGTTGCGACGATCTCCGACTCGGGTAACGATGCTCAAACCGCTCTCGCACATGCCAAGGCCCTGCTCAGCTCGGCGGTTGCCGCCTACCGCGACGGCGACTTCGGCGCCGCCAAAACCCAAGCCCTACAGGCTTACCTGGAAGGTATCGAGCCGGTCGAACCGCGGATCAAGGCGTCAAATCCCGATGCTTCGATGACGGCCGAGGCCAAGATGTCTGCCGTGCGCGCGGCAATTGAAGCTAAGGCGCCGTTAGCCCAAGTGGAGGCGGCGGTTGCTGCTGCGTACGAACAGATCGCGGTGCTTGAGGCGCTGCTCACCCACAACGACCTATCACCAGGCGTCGCCTTCGTGGCCGCTGCATCGATCCTGCTACGCGAAGGCTTTGAAGCGGTCCTTTTGATTATGGCCTTGCTCGGCGTCATCCGCGCCTCGGGCTCCAAGCGCGCGGCGCTATGGGTCCATGGCGGCTGGATGGCAGCGCTTGGCCTTGGCTTTATCACCTGGGTATTCTCCGGGTACCTCCTCAAAATCAGCGGCGCCCAG
>JAPLFX010000069.1 GCA_026390445.1 Pseudomonadota bacterium
TGGTTTAGGTGCGCGGTTGACACGGATTGCATCATTACGACGGAGCAGTGTGAGGTCAAGGCGATCCATAAGGATGCGGTCAAGGAGTACCGAGAGGCGATCCAGGTGCGCAAGAAGTCGGCGTGCTTTACCAAGTTTGATCTGGATCGTTACCAGGCTAGGTGCAGGGACAGACGGTGCGTCAGCCGTAAGGCGCCTGGTGCGCACGAAACGACTCCCTAAAAGGCGCTAGCCCTTATTGAGGCGATGTTTACCAACGGCTCTGCCCATGGACGCATGGGTCGGGGTGATATCCGGCGCACCTGCTAAGACGGCTCAGCAGCCAACTGGTTACGCGAAAGACTTGCGAGTTCTGCTCGCGCTCGACCTCCAAGGTGGTGAGGTCAGTGCGAAGCAGCCTCTAGTGCTGCGCGTGCCGGCCCCGCTGCAAGGTGAGCGCGCCACGCCGCAGGTTCGGCCGCACCGTTCACGCCAGCGTCGCACCAAGGTGGTGGGCTGGGATAGCGGCTGCGGACGCGCGACGCCGTCATGCCCGCTGCTCTTGGCCTCGGCGCGACGCTGTTAACGACCGGGCCGGGGCGACAAAGTTTCTTAGACTGGGAGCAAACTATGTGGCCGCCGAGAGGAGCAGACGTGTTTGGAGCGGTGCGCCGGCGCACCATCGTCCGTAGTCCGTAGTCCGTAGTCCGTAGTCCGTAGTCCGTAGTCCGTAGTCCGTAGTCCGTAGTCCGTAGTCCGTAGTCCGTAGTCCATAGAACGTAGAACGTAGTCCAACGCTTGATCCGCGCGTAGACACATGCGCCATGTGCGTGCGCCGGCGCATCGTGTCTAAGAAATGGATTGCACGAGGTCGCTTCCTTTCAGCTTATTTTTTAGCACCATGTTTATTTCTCTTGACGCGAATTGTCGAAGCTCTAGCAGCAAAACCAATGGAAGATTCGACAAAAACCATCTTTTTTGCAATGCGCAGCCCAAACGAGCTTGCACCGATAGATCTCGCTGTCTCTGGACCTACTGCTGAAACAAGCCAGCAGGTCGTCATAAAAGCATCGAAAAATCGTGGTGTATGCTGCTTTCAACGGCGCACTTGGAAGGCTCAAAAATGTCTGAATTCAAATTAAAAATGCTGCAATATGTAAACGAAGCCAAAGACTTACACAGTGCAGAACGAAGCCACAGTCTACGCTCCCTTTACCTTGTAGGTGCACTCGACACCATGCGCGCCGCCTGCATGCTCGGCATGAATACGGAGCAGTTTGCCAAACACATAGGCCTCAGTAGGGACAGGTATTTAAAGCGTGTGCAGGTGGCGCGTGTCATCCACTTTCATCCACGTGCTAAAGACTTACTCGAAGCAGGCGACACCGAGATCTCTCACCTAGCGGTCATTGCTGCGAAGATCACCCCAGCCAACCGTGATCTGCTGCTGGATGGCATGAAAGGCAAATCAAAGCGCGAGGTCCAAATGCTCGCTTCGCGGGTCACGGCCGATGGTCATCTGCTTGATCAAGAAGAGTTGATGGATCTGAAGGTGACTATGACGAAGGCCCAGATGGAGCAGATCGACCGCGCTCGGGAAGTGCTGGCTGCGGCGGGTAAAGTACCGTCATTGGCGCAGATCATTAGCAAAGCTATCGAAGACTTGCTTGCTAAGCGCGATCCCCTGAAAAAGGCAGCAAGATCTGCCGCAAGGAAGGCCGCGGCCGCCAGTGCGCCGGCGCACGGACCTGGGCCTTCGCCTGCAGCGGCAAATGATATGGCCCGCGAGGCCACCAACTTGCCTCCAACTGATTTAGCCGACGCTGCGCCGGCGCATGGCCGTGAATTCCATGCGCGACGGTTTATCCCAGCCGACGTACGCCATCAGATTTGGTTGCGCGACGGTGGTCAGTGCACTCATAGGTTTAAGGATGGCAGCCGTTGCCCCGAAAAGATGATGCTCGAGATAGACCATAAGACGATGTTTTGTCGCGGCGGCGAGGCGAGTATCGTGAACCTGGAACTCAAATGTCGCGTCCATAATCACCACTTGGCAGAAGTGGCCTTGGGTCGAACGAACTTGCAGAATGCCTCGTAATAACGAGGGTACACCCCCCGCATAAAGGGCAAAAGCTAAGGGCCCTTTTTTGCCTCGGCCTCATCCGCGACCAAGCCAGCGGCATCCTTTTCCATCGGCTCGACTCGGTTATTCAACACTTTGACGTAGGTCTGCAGGAAGTCACTGGTCGCCCAGTAGATCGGTTTGTCCGTGCCCACCTTCTTAAACACGAGGTGGTCGACCACCTTGCCGTCCTTAGTCAGGGCGACCGTTAAAAACGGCTGGCCGGCTTGAAGGCTTGCTTCCTCCTCGGCGGTCGCGTACTCCGTTAGGCGCAACTTGCTCACCTTGTCCATAAAGCTATCCAGCGAGCCATTGGACTTGGCCCCCTCGACGGCATCGGTCCACAAGAGCACCCCGTCCTTGCCGCGTTGCGTATGCTGCGTCACCTTGGTCTTGGCACCGACGGTGATGTCGGCCTTGGTGACCTCAGCCAGATCGACATCGGTCAAGCGCCGTTCGTATAAGCGGGCGCTGGCGCGCTCTAGGGCCTCCAGGTCTTCGCCATCGATGATGAGGACACGGCTTTTGGCATCCGGCTGCTGAGCAAAACGGCTGCGGCTACCATAACTGCGCTTACCGAGGATCAATGAGAAGTCTTTAGCGCCGGCTGCTGTGACGGTCCAGGAATCCTTGCTATCCTTCAATCCATAATCTGCAAGTTGTTTGTCATCGACCTTATCCAAGACGCGGTCGACATAGAGTGGATTCAGGTTCTTCAGGACATCGGTCCATTTTTCGTTGGCGAGGAAGCGCTCGGTCGTCGTCTTGGGCGTCGGCGGTGGCGCCTTTGGATCCTTGGGCTGGTGCGGGTTTTCAATCGGCATCTCGGTTTTGGTGACGGTCACCCAGAACCGGCCATCGCTTGGGCGCTTGACCGCGGTCAAGGTGCTCGTCGCGGTCTTGTAGGCGACCTGCGTCACCGACTTTGGCTCGATACTGAGAATGGAGACCTTCTCGTCGTCGCCACTTGGGGCTGGCAATGAGGCCCAATAGGCCGTCCCAAGTCCAGCCGCCAGCAGCACGCCATAGACGTAGATATCAAGCCGCATCGGTACTCACCTTCTCGCTTGTTTCAACCTTGCGACGGCGCGTGGCTAGAAAACCAATGCCAAGGACCAGAAGTGGCACGACCACGACCGTCGCGTGGAACCAAATGACATCCTCTTTACGCGTGTGGCGGATCTTGACGTCCTCTTCGTTCGCCAACTCTCCCTGTAGCGCCGTGTCACCGACCAGCCACTTCAAGGTGTCGGAAAAGTACAAGGCATTGCCGATATTGCGCACCAATGCATCGGAAAAGGCCGAGGCATCGGCAAAAAGGGCGACGCGACCCTGATGGCTCTCGACTTTACCCTTGGGCGCTGTTGGTTTCGCCTTGAGTTCGGCGACGGCGCCAATGACAAAGGCCTCACGCTTTTCGCCGGCATCGAACTGATAGTTACGATTGGTATCTGCAAAGGTATCGGTCAAGGCGCGCACGGTCTCGCTGACCTTCCATTTGCCGTCGCCCGGGCCAACGCTCCAATAGCCGGACTGGAATAGCAAAATCCCGACGCGCTCATCGTGACGCGCGAGGCTGACCACCGACTCATGCGAGGTAAAGACATTGCTGAAGATGACCCAGATATCGGCCGGGCTATGCGTCGCCGGATAGTGATTGCGTTCATTGCCCAGTGGCTCGGCATGGTAGGTCAAGCCCAGCTGAGTCAGCAGAGCATAAAGCGGCTGCGGATCAGTGCCTGGAGTGGTCGGGGTGGTCGGGGTGGTCGGCAGAGGCGCCCCTTCGGGCTTGTCGATATCGGCCGCGATAAAGACATTGCCGCCGCCTTGAACGTAGGTCCGCAGAGCCTCGACCTCTTCCTTTTGGAAGGGGCTGGTCGGACCGATGATCAACACCGCCGAGGCATCATCGGGGACGGCCGACAGGCTGCCATCCGTAACACCAAACATGCGCGTCGTATAATTCTGCTGACGCAGGAAGTCGCTCAGCGTGCGCAGCGAACGCAGTGGATTCTCCGCCGCTTCACCGATCCAGGTGGACTCGCCGTGACCCCTGGTGAAGTACAAGGTCTTCTTCTCGGCTGTCGCCTCAAGAAAGGATTTTTGGAATTCGCTATCCAAGGTCTTCAGCACGGACCGCGCCTTGGCCAAGGTCGTGCCGGTGTCAATGCGGCTTTTTTTGCCCTTTAGATCCAAGACGATCTGGCCATTGCGGGTGACGCGGTACTCCTCGGCCTTGACTGGATCGGCATCCTTATCGTGCCAAGTGATCTTGACGTGAGGATTAGCCGCCGCGACGGCCGCAACGTAGTCGACCACGGCAGTGCGCACTTCGTTGCCCTGCGGATAAAACATTAAGATGTTTAGATCCGAACTCAGCGTTTTGACCATGTGCAGCGTGGATTCGGACGGTGTGTTGACCTTCAAGTAGCTCCAGTCGCGCTGCTTGTCCTTGACCGAAGCCGCATAATTGACGGCACCGAGGAAGGCCAGCAACATCCCGACGGCCAACCACGCCAGACTCGCGCGCTTGACGCGCAGCGGCTCGGCCTGATCGCCGCGACCCGTGGTCCGCATCGCCCACTCGCCACCGACCCCAGTGGCAAAGGCGAGGATACCGAGTACCAGCCAGGCGCCAAGGAGCACTTTAGCCAAGGGCGTGCTCGGCGCGGCCTCTTGGCCCAGCACCTTCACATAGGCGACATAAGCCCCCAGCGCGGCGAGCAGCAGGAGCTGCCAGGCGGTGAGTAGACGCCAACCGGTCGCTTCCTGGCGGAGATTTCGACCTGCGGCAATGCTGCCAAGCGCCAAGGTAAACAGTAAGCTCAAGCCGACCAGAGCGATGCCGGCGTAGCGCAGCATATTGTGGTAGGACTCAGTCCCAAGGTAGCGATCCGCAATGAAGAGCAGGATCACGCCGATCAACAAGATTGGCAGTCTAAGCCATGTGAGAAGCTTTGGCATCAGCCCCGCCACCTCCGTGCTTCGAGAACGCGCACCGAGCACTCAAGAAAAAATACGATGACGCTGCCGTAATAAACCAGATCACGAGTATGCACAATGCCCTGGGAAAAAGGCGGAAAATGTCGATTATGGATCGCTAAGTAGCCAAAGATCTCCTTAAACGGAGCCTCGACGATATCAGCGACCATCCACAACACCAGAAAGGTGACGAGGAACAAGGTCCCGGTCACTCCCGCGACCAACTGGTTGGGCGAAATGGCTGAGGCAAAGAGCGAGATGGCCGCCGCAGCGGCGCCGATCAAGATCAGCGCCAGGTAACCCGAAGCCAGATGGCCAAGCGAGATCTTACCGTTGATAAAGATCAAGGCCGGCAGATACAGCGACAGGACCTGGATGACGAGGAGAAAGGCGAACACCGAAAGGAACTTGCCGTAGATCAACTGGCGCTCGCTGATCGGCGAGGTATAAAACAGCACCAGGGTGCCGTTTTGCTTTTCCTCGGCGATCAGGCGCATGGCAAGAAAGATACCAGCGACCATCGCAATCCCGGAGGCGAAGTAAAAATAGTCCGACAGGACCTCAGCCGACAGCTTGGGCGAGCTGCCGATGGCGTAAGCATTAAACAGCAGCCCTTCGATAAACAACGCTGCGGCAGCGATGATGTAGCCCATCCAGGTCGAGAAAAAAGCCCGCAGCTCTCGCCGCGCCACGAGCAGAACCTTAGCCATGGGCGCGTTCCTCCGCCGGTTTGATCAGTTTCATAAAGACCCCTTCGAGGCCGGCTTCACTGCGGCTAAGTCCAAGCAGCCCGGCTCCCGTGTCGACCACCAGCTTGGCCACCTGGGACCGCACGTCGGCGTCGGTGTCCAGCAACAGTCGCTCGCCGCCTTGGCCGGTGATCCGCTGCACCTTGGCCACTCCAGGCAACTTTTGCAGGGTCGCGATCAAGCCCTCTGGCAGCCGGTCGAGCTCGCAGGTCAAGCGCATGGTCTGGGTCATGGTGGCTTGCAGCGAGGCTTCCGAACCCTCAGCCACCAAACGGCCATGATCGACGACCAACACCCGATCGCAGGTACGGGTGATCTCGGACAAGATGTGACTCGACAGCACGACGGTGTGCTGGCCGCGTAGCGAAGTGATCAGGTCACGCATCTCGACGATCTGCACGGGGTCGAGGCCGTTGATCGGCTCGTCGAGGATGATCACCTTGGGGTTATGGACCAAGGCTTGGGCGATCCCAACGCGTTGGCGAAAGCCGTGCGACAGGTCGCCGAGTTGGTATTTGACGACGCGCTTGAGATTGGTCTTACCGACGACGAAAGCCACGCGCTTGGCCACGTTGCCATGCGCCACGTTCTTCAACTTCGCCACATAGCGCAGGTAGGCGTCCACCGTCATCTCATCATAGAGCGGCGGTACGTCGGGCAAATAGCCGATCAAGCGGCGAATGGCCTCGGGATGTTCATCGACCGAATAGCCTCCGACCAGGGCACGACCCGCAGAGGGCATGAGAAAACTGCCGAGGATCTTCAGAATCGTGCTTTTACCGGCACCATTCAGACCGAGCAGGCCGACGATTTCGCCAGCGCCGATGCGAAAGCTGACGCTATCGATCGCTCGGTGGCCACCGTAGGACTTACTAAGATTTTCCGCGACGATCATAGATGAACCCACTCCGTCCGACGACTCGGGCGATTTGGC
>JAPLFX010000238.1 GCA_026390445.1 Pseudomonadota bacterium
ACCACGCGTACAAGCTCGAAATTGATCCGGTCCCGACGGTGTCGACCCAAAACACTTAAACGTAGGAACATGGATTTCCCCTCTGAGCATGTCGGTCAAGGCATTGTAGTTCCTTACACGATACACACAGGAACCTCCTCAGTCACGCGACAGGTGGCTACTACTGGAAGCCATTGCATAACCGCAAAGCCGCCAAGCTATTGAACCGCAAAGGACACAAAGGACGCCGGGACCTTCTCAGCGCAGCCCTCGCACGACAGGATCAGGAAGCCGTGCTGCAGCAAGCGGCAGCGGAGGAACGCCTCGAACTCCTGCTCGACGTGTGCTGGCAGCGGCGAGCGGCCCGTGTCGGCCTGGCGCTCGGCGAACCAACGGTCCCATTCGCGGGCAAGCACCTCGTAGAGGAGCGTCTTCTCAGGTTCGTGGCGCTTGTAGCGCAGCGGCGTTGCATGGGTGTCGGCGTGGTCTATGCCGACTCAGTATTCCGCCAACCTCGGATGTCATCTGAGGGTGGGAGGATCCTGTCGCCACAGCGAGATTTGCATCTGCCTGGGTTTCTCCCGAACCCATGCAACAGGCAATCAGGCGGGCGCTCATGTCCGCCACCGACATCTCTAGTCTGCTGGCGGTCGGCTTTCAAGTCCTGGAAGAGGGGGTGGCCGGCTGCGGCATGGGTTGAGGAGTGGTCCGCGGCATCGGCAGCGACACCGTCGCCGGATCCGTGGCCTTCCCGTAGATCTTGCCCAGCAGCTGGAATTCGCCTTCGAATAAGGGCATACCCTGCGTCCAGAGAAAGTCTGGCCGCTCGTTGCTGAGCCACTCGCCGCCGATGATTCCGCCGGCGGCATTCAGCTCGACGCGGTACCTATAGATGACGTTTCGGTTGCTTTGGTGGGACGTGCCGACGACCGGCGCCCAGCTTGGGGCGATTTCGATACTGTAGGTCATGCGGGTTTCGATATCCATCTCGGCGACCGTGCCCGGCGCTGCACCTGGCGACGGCGGCAGAGAGTCGCGGACGATGCGGCTGGAAAAGCCGTGCACCGGCTGGTTCCAGACCTCGGCGTCGCGGGTCACATCGGCACCGCGTCCAGGCATTGTTGCCGACATAGAGGTCGAGCAGGGCCTTGATGTCAGCAGAGCCGAAGGGAATCTTGAGGCCGCCGGGGCCATCGACGAGCACCGCTTTCGGTTCGTCGTAGAGGAGCGCGGCTGGCGCCCAGCCGTGGCAGATGCCTTCCCAGCTCGGACTGCTCGGACGGGTGCGTGCGCGTTCTGAGGCGAGGAGCGGGTAATCCATCTTGCCACGGGCGATATCGAACTTCTCGGCCGGCGATAGGGCCGCCAGCTCTTCGGGCGTCATCTTCGCCACGGTGGCGGCATTGGGCGCCGTGTAGGCGAAACCTTCAGATGGCGTGCCGTTCCAACGGTAGGCGACGCCGCCCATATAGCTCGGCCAGTAGGTATCGCTCCAAGGAGTCTTGTCGAGGGCGCCGGCGAGCGGCAGCATTTTGAAGTTGCGCTCATAATCGGTGCCGAGGCGCAGCGGATCATTGACCTCGTCCCACGCCTCTTTGGTTGCAGCGGGGGTAGGGCTACGGCCGCAGGCGGTGCTCAGCAAGAGCGTGGCCGCGGCAAGAGATGCGAGACGAGTATGCATGCGAGCACTCCACAGATATTGTTCTTTTTCATTCGAAGTCTCAGGGGGAAAGTTAGACTAAGCGTATGTCTGCGATCCGTGGCCAATTAGGGAGCAAGAAGCGTTCCAACATCGGGGTGTCTCTTGTCATGAAATAAAGATTGGGGTTTTGACCTAGCAGCCGCGGATGGGTGGCTAAAGATTGGATACCTGCCAAGGTCATGTGCAACGGGGACCAAACCGAAAGCGCTCCATCGCTGCTCGTTTGCAGGATTACTGACCGGTCCGCTCGGCTTTGCGGGCAATCGTCAGCAGACGCAGTCAACGTGTGGCTACGGCATCTTTAGCGGTTTCACGGAAAGGTATTCATTCGGTTAAGAAATTAAAAGGATACCAGAGTTGCATCACGACGTGACAGGCTGCTGGATATGTTCGGAGATATGTTCGGAAACGCGTGTTACACGGCCTCGGTGGACGTCCCGATTGGTGGCGCGAGAACGTGCCTAAGAACGCCAACCGCTCGATTCGAGAGGACATTTACACTGTACTAGATCGCATATAGACAGCCGGCAAGAAGTGTTGTTTGTCCTGGCTAGTTTGAGGGTTGTTTTGATCGAACTGGGCTTGAGCCTTTCAGCCAAATAAGGGGATATTGAACGTGAAGAATTTTATTTATTCGACCATGGTGTTTGCAGGGATGGCTGCAGGTCACAGTGCCTTTGCTAACGCAGACGCAGTTTTGACAGGAGATGACGGTGCATTTTCTGCAACGACGGCATCCACTGCGTCCTTGGATTTGAGCGGCACATGGGTCTACAAGTCCGACAAGCCAGTCGGTGAACATGATTGCGATGCAATCATTTATTTCCCATCCTCCAGTCGCCAAGATGGAGGGGTGGGCTACGAAAATCTACCTCGGCCGAAAGAAGAGATTTACGTTAAAATTGCCGCCAATCATCCCTTTACTATTACCTACGACCAGGACAACCCAGGCCGTATCAAGGTCACCCACTTGAGCTTTAGCGGCTGCAAAACCAACCAATCCTCTGTGGAGGGCGATACGACTTATGTTTCCTTGAATTCGCAAGGTAACGAAGTTGTTGAAACCACGGCCAATAGCCTGTCTATTGCCATTTATCGCGGCAGCTGGAGCGCGGGCGAAAAGGTCAACATCACGGTGACTAAACTAGACAGTAATACCATTAGGGTCATCGATGTTCACACTGGGTGGGCACCGCTGCCGATTCCCTTTCCTGTAACAGGAGTGGCCGAGTTTATTCTGAACCGAGTCAATTGACTGAGATGTTGCACCGGTAAACCACTCTCAAGCCGGGTGCTTCAGATGTCGAGGGTTGTTGGGTACCAATCTGCACACAAAGTGCAAACCACGGCCGCAGATCAGATCCATGGGCATGCTGTAAAGATCGAGCCTTTCAATCCACACCTCGACCGCCCACCCTTCGCCGCGAAAGAACTCCAGCCACTGCTGGTGTAGCCAATAGTCGCGTTTCATCGCCACACCATGGCTGGGGTTGCCGACCAGATCCATCAGTGCCAGTGTAGCATAGGCCAACGGGCCCTCGCGGAGGTGGTCCTTGATCACTAAACTGCGGCTACACACTCGCCGCATCTCGCGCAGCAAGGCCTTTGGATCGTCGGCGTGGTGCAATACGTCGATGATGATCCCGTCGGTGAATTCCCCATCTTTAAACGGCAGGTGCCGTCCATCAAAGGGCACCACCGGCGCGTACAGCTTGTCGCGCATGAAAACCTCGACCCCGATGACCTCGAGATCCGCTCGCGCGTCGCTGATCAACTTCGTTAAATGCCCGTCGCCACAACCTACATCTAACACCCGAGCGCCTTGGGGCAGAAGCTTCTCGATATGCCCGCGAAGCTGTCGCAGCCGGCGTGGCGCAACCAAGGTCGCGTGGGCCTTAGCGACGAGTCCCGCGCCGCTCATCGGTTGCCACCCTTTAAGACGACAAACTCCGCCTCGATCTTGCCCCAGCCGAGGCGCATCTTGACGAGCTTAAATCTGCTCGCAAAGAGATCAAGGATCACACCCGGCTGGTGCAGCCAGTTGAAATAAGCTGGCCGCTCCAGCTCGATCATTGTCGCCAAAGCAGCCAAGGGCTGATAGATCGCCCGCAAGACCCGTACCTGAGTCGCCGCATGGACAAACTGCAAAAAGGGCGTCAACCATGGCTCAACCACAACGAAGCGCCCGCCGCTAACGAGCACTCGCTCCACTTCAGTCAAGACGGTTGCCAAATCCTCGGGAAGCGTCGGCAGATGATGCAGGCCCCCTTGGACGACGACAATCTCTTTGCTTGCAGCCGCAAACGGTAGAGCTCGGCAGTCGGCGATATGAATCCGCCCTTTGCCTGCATAACACGTCACCAGGCTAGCTGATACATCGACTCCCTCGATGGCCGTAAACCCAAGTGTCTCTAAAGCCAACAGCCCACCACCCCGACCGCAGAACAGCTCGACGATGCGCGCGGACCTAGGCCACGTGGCCTGTCCCAGTCGGTTTAGGCGGCGGATAAACTTGCGCTGCTCCGTCGCAGGCGTCTCGAACGCCAGATAGGCCTGCTCCCACCTCGCCTGAGCGAGGTGCAGTTGCGACGTCTCGTCTTTCAAGCTCGGGCTCATCGACGCTGCATTCCCATCATGCTGACGAACAACCCAGCCAGCGCGGCCTGCGTTGCGAGCACGATCAAGGTCATCCCAGGCACCACCAAGCGCATGGTATGGCGGTAATCCAGCGGCCCAAAATCGACCGCGACCCAGCCGGCGATCGCTTTCACTAACAAGGCCGCGCCTAAGGCAAAGACCAGGATGCTCAGACTCAGACCGCGCTCCAAATTCATCCAGCGAAAGAGCCAGTCGAGGGACGGACTCTGCTTGGCGAACTGTGTGGTCACGCTATAGGTTTTGATGATGATCGAAAACACCACGGACTGAAACCCGCAGATCAACGCGACGCTGCCAAAGAGCAGCGTGTGCGCATCCAATACCGCGCCCTTAATGGTCACCCCGGGTAGGGCGAGGCCGTAAGCGATCAGGCCGAGGCTAAGGGATGCCAGCCCCGGCAGCAAGAACAGCCATTTCGGACTGCTAAGCAGCAAAAAGCGCAGCGTCCGCCAGCCGTCGCGAAAGGTCCGCAGGTGCCGCTCGTGCGCGATGCGTCCGTCCTTGTGCAGGATGATCGGAATCTCACAGACCTTCTCTTGGCGGATGCTAGTCTTGACGATCATCTCGACCGCGAATTCCATGCCGGTGCATTGTTGGTCCAGACGCAGGTATAAGTCTTTGGTAAATCCCCTGAGCCCGCAATAGATATCGTTGAAGCGCGAGGCAAACATGATCCTCGCTAGCCGCGAAAACAGTGGATTGCCGACCAGCCGGTGCGACAACGGCATCGCGCCTGGCATGATGCGCCCGCCTCCCGCAGCCAGACGGCAACCCTGCACGAGTTCGTGGCCATCCCTAAGGGCGGCCACGAACCGCGGTATGTCACGGAAATCATAGCTCGCATCGGCATCGCCCATGATGATGTAGCGCCCCTTGGCGGCTTGGATACCCGCCATCAGAGCATGCCCGTACCCCTTCACTGGAACGTTGACGACGACTACGTCATAGCGCGCGGCGATCGCTAGTGAGCCATCGGTGCTGCCGTTGTCGGCGATGATCAGCTCGCCAACGAAGCCACCCGCGCGCAAGCCTTCCAGCGCCCACAGGATGCACTGTTCAATCGTGTCCGCCTCATTGAGGCACGGAATGACGACGCTGACTTCCGGCCCAGCGGGAGCGTGTCCAACGGTGTGGACCGGGGTTGACGATGCGGCTTGGATGTTTGCCATCCTCTTATGGTACTGGATCACCGCAAAGACGCCGAGTTTTTCACCGCAAAGACGCGGAGTTTCCTACCGCAAAGATCGCAAAGTTCGCAAAGGATATCTCTAATAACAACAAGATCGACCTTTGCGACCTTTGCGATCTTTGCCGTAGAAAACAAGCTCCGCGTCTTTGCGGTGATGCCATCGCCGATCAATGTAGCTGTAAGAGGCTAGCGCCGGCATGCGACTCGACGACCGTCGTGTGTGCTGCAAGGTAGCGGTCCACGGCATCGGCGTCGAGGTCTGGCAGGGTTTGCAGCAGCTTGCGTGCGGTCGCATCGATCAGTAGCAGATGCGTGACGCCGTGTAGGGCGAAGAACCGGTCGGCGAGGCTTGGATCTACGCTGCCGCGGGCGAACGCGTCGTTGAAGATTTCGACGTCCGAGAAGGTGTTGGCTAGTACCGGTGCGTCGATGAGTAGTGCTCGTCCAAAACCGCCGATGAACATCGCCCGGTCCTTTAAAGGATCGAGGTGGCGATTGGCTAACTCGCTGGCGGCCTTTACCTGCGGGATCCGCGCGTTGAGAAAAGCGTCGCTGCTCAACGTCCCGAGCACCACCTGGTCGATCTGAAGATCGCGCATATCCTTGCCGATATTCCACGCGTTTTGCACTACGGCCAGAAGCAGCAGGACCGCGGCAAGCCATCGGGCTGAGCGACCTCGTTCCAGCAAAGCCTTCAGTCCAAAGGCGATCGGTAGCACCAAAAACGGCATCAAGTAGCGCACGTTCTGGGCGGAAGCGATCCAGACCACCAGGTATACCAGCAGCATCCAGCGGATGGTTCGCGCGCCTTTACCTTCATAACCGCCGCTGAACGCTGCCAGGACGCACAGTAAGGATAGCTTGCCACCGAAGCCAAACGAGCCGGGTTGCGGCGCCCAGTCCCCAGCCCAGAGGACTCGCAAGGGTAGCATAAGGTAATCCGTCAGAGCGGTTCCTTCGTTATAAAAATCGAGCAGGGTCTTCATCTTCAGATAGCGGTCGACCGATAGCTCCGGCGTGGGAAATAGTTGCGGGGCAAATGGATACAGGGGATTGCCTAAGAGCAGCCAATTTTTCACGTACCATGGCAAGGCTACCAGCGCAGCCACCAGGACCCCCAGCGCCAACCGTCGTCGCTCGGCTGGCCGCACCAGCTCAGCTAGCACTACCGCCGCGAGCGGGAACAAACCTAGGTACTTTGTCGCTGCACCAAAGCCGAGAAACAGCATCGACCACAGCCAGTCGAGTAGGCGACCGTCTGAGCGCAGCGACCGCAGGTAAAACTGCAGTCCAAGCAAAGTCACTAAACCAAGAAATAGCTCGACGTAGCACGATTGGACGATCGCATAGTGCAGCGGTATCCAAGCAAACGCCAGCGTTGCCGCCAAAGTCCATGGCAGCGTCAGCCGCAATTCGCTGCGCAGAAAGGCGGCAAAGGCCAGGGCATACCCATAAAGATACAGCACGTTTAATAGCAACGGTGAAATGGGCCACTTGGACGCCAGTAGCGCAGTGAACGGCATTTCAAACAGCATTGGAAAGTTCGTCGTCAGGCTAAATGGGTCGGCTACTAAAGCCCCAGTCTGAAGGATGCGCCTTGGCACGTTTAAGTGGTAGATCAGGTCGTCTTCATGAAAAGGCGGCAGCACCAATACGTGGAGAAACGGCGCAACGATCAGCGCCGAGCCGCAGGCCAGGATCAGCGCGTCGGTATTGCTTAAGACTTTTCCCGCCAGGACTGATGGCCAAAGTTGCTTAGCCGCCACCAGCGTCACCAACAACGCTGCGGCACTAGCCCATACCAGCGTGTACGGCGACACTGCCGCGGCGACACCTAGCCCAAAGATGGCGTAGGACAACAGCGCGTGAAACACCACCACGAGGACGGCCACTGCAGTCACTCCATTGAGCATCAAACATCCTGGGTGAGGAGGGGAATGTCTTTAGTTATACCTCGGATCGCGGGCGCATCGAAAGGAGGGACTACTAGCTTCGGCCGTTGTCGATGCCCTGGCAGAAGCCCGAACGAGCGATGGCGTCAAGGGCGGCCAATAAGCGGTTACGGCGTCGTAACAACTCCTATTGAGATGATATAATAATCTGATTTGATTATGAAATAGACGCATTTTTATAGGTCTTATAGCGCCTGCTTGGTTCATGAAGGCGGCGACGCTGCCGATAGAGAGGAGCGTGTTTAGATGGAGTGAAGGAGTGCATCATCCAAGCGTCTAGCAACAGCGTGACCATGGCGCCGAGCCTAGAAGTTAAACCCCAGGAAGTCACTAACGCTCTAGTCGAGCAGTGGGTGCTTCAGGACCGGGTTGATTCGCGGCGATTGATGTCGAAAGTGGGGGGCATTGCCGCAGCGATTGCGGCGACGGCCCTTTTCCTTCTCGCGCCGGAATCAGTGAAAATCCCGGGCTTCGTCGTCTTTACTCTGGTAGCCTTGGTCGATGGTCTCTCCTTGATCGCCTTGCGCGAGCAGAGCGGGCTGTCAAAGCGCCGCCTTGGGCTGGTGGCGGTGACGGAGCAGTGTGTCTTTACCTTCGGCCTAGCTTGGATCATGGTCGCTGGCGCGTCGGATCCAAGTCTGGGCGTGTCGCACCGCATCATCGGCTGGGTGTTATATACGGCGATCGGTGCGCTGGTCTGCGATACGTCGCGCAGCTTGCCTTGGGTTGGGATGGTGGGGGCGATAGCGCATGTCGGCGTAGCTTTGGTGGTTTGGCATATCGCTCGCCACGATGAAGTCATTAGCCTGGCACTCACCATTTTTTTCACCGATGGCAACATCTTGGTGTCGAGTTACCGCAGGCTGCAAAACCTGCGGATCCTTGCCCGGTTGAATATCGAAAAGGCGGGCCTTTCCGAACTCAATGAACGACTCCAACGTGAGGCGCTAGAGACCGAACTAGAAGTCGCCAGCCGCATCCAGACCTCGCTGACCGCAGAGCCTGCGACTCTAAGCAGTGGTCACTCGACGGTCATTTGCTTTCACGAACCCTTCGGCATCCTGGGCGGCGATTGGATGGCAACCAGAAGACTGCGAAATGGGACCATCGTCATCGCCGTCGCCGACGTCAGTGGCAAAGGTATCCCGGCCGCCATGGTCGTCCAGTCGATCCAAGCCTTGTGGGCCTATGCACTGAATGAACCGGAATTTTCTGCCGAATCATGGATCACCGCCGTAAACAATGTATTAATTACCTTGGGCGCCAAAGAACCCCACACCTTGACCATGGGTCTATTGACGGTGGATCAGCATTTTCTGACCTACTACTGCGCTGGTCATGTACCGCTCGTGCTGATTCGCAATTCCGACCAGCCAGAGTCGGCGGAGATGTTGCAAGGATCGGGCGGTATCCTGGGACTGTCAAAAAATTTGGTCATCCAGCCTACCGTGGTTAGTTTGCCGGTCGGTGTTCCTTATACGATTCTTCTCGGCACCGACGGCGTCTTCGATTGGCATACTAGGCGCAGTCGTAAGGCGCTGCTCAAGCTCCTTGCGCAGGTTCAGCGCGATGGTCGCGAGGCGATCGTGCGTCTGCCAACTGCGGACGATAAGATTCTCGTGGTGATCCGTAGTCAAAAGCAGCAGGTGAAGGCTGCCTGAGTGTCGGTGTATCTAGGTTGCAAGTTGGACTTGCTCCGTTGTGGGCCGCAATTCATTGCTCTTCACTTCAATCGCCGGGTCCAAAATGACCCGTTCGCCGCGCGGCCACTGCGGCGCTTCGCCGCGTCGATGCTGCCAGCTTAAAAATTCTCGTTTAGATCCGCGGCAGATCATCTGCCGCGAAGCGCCTTTTTCCCGTCTGAGATCTCCTGTCAGCCGGGCGAGTCCGGCTCTAGATTCGCTTGGAGCGGTCCGACGCATGAGTAGGTAGGAATAGGTGAGGCTGTCGTTGCGCATCGGCAGGTTCTCCTCTAGCGCCTGGAACCACTCGGGCATGACCCATTGCACGCGGTCGTGGCACCAGTCGCGTTTCGATTCGGTCAATAGCGGGCAGGCCCCTGCATGGGTACACGGCGCCCAAATGTGCCAGCCGGCATCTAGAAGTTCACCGCGCCACGCGAGCAGCCTTCGGCTGTCTTGGTTGGTCGCGGGCTCAATCAACATAAGCGCCTCTTGCTGCAGTGCCCAGGCCGGTATCCGTGGTAGTTCAGTGAGGGAGAAGGAGAAGCTAGCCAGCCGTTGCTCGGACGCGCTAAAGCCACCGTCCGGCACCTGGGTCGACCAAGTGAGGGGAGTGGCCAATGGAGTCGTCAGTTGGCGGTGCATGGCGATCGCCGTGCTGCTGACTTCGATCGCGTGACCAGACAAAAATTGGCCAGGTAAAGCCGAATCCAAGGCCAACGACACCGCGCCTAGTCCACTGCCAAAGTCGCTATAGTGGCGCAGGCCGGCAAAAAAGCCGACCTCCTGGGCCATCTCTAAGACGCCGAGGACGCGCAGATAATTGAGCGGCAAAAAATAGCAGGCATAGGCGATCTGCGCCCAGTCTTGGCGCCACGGCGTCGCCGCCTCGGGGTGTTGCAGGTAGTGGTCTGACAGGCGTCGCACCGCGCCGGCCAAGGCAGCACTGTCGGCCAGCGAGACGTGGTGTTTGGCGAGCAGTGCATTGAGGCGCTGCGGGTCAAGGCTGGACAATTGCAGGGGTTGCTTCAAGCTGGTCTCCTCTTATGGCGTCAACTAGTGCTATCAGCTAGCTCCGCCGACCGGTATCCTCTATGCCTATCAGCTACCTGGAGGGCGCACGGTGATCCAGCAGTTTAATTACCCGACCATGATCAAGTTTGGCGCCGGGGCCATCAAGCTGGTCCCGCAGACCTTGAAACAGCGCGGTGCCAAGCGTCCCTTGATCGTCACCGACCGCGACTTGGCGGTGACGCCGATGGTTGGCGACCTGCAGCTTAGTTTGTCGCAGGTTGGCTTGATTCCAGCGGTCTTTGGTGGTGCGACGAGCAATCCGGTCGAGACCCAGGTCAAAGAAGGAGTCGCTGCTTATCATGAGCACGGTGGTGATTGCCTGGTGATCATCGGTGGCGGAGCGGCCTTGGACGTCGGCAAGAGCATTGCCCTGATGATCAATCACCCGGGCCACTTGTTCAATTACGAGGAGGGCCGTAGCGACGGGCGTCCCGTCGATCAGCCGATTCCCTTCATGATCGCGGTGCCGACGACGGCCGGTACGGGCAGCGAGGTGGGACGTTCGATGGTGATCGCCGACGCCGTCAGTCATGTAAAGAGGATCATCTTCGATCCAAAACTGTTGCCGCCTTTGGTCATCGCCGATCCGGAATTAACCTATGGCCTGCCAGCGGCGATGACGGCTGCCGTCGGCTTTGATGCGTTGACGCACAATATCGAGGCCTTTCTCGCGCACGAGTGGCACCCGATCGCCGACGGTATCGCCTTGGAAGGGGTGCGGTTGATAGCTCTAAATCTGCTGACAGCGGTACGCGAGCCGACCAATCTGACGGCGCGGGGCGGCATGCAGATGGCTTCGATCATGGGCGCTGTGGCCTCGCAAAAGGGCCTAGGCGTCACCCATTCGTGTGCGCACGCCCTGTCCAGTGTGTTTGATACGCACCACGGCTTGGCCAATGCGATCATGCTCGAACCCTGTATGGAATTTAACCGGGCATGCTGCGAAGAGCGCCTGGCGCGACTCGGCCAAGCGGTGATGGTACCCGCGACGAACACCAGTGAGCTGGCATCCGGCTTTATGCGTTGGCTGCGAGCTTTGAAACACGATGTCGGCCTGCCGCCGCGCTTGGGTCCTTTGGACGCGACCACGACCGCTCGCCTCGTCGAGGTCGCTGCTGCGGATCCGTGCCACACGAGTAATCCACGGCCGGTGAGCCGTAACGATTTTGCCGATATTTTTGCCCATGCTATGTGACGGCGTGATGGTCGCGCGCTCTTGCTGCTGCCTAGACATCGCCATCTTTGCCACCGAGGTTGGTGTTTATGATCCCTGAAGTCATCGATGTGTCCGTTGGAAGTCCAGAAGCCAAGCTAGAACCAGGTGAACTGCTGGTCGTCGTCGGCGCGCCGGGGCAGGAGCGAACCCCCTGGGTGCAAAAGCTGATCGCGACTGCGGTGAAGGGTCTGAGTCGGCACTTTCACTACCTGCACTATCACGTCGGCTTTCTCGGTGGCAGTGAGGGCACACCCTACGCCGTGCTCGAGTGGAAGCAGGCTGGTCAAGGGCCGCTGGAACGGCGTTGGCTAGCGCACAAGGTCTACGGTCAGCTTGCGGCGATGTTCAACCTAAAACAAATAGCAGTTTATCTTGAGCCCGGTAGTGCCGGTCCTGAATTGGCCTTGGCCGAAGACCTATGGACTCGGCATATGCGGCCGCGTTACGAGCGGAGCCATCTGAGTCGGCTGCGGCTACTCACGTCAGAGGGTGACTCTCTGCATGCTGCCGATCCCTATCTGCCAGTGCGGCTTAAGGCGCAACTCGGTTTTCGGCAGTGGGTCAACGAAAACCCCGACGAGTTGACCTCGATCGAACTCGGACATCGCCTGGCGAGTTTTTGTGGTGATCATGGCTGTACTTTTGAGAGTTTAGGTCGGGAGCGCCTGGCAGAGCTAGGCATGAACCTACTGCTTGCGGTCGGCCAAGCCAGCGCAAGGTCCCCATCGCGCTTACATATCGCCACGCATGGGCTAAAGCCCGGTTTAAAACCCCTCCTGCTCATCGGCAAGGGCATTACCTTTGATACCGGCGGGATTAATTTAAAGCCGCATGAAGGCTTCGTCAACTGTATGAAGAATGACATGGGCGGCGCTGCATTAATGATTCAGCTGTTTATGGCGCTCGTCGAGAGTGGCTATAGCGGACCGCTCGCGGTCGCGATCCCGTGCTGCGAAAACCTTATCGACGCGAAGGCTATGAAGCCGGGTGCCATTATCCGAGCATACAACGGCAAGGATGTGATCATAGAACACACCGACGCCGAGGGACGTCTGATCCTTGCGGACGCCATCACCTATACGCAGAAGCAGATGCATCCAGCGCTGACGCTCACCGCAGCGACCCTGACCACCGCATCGCTGCGTCAGTTCAGCAACTATTTTACACCGGTTCATTTCGCCTCTGCGGCCCTGCAGGATAGCCTGACTAAGGCCGGTAAGAGCAGCGGTGAGGAGTTTACCTTTTGGGGCGAATTTCTGCCCTTTTTGCAAGGAAACTCCACCAACGCGGCCGATCTGACCAATATGGGACGATTGCCTTCGCATGCCAGCATCGGTGGCGGCAGTAGCGTAGCGGCGCATTTTCTTAAGCAGTTTGCCGTCCAGCCTTTGGTGCACCTGGATATTTTTGCGTCGACGTGGAACTGGAGTGGCGATTATCCAGGGGCCCATTACGGTGCTACTGGAGCCCCGTTTAATGCGCTGTTTCGTTGTCTGCGCCAGGTGGTTGATCCAGCTTCGTTGGTGTGATTTAGGTTTAGTGAGTGTCTGGAGCGAAAAGCTTCAGACATTAGCTAGTCTTCACTAAAGTCCTTCCTCGTCTGGCCTCGGAGATAAAGCCGAGCGCCGGAAGGTTCGCTCGCCGATAAACACCATTTATAAATATAAGAACGTTGTTTATTTCTGGTTCAGCATCGGGTCGTGCTAGCATTTCGCTAGCCCTTACTATGTAAATTCGACTTTAGTCCTCGCGCATTGAAGCAGTTTCGAGCGCGTTGTGGGTTATTGCAGGTCCAACGTAACCCTTGGAGGCATGGTGATGTGGAAGCTGATTTGTGTTCCTGCGTCCTGGGTGTGGCTCTTTTTGGCGGCTTCGCAAAGCGTCGCAGCCCAAGTCCAGGATCAAGACCTTGGTGGGGGTCATGTCGATTCTGCGACTTATTTCGGGGGACTCGGTTCTCCGAACGGGGCGTGCGGTATGCCACAATGGTTGTTAGAGACACCGAACTATCTCGCGCTGAACATGAATGATGCCAAATCCAATGGCCCGGGGGAGTATGACCGCGGTCACAACTGCGGGAGGTGGGTTGAGGTGACCTTAAGCAAGTTTTGCAAAAGCCACGACCACGCCGAAATTTGGAATATGGACGGTTGCAAAAATGGAACTTGGGAGGATGGTCCGCTCACCGATGCCAAAGTGAACTTTATCGTCGCTGATGGCTGTCCTGATGGAAATTACTGGTGCCAATGGGAGCGAAATCACGTCGATCTGGCATCGATGGCGCTCGGCCAGTTTGGTGGGGACTTGAACGCGTCGAAGTGGCGTAACCCGCAGGTCACATGGCGTTATATTGATGCGCCTGGTTATAGTGGTGACGTCCGCATTGGCTTTCTTCAGCAAGCGTCTGCGGGATGGCCGGCGATCTTAGTGACCCATCTAGAACGCGGCTTACATCGCGTCGAACAGATGATCCATGGCAACTGGGTGGAGCAGCAGATGTTTATGACTCTAGGGCAGATCTATCTGCTGCGGAATGTTGGCAATGAGCCTTTTCGCATCCGTCTTTTTGATGCCGAGGATCGCCCGAATCAAGGTGGTCGGGTCTACACATTCACCATGCCCGGCGGCTGTTGTGGCAAACCGTTCAATGAAGTGAATTACGTGGTCGAGTAAGCCTTCAGCATGCAAGAGCTAGCATCGGTCATTGCCGCGGGTTCCTATGCAGGCAAGGATATCCACCCCTTTGTCAGGGAAAGAAGCGCTGCACCGAGTCCCGGAGTGCATCGACCTCATTCACCGTGCGCATGGAGACACCGAAGTGAAAGCCGGGGACATAGCCGAAATTGCGTAAGTTCTGCATACTATGCCCGCGTTGCAGAAAGGGTGGCCACATCGGCGGCGCCGGATACTGGTTGGTGGCAGGCCATGTTCCAGCGTGGGTCTGCACGGCGTCGCGGGTTTGATCGGCGAGATGACAGCTGACGCAGTTGCTGTTGTGTTTGGCATCGGCCTGCTGGGATATAAGCTTAGGGTTGAGCAAGGCATTGATTGTTGGCGCAAAGCTCCGAGCTTGCACGGCGGTGTTTTCGGCCAGAGATTTGTACCAAGGGTGGATGCTTGTCGCCAGCGTTTCGTCGGTCGTGAGAGGGTACTGCTGGCTGTTGAAAGCATTGAGGCTGAAGTTTTCGTGGATGCGTGGATCCTCGGAGGCGACGACGTGGCCGCCACGTACATCGCTCGTCTTAAAGGTCCATTGGGCCTCGGCGGTTGACGACGTCATCCAGGCCAGGCTGGTAAGGTGGCTTTCCTTTGCATAACTTGTCACAAGGTCGAGAAAGGCTCGGGACACCGGGCCATTGCAGCGGTTCATCTCGGCGCGAAGTCCTGGATGCGGCAGGAGCATCCGGGCGCCGCCGCGGTCCGCCTCGGCCCAGGGCGAGCCCTTCATAGCGTCATCGCTCAGGGCTTTGAAGGCGCGCAAGCTTTGGATCAAAGCGGAAGGTTTGTCCAAGCGGTAGATCAGATGAATCGCGTCATCTAGCACCTCGTGGCTACCGCCATCGGCGGGCACGATAGGCTGGGCGACCAAACGAAATTCCGTGTACTGGCACTTTGGCAGTTGCGTCGCGGTGTCCCAGCCGGCTACTGCTGGGCTGTCCGTGCAAACGTCAAAACGCATGCTGACGATACGCCAGTTTTCGTAATTGCAGACCCCGCCGAGGATGCCTTTGATCCGCGCGATATGGGCGGCGGTTTTGAGCAGGACCGCGTCCGGGAAAGGGGTAAAGCTGATCGCTTCGCCGCATTTCGCGTCGTGCTTCGCCGCTGGACTGCGCAGGCGCTCATTGATTTTCGTCAACATAGCCTGAGTGGCGGCGGGCAAGGTGGGGTCGACGCGCACGGGGGGAAGTTGCGCGAAGACTACGTCACTGAGTTCCTGAAATAGCCGGCGGCTCATGATGGGGTCTGCCGCCCCAGCGTCAAAGCCGAAGACGTTGCACTGTCCGTCGCCCTCGATGCTAAACATCTCCTTGGCAGCACTCGGACTCGCCGCGAGCGGCGCCAGAATCGCCAGGTCAGAGGCCGCCAAGGTTGACGGCCCCACGGGCGTCGCGGCGACGGTCGACCTAGAATTTGGCGATTTGCACTCGGCAAGCGTACCTGCCAATAGAAACACCGCTACCAAATGCAGCTGCTCCGCGGCACGGGTCATGATTGCCTCACTTTTTCTTGGCAGGACTGATGATAAACTGGGTGCCAACGCTGAGCGAGGCTGACAGGTCATCGCACGAATGCACGGCCGGTTGATCGGCAGGACCGAGATTGCAGTGTAAATACGTGCGTTCGTCCTTGGCTAGCTTGTCCATGTCGGCGGCCGACCATTTTGCCTGGACCAAGAGCGTTTTGAGGCTTGGGTCGACGCCGTAGGCGCAGCCCTTCGGCAGCGGCGTCAACAGGCCGATCTGAATCATCGGCTGGGTTTCGGTCGAAAGCGGGAGCTTATGCATGACCGGTGCCAACGACTTTGGATTATCCACGTCAAACACGAATTGTTGGATCACCCGGCAGACCTCTGGATCTGAATTGCGGGTCGCGTCACAGTCAATGATCGTGCCATCCTCACGCTTTTTGCCGCAGGTAGCACCCTTATACGATGAACAGTCCTGAACCAAGCGGATCAGGTCCGGCAAGGCGCTAAAGCGGGTATGAGTCCATGGCGGGGTTTTACTGCGCATGGGCAGCCAATATTTGCGCCGCGTGTCAAAGGTCGTTCGAAAATCGCAGCTCAGAGTGCCATCCGCGCCGCGTACGTTGCGGTCCCATTCGCAATATTCATCTTGCTTCTTTCCCGGGACGATCTTGCCGCCCGGGCCAGCTTCCTGCGCATCGCGCTTGGAACAGATCCAGTCGACGATATAGGTGCCGTTGAGTTCGCCATCGACCGCGCCGATGTAATCGGAGCGCACGGCGGAGCCGCTCTGCGCTGTCTTACAGGACTGAATGCCCAGGGTTGACCAGGTGGCGAGAGCCATGCCCAAAAGAATTCGCTCATGGCGTTTGCAGCTATTGCGGATCATCGTCGTCATCCTTACTCCTCGGTGTGTTCGTGGGCGAAGGTTGCTTCCAAACCAAGCGATAAAAAGTCGTCCCTTCTAAACATTGTAGAGCTAATTGACTAAGGGTAGCAATTGCCCCCAGCTTGGTGCCCGGATGTAGATCTAAGGTCTTGATAAGTATACATATTATGGTGAGGGCGAAGCGCTGTCGTCAGGCAACACTAGGGAAGGTTTTGCATATCAAACATGCATATAGTATCATGTGATTCAGGCATATCGTTAAAGGACTGCGTATGAGAACGACCATCATTTTGAAAGACGATCTGGTAAAAAGGGCGATGGAACTCACAAATATACAGGAAAAAACAACACTCATTCATGTTGCGCTCGAAGCGCTGATAGCCCGAGCAGCGGCCGACCGACTCGCGGCATTGGGTGGTAGTGACAAGAAGGCACAAGCTCCCTCTCGCCGTCGTGCTGGCTAAACTCATCGCCACGACTTGCGGTTGAGGGATCGATGATTTTGGTAGATACCTCAGTTTGGATCGCCCATTTTAGAGTGGCAAATCATGAGCTGGTCGCCTCATTGACCGAAGGCCAAGTGTTGACACATGCATGTGTCATCGGTGAAATCGCCTGCGGGGGACAGCGGCAGCGTCAGGAAATTTTGAGCTTGCTGCCGCATCTGCCGCAAGCCAAGATGGCTTTGGACGCGGAAGTTCTCGCCTTGATCAATGACTATGAGCTCTATGGCAAAGGGCTTGGGTGGATTGATGCTCACTTACTCGCGTCCTGCTTGCTCAGCCGGTCCGCTTTGTGGACCCTCGACAAAAAACTCTCAAGGTTGGCCCGCGTGGTCGGGATCTAACTCGAGTACCTTGGATCAGCCCTGAAAAGGGACCTATGACCGTAACGACCAGTCGCAAGGAGATACCTATGTCCCTATCCATGATTGCTTTGATGTCGATGTTGTTGATGACTTTTTCGCCAAAGCCAGGCTACGGGCAGGGCGCCGTACCGGCCAAACTGGATGCTTGTCCGGCTTCGCCCAACTGTGTGTCGTCGACCGCTGAAGCCAGCGACGCCGAGCATTATATCGCCCCGTTCCCATTGAAAGGCACGGGAGCAACCTCGCTTGCGACCCTGCGCCAGATCGTCGAAGCGCAACCGCGCACCAAGATCATCAGGTCTGAAGGCAACTACCTCCGCGCCGAGTTCACCTCGCTGATCATGCGCTTTACCGACGATGTCGAGTTCCTGTTCGATGAACCGACCCAAACGGTTCAGGTCCGTTCTGCCTCGCGCATCGGCTACAGCGATATGGGCGCCAACCGCAAACGTATCGAGCTGCTACGCGATCTTTATACCAAGTGAAAACTGGCCCAGGCAACTGGTCTTAGATTTGGCTCCTAGATGGACACCAGGCGGCCAGCGCCCTCCAGCAGCTGATTATGAAACCATGCGTAGAGCCAAAGTAGAGCCTGGAGG
>JAPLFX010000205.1 GCA_026390445.1 Pseudomonadota bacterium
GTATTTGGCGCCGGAACTGGCTCGGAAGAGCCGGTGGATTTGGTCGAGCCAGTAAACTGAGCTGTTTTACAGGCGCCGAGCAGAGTGGCGAGTAGAGCAGTGCAGATGATGGGGCGCAGGAGCGACATAGGGACACCTCAAAAGCAGGGGGGAAGGCAAGCAATCAGCAGGGAGACGAGAAGCGTCTACTAAAAGCCTTACAACACTTATAGTCGATTCTATTGTCGACGTCAAGCTTTTTATATAAAAAATTAAAACTATATCACTATATTGATATTATTAGGATTTTCTGGATTTAGGACTGGCCGCAGCGCTGAGCTCCTGCCAAAAACGCTGAAAGCCCTCCAAGCCGCCAACCGCAAAGGCCTGTAGGGATGCCGTACCGACGATCGCATAATCGGCGTGCCCGATCAGCTGCTTAACGTCGGCGCCGCTGCGCACGCCAAAGCCGACAGCGACGGGGAGTGATGTCAAGCTGCGAATACGGCTGACAAAACCTTGAACTTGACCAAGATCACTCGAGGCCCCGGTCACGCCGGCCCGCGCGACGGCATAGAGGAGGCCTTGCGCGCCCTGCACCAACTCTTCCAGGCGTTCCTGCGGTGCGTTAGGAGCAATGATCCGGATGTTGGCGAATGCGGCCGTCGCTCCAGCCGCTTCAAAGGGAGCGGCATGCTCCAGCGGCAGATCCGGTACGATGGCGCCCACCGCACCGTGAGCGACGGCCTCGGCGACGAAAGTGGCGTATCCGCGCTGATAGACGACGTTGAGATAGGACATAAAGACAAACGCCACCTGCGGATAAGCGGCACTGACTTCGGCCATCAGCCGCAGGCTAGAGGCATAGCTCACGCCTTGCGCCAAGGCTTGGTGGTTGGCAGCAAGAAAGAACGGCCCGTCTGCCATCGGCTCCGAAAACGGGATTTGAATCTCAATGACGCTGGCACCGGCAGCCACCATGACCTGGATCATCTGGCGCACGGCAAGCGGCGACGGATAGTCGGCGATCACGTGCCCCATGAGGCCGATCGCGCCTTGCGGTTTAGCTCGACCGATCAAACTAGACATGGTGTACCTCTGCGCTCGTCTTTGCGGCCATCATCGCATCGGCCTTGTGGCGCAAAAAGTTCGCCCAAGAGTCGTCACCTAAGGCCGAGGCCATGGTGAAGATATCCTTGTCACCGCGGCCGGAGAGATTGATCAGCACCTGTTCGGTCGGTGCTAGTTGCGCAGCGGCGCGGATGGCACCGGCGACGGCGTGAGCCGATTCCAGCGCCGGTATGACGCCTTCAAATCGCATCAACAACTTGACCGCAGCAACCACTTCGCTGTCACTTGCCCGCTCGATCGCCAGCTGGCCCTGCTGATGCAGGTGCGCGATGATCGGCGACACGCCGACGTAGTCGAGGCCCGCAGCCACCGAGTAGGTGTCCACCATTTGGCCTTCGCTGGTCTGCAAAAACAAGGTTTCGTAGCCCTGGGCGATGCCGCGTGTGCCTTGCCCACCGGCGATGCGAGCGGCGTGCTCACCGCTGGCGGGGCCGCGGCCACCGGCTTCGACCCCAATCAACCGCACCTGCGGGTCGCCAAGAAAGCCCTGATAGATGCCGAGTGCATTGGAACCACCGCCGACGCAGGCATAAACCCGCGATGGCAAGCGCCCGGTGAGGGCTAGCATCTGCGCCCTGGCTTCCGTGCCGGCAACGCTTTGCAGCCAGGCCACCAGCGCCGGAAAGGGGTGCGGACCACAGGCTGTTCCAAGTAGGTAGTGCGTGTCTTCGTGACGCGTCGCCCAATCGCGCAGGGCCTCGTTGATGGCGTCCTTCAGCGTTCGAGCACCCGCCTCGACAGCGACCACCTTGGTCCCCATCTGCTCCATCCAAAAGACGTTGGGGCGCTGCCGCTCGACGTCTTCAGCTCCCATATAAACGACCGCCTCCATGCCGAAGCGGGCGGCGATGGTGGCCGTGGCGATGCCATGTTGGCCAGCGCCGGTCTCGGCGATCAAGCGCCGCTTACCAAGACGCCGAGCAATCAAGGCCTGACCGATCGCATTATTGACCTTGTGCGCACCGGTCTGACCGAGGTCCTCGCGCTTTAAAAACAACTGCGCGCCGCCGAGGTGCTGGCTCAAGCGTGGCAACGGCGTCACCGGCGTCGGCCTGCCGCTAAACAACGCGAGCTCGCGCATGTACTCGGCCCAAAATTCTGGATCGCTCCGGGCCGTGGCGAAGGCCTGATCTAGCTGCTGCAGATTCGGCCGCAGGATCTCTGGGACATAGGCACCGCCAAAGCTACCGAAGTAGCCGCGGCTGTCCGGCAACAGCGGCGTCGCTGGTGCCGCAGCCAACACCCCCATGACGTTCGACAATCCCTGAACTGGCATCAAAATAATCCCCGGTTGACGGTGACTAACCAGCAGTCTCACTGGTTAGAGTATTGGGGGGATAGGTCGCGATGAGCAGAATATCTTCGTCTAGGGCTTACAGTCTAGGTCAGTAGCTGGGAGCAGGGGTTTTGCCGCCGATGCTGCCAGTGTCGCCTTCGAAGTTGGACGTAAAAGAGTAGCTGTTGACGGTCCCGTCGGGGTTCCAATAGAACTTCAACTCTTTTTGGTGGCTCGCGCCGATCAACCGATAACGGTAATAACCATAGGTCCAGGTCGGTTGCCCGCCGGAGTTGCCGACCGCATACGGCTCCTTGAGCACCATCTGCACATCGTTTTGCGTCGTCTTCTTTTCTTTGATCCAAGCCGTGTCGGAGCGGAAATCCCGCCCTTCGGTCACACAACCAGCCAGCACACCAACGCTACCCAGCACCACTATCGAACGCTTGATCGACTGCATCGACTTCATGTTTAGGGCCTCCTTTGCCATCTCGACGTCTACCCTTGAGGTTCTACCACACCACGTCAACGAAGATCGAGAGAGTTGCAGACAATCGCCGTAAAGTTGCCGCTGACCCAGTTGGTATCGGAAAACCGCCCAAACAGCTTGCCGACGACTTTATCCGGAGTGATCTTGAGCAGCTTAATCTTGCCTTTTTTCGCGCTTTTCGCCACCTGGTCGCCAGCTTTGTCGTCGTACTGGAAGACCAGATTGCGCTGGGTACCCGCCTTGATCTTGACCTGCTTGGTCTGTTGCGGCGCAGCCACCATGACGCTGCGATGGTCGCTGGCATCATCCTGCGATTTCGGACACTTATCTTTTGGAATATAGGGTAAAAAGACGAATACAACGTCATCTTCGTTCGGTGTCTTGATGGTCGGATCGGTATAGGCATGCTTGTACAACCAGTCGCGGCCGTCGATCTGTCCGCTTAAGTCGGCTTCGATATAATCAGTCGCCACGCTTTTGCCATTGGTACAGCCAGTAAGACCGATGAGGATCAGCAAGCACCATCGGTTTATGGACATAAGATAAACCACCGTATTTTATTAAAATTTATTAAAATAGTTTTAATATTTTTAAAATTATATTACAACATGTCGGTGTGCGCTTGACTCACCTACCACCCACTCGGGAGATGCCTAACCATGCATTCACCAAACCACGGATCTGCGGTCACCTTAAAGCTTACTCCATCTCAGCACCAATGGGTTGAGCAAGCCGCCCGTGAGTGGGCTGATCTGCAAGGGCATAGCATCGGCCGCGACGCTGTTCTGCTCAAGCTGATGGAGCTCGGCTTGCCGTTGTTCCAAGCCGAGCTCAAGCAAAAGCAAGCGCTCGCTGCGGCCAAGTCCAAGTCGCGCGGCAAAATCAGGGTGGATTCAGATCGGCCGCGGACGCTGAAGATTGTGCCGTTGGCCTAAAGGGTGTCGTTAGATTGGTTTAGAGAGTTTTAGCACAAGAGAAAGGCCAAAAGCCAAAGGCTACAAGGCTGAGTCCAAAGCTCGGCCGGCCGGCTTGGCTATATGTGCGCTACTGGCGACTTTGGCTGGGAATGGTTTTGCGCTTTTTCTCTGGTGGTACCCAGAGGTGCTGCTACACACAAAAAAAGGCTCCCTTGCGGGAGCCTTTTCGCGTTTCTCGGTGGTCATCAGCCAGAGCTGACGCGACTTAACTCGCGTTGGCCTCGGCCGGTGCATCGACGTTACGAGGCACCGCTTTCATTGGAATACGCTCGCCGCTGCGGAGAATATCCTGGAGCTGGAAGCCGATCAGCGACTTCGGCACCCAGAACAGCGCAGCCAGCTCCGAGATGATGTTGCGACGGCTGTCGAGCTTGGCCATCTCAGCCTGGAGTAAGGCTTTGGGCACGAGCAGGCTGGCGGTAAACAGCATTTCCTCGAATTCAACCAGCGCCGGATTGGCCTCACCAAGCTCGGGGAAGCGACCGCGCTCGCCTTCGAAGACGATGCGCGCCAGGTCCTTAGTCATTCCCATCCGGGTTGGCGCTTTGAGATCGCCTTTGCGGAAGTGAATCATATATTGACCAGGCTTGACGCGAAGAATACGGCTGAGCTTGTCGAGCATATCGCTTGGCTGCGCCGTCACGAAGGCGAAGAAGCGCATGACCTCGGGAATATACAGTGGCGGCGTGGCGAACTCAGCCTGGGCATGCAGCTGCGCGACGAACGCCTCGACGCGCTGGCGAGCCTTTTGCACTTCATCAGCGGCCACAGCATTGGCTGTTTGCAACGTCGTGCGAAAGCTGTTCGACTCTTGCCATTCGTAGTAGGCCTCGTCGAGATTGACCGCGCCGCTGGCCAGGTCATGCACCAACGCGGTTTCGACCTGCAGCGCCTCAGCCAGTTTGGCCAGCGAGAAGACCGAGCGTACGTTCTTTTCGCCGCGCTTCCAATGGCTGCAATCGGAGGGATTGAAGTCAAGGATGGAACCGACGTCCTGATCGTGCACCCGGGTGGAGCCGCGTTGGCTCATCAACACCTTCTGGCAGAATTTAAACAGTTGCACAGAATTTGGAAACTTCACGGCTCCCGAGCGTTTCATCGCCCCTCCTCAAACGTCACGGCTATAACGCAGGTTCCAAGAAACTTTATCGATGGCTTTGGCTTACTAAAAATATACCTACCCGCGCTTACCAGTGTCAAGGAGGCTGCTCAAATAGTAGCCTCACCTACCCTCTTACGGTCCGACGCAGCGGAGTTGGACGAAGTCCCAAGAGCGTCTCACCGCAGGTGCGACCGACTAACATCCTAAAGAAAAGTGCGTAAACAAGAAATAATGCATAAACAGCTGCAAGCGAGATCATGGGATTTAAGCTAAGCAACCATTGCACGGGCCTTCCAGCCAACCAGCTAGCACTATCGCCGCGCCAAGCATGCGCGGCAAAAGCAAGGGCCAAAGAGCCAAACAGAGCTAGAGCCACAAACAGCAAATCGAGGCTCCAGGCCAGGACCAGACGACCTAGGCCGGCCTCTCTGAGAGGCTGCGCCGCCTGGCCACCCGCCCCACCCGCAGCTCGGCTGCGCGCCGCCTGTAGCAACGGACTGGACGGTCTGTGCGTGGACACAGCAGGGGCTGGTTGACCAGAAGTCATCGCCACCGCGCTTGGCTGCGTCACAGGCGTGGCCAAGCCCTGGCTTGGCGGCCCGGACAGAGGTCGGCTTTTATGCAGTCCGGCCGGGCGCACCTGGCCAAGCCCAAGACCCGGAGACAAGGCCTTAAATTCAAGTTTATCGATCGCCTGGATGAGGGCCTTTAGGTCGGCGCTACGCGCCACAGGCATCGCCTGACCCATTGCTTGATCCATCGCCTGCCCCGTCGCCTGACCCGCCTTGTGATCTATCGCCTGATCCATGGGTAGCCCTCCGCTGGACGCCATCTCCTGGATTATATAGGCGTGGCCTTGCGTGGCACAACCAGACGACCAAACAAACTCAAACGCATCTAGCGACGGTCAGGACGCCTGTCCTAGCAACTAGGGGCGCCGCTTCAAACTGGTGCCACTTGGTGCGTCATGGATATCATACCCGTGGCGGGCGATCTCATCTCTGAGTTGATCGGCGCGCTGCCACTGCTTGGCGCTGCGGGCTTGATTGCGCTCGTCCAGTAAAGCCAGCAGAGCCGCCGGAGGTGGCGTTTCGACCAGACTAGGTGCTGGCGACAACAAACCTAAACCAAGCACTTGATCGACCTCGGCCGCCAAGTCGACCTGCTCCGCTGGCGACAACTGCTGATCTTCAAGGAGTCCGAATAAACTCGCCAAAGCTTGCGGCGCATTGAGGTCTGCAGTCAGCGCGGCATGGATCTGCCGGCGATATTTGTCGCCGCCTTGACTAAGCACGACGGCCTGCTGATGCCCACCCGCCGCTTGCAAGGCCTTTTGCGCCAGATGCCTCAAGCGTTCGTAGCCGCGCACTGCGCCGGCCATGTTTTCATCAGTAAATTTTAATTGCTTACGATAATGACATTGCAAGACCAACAAACGAAAAGCCAGCGGTGGGATGCCTTGATCCGCGAGTGACTGCACCGTCAGGGTCTTGCCCGCCGACTTGCTCATCTTGGCCTCGTCACCGATGACCAGGAATTCCCCGTGCATCCAGTAACGGACAAAGGGCGACTTGCCACTGGCACCTTCGCTCTGGGCGATCTCGTTGGTGTGGTGGATCGGAATGTGATCGACGCCACCGGTATGGATGTCAAACTGATCGCCAAGCAGCTTAGTCGCCATCGCGCTGCACTCGATATGCCAGCCAGGAAAACCGCGACCCCACGGGGCATCCCACTCCATGCAGCGGTGCTCAGACGGCTTGGACAGCTTCCACAAGGCAAAGTCGGTCTTCTGCCGCTTGCCACCCATGTCGACGCGGTGACCCTCCTGCAGCCCCTCGACGTCGAGGCGACCGAGCTGGGTATAGGTCGGAAAGCGGCTGGTATCGTAATAGACGCCGTCTTCGGTCGTGTAGGCGAAGCCTTTGTCGGCTAAGGCCTGCACCATGGCGATCTGCTCGGGAATATAGTCGGTGGCCTTGCAGACGATGGTGGGCCGCTCGATGTTCAACATCGCCGTGTGAGCGAAGAATGCTTCGGTATACTTTTTAGCCACGGCCCACGCATCCAGGCCTTCGCGGCGCGATCCTAGCTCTAGCTTATCCTCGCCCTCGTCGCCGTCGCCGGTCAGATGGCCGACATCGGTGATGTTCATGACGTGCTTGACGTCGTAGCCAAACAGCTCGAAGGTCCGCCGTAACACGTCGGCGAAGATATAGGCCCGCATATTGCCGATATGGGCGTAGGAATAGACGGTGGGCCCGCAGGTGTAGATGCCGACATGACCGGCTTTGAGCGGCCGAAAATCTTCCACCGAGCGACTCAGGGTGTTAAACAAACGCATCACTTCCGGCACAACAACACTCCGCGGCAAGGTCTCTGGGCATCGGCTGATGTCGCGTTTATAGCATCAATGTCAGGTCGGCGAAACCTTTGTACTGGCCGAGGATCCGCCGCTGCGGCTCGGTCGCGCCTCATCGTAAAGCGTCTGGACGCTGCGGCGGCGTTCTGGATCCTGGTTCGTGGCCGCAGTCTTTTGATCGTCGACCATGCCGCGAAGGGTCTTGATTGCCGCGTCGAATTCCGCCTCCGGCAGCTTGAGCAGGCGCTCGCGCAGAGCCAGCAGCTCGCCGCTGCGCCGCGACTGGCCAAAGGCATCCATCGAGTCGCGTTCCACGGCATCAAAATAAAAGCAGACATCGGCTAACTTGATGGCTTTGGTTTTGTGGTTGGCATAGCTCATAGAAGGTGCTTCGGCTAAAGTGATCATCAGCTTTAGCCGCGAAACGTTTAGAAAAGTCGCAAGCAATGCAATGATTCGTGTATTTCCAGGTAGTTAAAGTCGCAGCGGGGCTTGGCCACATAAACCCTGCCCTCCAGCCTTCCCGCCCTCCCAGTTTTTGGGCAACGGCCTTATTCCGCGCAACTGGGAGGGCGGGAAGGCTGGAGGGCAGGGTTTATGCAACAGAGCCTCGCAGCAGCAGGCCACAGATTGTGCAGAAGGACGAATACCTTGACCGCTCCAGCAAAGACTCTGGTCATCACGAATATCGGTGAACTCGTGACGATGCTGCCGCTCGCCCTGAGCAAGCGGTGTACCGGGATCTCCGAGTCCGACCTTGGCAGGCTCGGACCACACGCCTGGCTAGCGATTCAAGACGGCCGTATCGACGCCGTGGGCACCGGCCCGCTACCGGCGACATACCAAGGCTGGAGCAAGCTCGACGCCCATGGACAACTGGTGCTACCAGGCCTGGTCGATAGTCATACCCATGCGCTGTTTGCTGGCTCGCGTGCCGCCGAGTTCTGGCTGCGCGCAGCGGGCGCCAGCTACCAAGACATCGCCCAGTCGGGTGGCGGCATCCGCGCGACCATGACGGCGACGCGCGACGCCAGCTTGGAGACCCTGGAGCGACTGCTCGACCTGCGCCTGGAACGCATGCTGCGCCATGGCGTGACCACCGTCGAGGTCAAATCGGGCTACGGCCTTTCAGTGCCCGAGGAACTCCGCCTGCTGCGCCTGCTGAGTGCCGCCAAGCAGCGAACGCCCCAGACCCTCAAGATCACCTGCTTAGCCCTCCACGCGCCGTCCCCTGAGCATAGTAGTCGGCAGTCCTATGTCGACGCCTGCAGGCAGGAGCTGCTGCCGATGATCGCTGCGGAAGGCCTCGCCTCGAGCGTCGATGCCTTTATCGACGAGGGCTACTTCTCGACCGCCGAAGTCGATGGCTATATGCGTGCCGCTAAGGATCTGGGCCTGGGCCTGCGCCTCCACGCCGATGAATTCACCGACGCTGGAGCCGCTGCGGCAGCAGCGTCCTGGGGAGCACACAGCGCCGATCACCTCCAGTGTGCGACGCCCGCTGCCATCGCCCGTATGGCTGCGGCGGGAGTCACCGCCACGATCCTCCCGGGGACCTCGTTGTACACGCGGATCCCCTTCACCGACGCCAGGTCCTTTGCGGACCACGGCGTGGCCGTGGCGATCGCCAGCGACTACAATCCGGGTTCGTGCGCCATCACCAACCTGCCGCTGCTGACCACGGTCGCCTGCATGCAAAACCGCCTGCGTCCGGCCGAGGCTATCGCAGCCGTGACCTATGTCCCAGCGTGCTCCTTGGATCTTGGCCACCGCAAAGGAGCCTTAGCTCCAGGATTTGATGCCGACCTGCTCGTCTTTGACCTGCCAGATGCGGCGACCTGGTTAGCCGCAGCCGGCGAACGGCAACCGGCCTGGGTCCTGGCAGCAGGCCAAGTGGTCAGCGGGCCCGCACTTCCTTAATAGTGTATTCGATCGGCCCCTTTGGCGCCCGCACCTCGATCAGATCGCCCTCACGCTTGCCTAATAGGGCCCGGGCAATCGGCGAACTCATCGAGATCAAGCCGCGCTCAAGGTCGGCCTCAAGCTCGCCGACGATGCGGTAGGTTTTGTCTTCGCCGGTGTCCTCGTCACTGACGGTGACAAAGGTGCCGAACTTCACCTTACTCAAATCCTCATGCTCACCGAACTCGATCACCTGCGCCCGCGACAGCTTATCATCGAGGTCGGCGATGCGGCCTTCGATGAAGCTCTGCTTTTCCTTTGCCGCATGATACTCGGCGTTTTCCGACAAATCGCCATGCGCGCGAGCATCGGAGATCTCGCGGATGATCTTCGGCCGCTCCGCCGACTTCAGATGATCGAGCTCTTCTTTGAGACGGGAGTAGCCTTCGCGCGTGAACGGCACGGTTTGAATCGCCATGGGACCTGTCCTATTCTTACGCTAAGCGCTTAGCTTCTCAACTCCCAGCCAATCAGAGGTTATGGGTCGCTGAGAACGCGAATGAGTATTGCTTGGACTTTACGTCCTGGACTTTGTCATCGCCTAACTTCTCCGCTTTGCCGGTGCCTTGCTGCACGGTCACCCCAGCTGAGATCTGACTGTTCGGCTGTACCCAGGCAATAAACAGGCTTCCCCCGTAATAGTCAATATGATCAGGCTGACCACAATACTTTTTATAGTAATCGAGGTTAGAACAGGTCTGCCCTGCAGCCGCGTTATGGGTGCCCGTGGCCACCTTTGGCCGGGCGTCATTATTGGTAAAAACACCGACGCGCAGCGGCAGGGAGGGGGTGATAAAGTATTCGCTGCCGAGGGCAAAGTTGGTGACGGCCTCCTTGGCATAGGGGGCTCGGACCTTCACCGGGTCGATGCTGGTGTCAGCGTCGGTCACGGCGCCGATATACATGACGTCAAAGGCCAGAAGTAGCCGCGTGTTGGCGAACCATGCGAGACCCAGCCTAGACTCAAAAGGTGCTGATCCGACTGGCTTTTTTGACTTCAGCGTAGCGATATTGACGGTGTTGGACACCGGGCTCTTGACGGTTGTGCTGGCACCATTGGTGTTCTGGGCATCGGTGGCGTAGGTCTGGGTGACCTCACTGGTCGACTCCAAGGTCTGGGTGGCGATCATGGTCTTCTTAAGCGTCAAGCCAACCGTGAAGCCCATTGGCAAAGCCGCCTGAGCCCCAAACACCGGCTGCACCCCGTACACCGACAGATGCTGGCGAACGTTGCTGGACAAGGTGCTCCATCCTGGCACCGTGGTGTTGTTGGACCCTGCCAGAGTGACCGACTGCTTGGCAAACTGGAACTCCTGCACCAGTTCGTCGGCGTTGTGGTAGGTCAAGCCGAAGCCGAAGCCAAGGTTGGGTAGCGGTCGGTAGCCGACCGCGGCTCCTGCGTAGTAGGTGCCAGCCCGTGCGTTGGAGGTTCGGTGATAGCGATCGATCTTGGTGGTGCTGATCTGCTTGCCTTCGATGGTTGTATCCTGATCCTTCAAGTCGCCGTCGACGTAGAACACGCCAAAGGCCACGCTGAGACCTTCGACATAGCGATCGAGCTTTTGTAGACCGCCAAAAAACGGCGTCAAGGAGCCGGAGCTGCTCTCGGAGAAGTCGGTCGTGCCGAGGGTCTGCTTATAGGTCGTCGTCTTGTCGTAGAAGGCGTTGGCCGACCCTTGGATGTCATTGGACAGTGCGAAGGCCAGGCCACCAGGATTGTAGTACAGACCCGAAGCATCGTCGGCCACGCCGCCAAAGGCCCCCCCCATCCCTACGGCGCGGGTCCCGACCAGCACGTTGTTGTAATGGAACTGATCGGCGAGCGCGTGTCCACCCCAGGACATCGACACGTGAACGAGGACGATCAGGCCACTCAAGCGCAGACCATTATTTAGGAGCTTCAAACCACCACCCGTCATCGCTTCTCCTCTCATTCGAGAATGCTCCCCTGGTAGCTTATCTGTTGATAGCTGATCCGTTGACACTCAGGTCAGGCCCTGATCGCTCATTCACGCTCGAATTTTGGAAAGGCCTTTTTCACCTTGGTGAAGCGCTCCTCACCGCTGGCGCCGATGATATCTTCGGCCTTCATGGTCTTGAGTAGCTCGGCGATGTGCTTGCGGCGATCAGCCATCGCCGGATGGGTCTTTTCGAGGTTTTTCACTTTTTTATCGCTCTGGTCTTCGAGCCGCTTTAAGTAGGTGAGCAGAGCTTTTGGCTCATAGCCAGCGCGAATGGCATAGCGAACGCCTTCTTGATCGGCTTCGAATTCGACGCTCTTGTCGAGGCCTTTACCGGTCATCAAGTTCATCCCGGCTTGGGCGGCTGCGAGAACGTTGAGGCCGATACCGCCTTTACCGGTCAGGTATTCAGCCAAGCGCGAACCAGTGGATGAGGTGTCCGGCTCCGGCCGCGCGCGCGGCACTAGGGCATCTTGCATCGGACCACCGACGGTCTTGGACTTGGCCGCGTCCTCTAGTTCCTTTTCCTTCATCTTCTTCAAGGCATCATACATGTGCCGTTTGCCGACATGCGCGACTTCGTGACCGAGGATACTCGCTAGTTCTGCTTCGTTCTTGGCGTTGCGCAACGCCCCCATGGTGATCAGGATGTAGCCGCCTGGGCAGGCAAAGGCGTTGACCGACTCGTGCTTCAAGATAGCAAACATATAACGCCGCTCGGGAGCGTCGCTGTAGCTGGCCACGTAATTGCCGACTTGGTTGACGTAGCCGAGGACTTTTTCATCCTCGATGATGCCGTAGTATCCGAGTAAACGGCCAGCCATGTTGCGACCGACCTCGATCTCTTGGCGGTAGTCATCCAAAGCTTTCTGCTGCTCAGCACTAAGCTTTGGGCCGGCCGGCTCGGTAGGTTGTTGTGCCTTTGGGGTACAAGCCAACGTCACGCCAACTAGGGCCAACAAAAGGGCCACATGCCGAGGGTGGAACCACATCTGGGAGTGCTCCTCATCTCACATCTAACCAAAAAGGATCAGTCCCTTTAGGTTAAAGGAATGAAGGGGCATGAGCAACCGGAGGCGCAAAGTTTGCCGGGCCGAGCGGGCCCCAAGACAAAGCTGCCGCCCGGTCTCAGTCAGAACTCGCTTTGCGACTGACTTCATTCAGGACCTGATCACCCAAAGCCGTGACCTTCTTGTCGTTGACTCGAATATCTTCCATCTGATAAACAGCACGAAGATTAGGCCGAACATTTGACGCATTACCAACATTGTCGTCGTCGGCTAGTCCACGCACGCCCATGACTGCGGAACGAGCCCGAGCGTCCTTGCCATCGCTCTCGCTGCGACCTTCCTTGGCGATGGTTTTAATCGCCTTGGCCAGACCGGCGTCGGTATCGGCCTTGTGCTTCACGGCCAGGACGGAAACAAATCCCGGTTTGCCACCGACGGTCACCTGCCAGAACATCCCCTTGCGCTCACCGACCGGAACCGATTGGCCGGACTTCAGGCTGCCAACGACGGCGCTCTTGTTGGTGGCGTCCTGATAGACCTCAACCCCGTCCTTTTTGGCTTCCACCTCTGCTGCTAGCAGTGATGTGCTGAAGGCCAAGGCGACCATGGCCAAGAAGGCGAAAAACGCAGGATTAGGTAAGCGATGGATCATGTTCATACCGGTTCTCCTTAGAAACAGAGCGCGAACCCCTTTGCCAGGTTGTCCCCGTTGTCTATACAGCCCACTTCGGTCAAGACCACCAAAAGCTTTAGCTTATCCTGAAATTCTCAAGCGATAATAGTGCCTTTTACCCTTTTTAACCAAACACCCCGCGGCGCTGGCAAAAGCCTGAGGCGTCAATACGATTCCCATATCTTCCACCTTTTCGCCGTTAATGGCTAGCCCACCCTGCTCGATCAACCGCCTCCCCTCAGCCTTTGACGGCACGATCTTGGCGGCCAGCAATAAGTCTAACACGTTCATGCCAGCGCCAAAGACCGCTGCCGCAATAAGCACCTCGGGTTCGCTGCCACCGCTGCCACCACCGTCCTGACTAAACAGTTTTACTGCGCTAGCGCGAGCTGCCGCCGCCGCTTCCGCCCCGTGCAGCATCGCGGTCACCTCGTAAGCCAAGATCTTTTTCGCCTCATTGATCTCAGCGCCGCCTAGTGCCGCCAGGCGGCGCACTTCGACCATCGGCAGCTCGGTATAGAAGGCCAGGCACTTACCAACCATGGCATCCTCGACGTTGCGCCAGAACTGGAAGAACTCATAGGGCGAGGTCAGCGCCGGATCGAGCCATACGGCACCCTTTTCGGTCTTGCCCATCTTACGGCCGTCGCTGTTTTCGAGCAGTGGGGTCGTAATGCAAAAAGCCTGCTTGCGGGTGAAGCGTCGCACCAGCTCCATCCCCGCCAGGATATTGCTCCATTGATCATCGCCGCCCATCTGCAGGGTGCAGGACTCGGTTTTAAACAGGTGCAAGAAGTCATAGCTTTGCAGAATCATGTAGTTAAATTCAAGAAAGGACAGACCCTTTTCCAACCGCTGCTTAAAGCATTCCGCCGTCAACATGCGGTTGACGCTAAAGTGCGGCCCGATTTCGCACAGCAGGTTTAGGTAATTGAGCGGTCCCAGCCAATCGTGGTTGTTGACCATGATGGCCTTTGCCGGTGAGGAAAAGTCGATATAGGTCGATAGTTGCGACTTGAGTCCCTGCATATTGCTGGCGATCGTCGCGGCTGTGAGCACCTGGCGCATCTCGCTCTTGCCAGTCGGATCACCGATCATCGCGGTCCCGCCGCCGACTACCGCGATCACCCGGTGTCCCGCGTCCTGCCAGCGCTTTAGGTTGATCACGTGCATCAAGTGGCCGACATGCAAACTCGGCGCCGTCGGGTCAAAGCCGATGTACGCGGTCCGCGGTGCCTCGGCCAGATGCTGCGTCAGCTCCTCTTCATGGGTGATCTGCGCGATCAGGCCGCGCTCTTTCATCGTTTCAATAAATCCCATGCTTGGACTATCCTTTGGAGAAGCATCCCAAAACAGCTACCGAGAGGTGGCATCCTATCCCAAACCTACTGAGAGGCTCATCACCTTGCAAGCACCTAGTCGCCCTCTATGGACCCAATGCGGCGCACCGATCCTGCTGATCGGCCCAGCCTACGCCGGTAAATCCGAACTCGCGATGCAAGCCCTCAGGCCGGATCTGGCTGCCGTCGTGCTCGGCAGCGCCCCACCCGAGGAGCCAGCCTTCTCGTCGCGCTTGGCGCAACTGCAATCACTGCGCCCACCGTCCTGGGAGACGATCCATGCCGGCAAGCACTTGGTCCAGGCCGCGACGGAAGCGGCGCAGGCCAACAAGGGCGGGCAGATCCTGATCGACGCGGTCAATCAGTGGCTGGCTGTGGTCCTCCTTGGCGATCCGGAGTCGTCGCACAGTGAAGCGGTGCGGGCGGCCTGGTTGGACGACCAAATCACCGCACTGATCCGCGTCCTCGGCGCATTTCCCCAGACCCGCTTCGTCCTGGTCTCGGCTGAGGTTGGTGCCAGCCCAGCTCCTGCGCGCTTGCCCGAGCGCCTTTACCGTCAGTATGTGGGAGTCACCAACCAACGCCTGGCGGCGGTGGCGCAAACCGTGGTGAGCGTTCAAGCCGGCATCGGCACGGTGATTAAAGGATGACGCCTGGCGGGTGGTCGCATAAAATCAAACCCGTAGTCGAGACATGCTGACGTTCCTGGAGGTTGACGATGCTCTTAAAGATGCTCCGTTTAGTCGCTGTGCCCCTCATTCTGCTGCATGCCGGCTCGGCATTCGCACTCATCGACGTCGAGGCCCTAGCGGGCAAGCGCTGGTACAAACTCGGTGTTAGTCCCTCGCAACAGGTGAGCGCCACCGAGGTCGCCCTCGCCGCCCACGTCGACCCGATCCCTTTGATCCCGGTGTCCTTTGGCGTGCGGGCCTCATCGGCCGCGCTCAACGTCAATGATCTCAAGTCGTATTATGGGGCCGCTTCCATCAGTAGCGCACTGATGGTCGAGGCTGGCCTCGACGTCATGGTATGGGTCCCCCTGATTCCCATCATCACCCCTTACGCGCGCTTGAACATCCCCGTGTATGGCATCTGGCACGTTGGCGGCACCGCCGCCAATGGCAACCCGACCCCCACCGATTTCACCCACAACGGTAAGGTGAGCGGCGTCCAAGGCAGCATCGGCTTTAAATACTCACCGCTGCCCTTGATCAGCGTCCTCTTCGAGGTCAACCGCGCCGCGGAGACCTGGAAGGAAAGCGAGGCCAAGGTGGGTGGGCAAGGAGTCAGCGTCGATAGCAAATCCCATGCGTTAAACTCCAACGCAGTGTTTTTAGGCGTAGAAGTCGGCCTCTAAGCGACAGGGTGGGTGACGACCTGGGCCTTTGGACTTGATCCCTAGGCCACAATCTCGATACAAAAAGGACCCAAGTCCCTTTGTTCGAGGCACCCTTTGTCCATTCAACGCCCCGAGAGTGAAGCGAAGATCGCTGCGATGTTCGACCGCGTCGCGCCGCGCTACGATCTGTTAAACCGCCTACTCAGCGCCCGCCAGGACCAACGCTGGCGCCGGCAGCTGACGGCCATGGTGCCGTATCGCCCAGGGGGTCGCTACCTCGACGTCGCCACCGGCACCGGGGACGTGCTCCTCAGCGTGGCCCGCGCCCGCACCGAGTATCAAGAGCACCTCGGCGTCGACATCTCGGCCGAGATGCTCGCCTTGGCGCAAAAAAAGGCCAAGACCTCGGGCCTCAAACCAACCCCCCAATTTCGCCAGATGAGCGCCGAGCGCCTCCTGCTGCCGGACGGCGCGTTTGACTGCCTGAGCATCTCGTTTGGCCTACGTAACGTCGTCCGTCGCGATCAAGCGATCAAGGAATTTCACCGCGTGCTTGGGCCCGGCGGCGTCTTGCTGATCCTCGAGTTTTTCTTGCCACGTAAGGGTCTCATGGCCTGGTTCTTTCAACTCTACTTTCACCGCATCCTGCCGTTTATCGGCGGCCTGCTCAGCGACCGCGAGGCCTATCGCTACCTGCCCGAGAGCGTCGGCTCGTTTTACACTCCCGAGGCCATGCGCGAGGCCCTTTACCAGCAGGGATTCACCGTCACCAGCAGCTACTCTTACCTGTTTGGAGCTTGCCGCCTGATTCAAGCGACCAAGGTTTAGAAGCTCTAGTCAAGCCGGCTGGCCGAGCTTTGCACTCAGCCTTTTAGCCTTTGGTTTTTGGCTTTTTTATTGTGTTAAAACTCTCTAACCCAATCTGAGCACAGGCCCTAAATGAGGCTCTCCCACTCGGTCTCTTCGCCGCCGCTGTCCAGCTTGACGGTTTCCTCGATGCCGGCGGCCTTGTTTTTTTCGCGGTTCTTGAGCACGACAGCCACCTTCTCGAGCGGCCCTTTAGCACGCTGAAACTTTGGCCCACCGAGACTACAGCTCTCGGTGAGGCAGTCCGTCGCCCGCTCCAAATTGCCGGTGCGCACGAAGCCCAGACCCATATTGAACAGCAGCTTGGCTTTAAGCTGACTATCGCTGCCAGCGCCGCGCACGGCATAATCGTAGTACTCGATCCCTTCGGCATATTTTTGCGAACGAATCGACATGATCGCACGCATATTGAGAAAAGAGATCATATCCTGCGAAAATTCCTTGTCGCCAAGATAGCCAAGTGCGCCCTTCAAGTCCTGCTGCGCCAACTTCACCTTGGCCAGACCCTCCTGCACCCTAACATCGTCGGCCCCGACCAGAGCAACGCTCTTGTGCAGGGTCGCCTCCGCCTGCTCCACCTTGCCGGCGACCACTTGGGCATCGCCTAGCGTGAGCAGGCGCTCGCTGTTTAGCTCGTGGAAATGGCTCAGCTTCTGCAGAACATCCATACCCTCAGCGGCCTTACCGGTGCGCAGGTAGAGTTTGCCAAGGGTGTTGGCGGCCCACAAGTGCTGAGGATTTAACGTCAACAGACGCTTGAGATAGGCTTCAAGTCGCTTGGCTTCGTTGGTAAACAAAGACGCAGTACAGAGTAGACGCAGCACCTCCTCGGTGGCGACGGGCAGGGCTCGCAGCTTATCTGCAAGCCGGCGCACAGCAGCGCTGTCGCGCACCTTGATCGCTTCGAGCAGGTCGTGTTCATAAGCTGACAAGGACCCTAGCTGATGCACCTCGCTGCAGACGCGCTTTAAGTAGTCCTTGAGTTCGTCATTCTTGCCGGGCCCGGAGCAGACAAACCGCGCCCCCACTTCCTGGGCAAAGAGCAGCTGCTCCCGACTGAGTTCATTAGGAGCGACGACATAGACAACGCGATGGGCTAACGGTGATTCACTGCTGGCGCAGACTCGTGCCGTCTTTTGCATCGATTCTGGGCTGGTGAAGTCGGCGATGATGACGACAAAGTGCGGGTCGGAACTGAGGACCCCGTAGCTCTCCTCGCCGACCTTTGGCTGCAGAAAGTAGTAGGGCTTAAGCACCTTGCGCAGTTGCTCGATGCGGTCGCTTGGACCAACCAGAAAGAGGTCGCGGACAAAGTTGATATTAAACTTGGAACTGGCTTCTTCCATCGACACTGACCTCACCGGATCACTGGTTGCCTTGGGCCACTAGAGCAAAACAGGCGTTGATGCGTTCACTCTCGGACAGATCGCGTGCCATGAGCTGTTCGAGCTTTGCCAAGCGCGCCCTGGACCCCTCCAGCAGCGGGGTCAGAGATACTGGCAAGTTGGCCAGCGGCGACACCATGGCGGTCAGAAAGCCCTGCCAGCGCAGTTCTAGCAGGCGCAGCAGGCGCAGCCAGCGAACCAAAGGCGTCCACAACGTGAGATGGCGCGCCAGGATATCGGTGCGATCACACGACCTGATGACGCGTTGACCGAAGGATAAAGCGATCATGACCGGTGGGTCCGTCGCCACGACTTTGATCGCAGCCTCCCATACGGTGTACAAGACGCCGAGATCGTCGACCACGCTATCGCACAGCCATCGCCACTCAGTACGCCTTTGCGGATCATCGTCGGAGTCGCCACCGTAGGTGTAAAGCCCGGCAATTTGTGAGAGAAACTGGTATGAATTATAGACAGTTGAGCCGGTCTGATCGAGAGGGGCCAAACGCACCTGGGACACCTGCGAAGACGACATAGACGGCACTCACCGTGGTGATTGATATCCGTCCATCTTAAGACTTCGCACTGGGCTAGTCAAAATCACCGGACCAGGCAGCCGGCGACCGCCGTCATCCGAGCGAACGCCACCAATGGCACGCCGCTAGCAGCCGGGGAGCGCGAAGCTTAAGCCACCTCGACCTTTCGGACCGTACGTACCGACCATAACATGGCTGTAAATACCGGCTAAAAAGACCTTGTATGGCTTAAAATTACGGTAGCCATCTACATTTATATGCGTTGTTACACAAATAGCCTATTGAGAACAGAAAGTTAGGCGCTTATCAAATCGGGCTTCGCAGGCAAGCACATTGGCGTCAATTTCTGCAGGACGCACCGACCCAGAGGCCATGTAGCGCTGACGCCGCATTGGCCCTGCTAGCGCATTCATGGCCTGGCAATGTCCGCGAACTGCGCAATGTCGCCGAACGCGCGGCGCTGCTGGCCGAAGGCACCGTCACGGCCGATGTCCTGCGCCCAATCCTTGGCCCATCCGCGGCTCCGGCTCCTGCTGCCGACCTGCCAGGGACCCTGGACGAGGTACTCCCGCTCAAGGAGTATCGCCGCCGCCACGAGATGGCCTATCGACTATTGTTTATAATCTTGCAAAAAGGCGATCATCTCGGCGCTCACCTCCTGCGCCCGCTCCCACTGAATCCAGTGCCCGGCGCCGGCGAGACAGACTGACTTCTTTAGGTTGGGCACGTCGACGTGCATCGATGCAATCTGCTCGCGCATCTTCCGGGAAGTGACGACCGGGTCCTTGTCACCGTAGATGAACAGCGTGGGCGTCATGACCTTCGCCCGGTTCCAGGGAGCCATCAGTTCCCAGCTCTTGTCGAGCATGCGGTAGTAATTAAACCCACCGGTGAATCCGGTCCGCTTGAACTCGCTCGCCGAATAGGCGAGCTCCTCCTCGGTGAACCATGGCGGCAGCGCTGCAGGAGGCGCCAAGCCATCGAGCATTCCCTGGCCGGGCTGCACGATCAGGCCTGAACCGCGGGGAGCACCGTTCTTTGGCACGCCGCATACCAACTTCAGAAACGTCTCGCGCGTGTCGCGCTCGAACTCCGCCTCGGCGACACCAGGCGTCTGAAAATAGTTCATGTAATAGCCTTCACCCGACGCGGCCCGGGCGGCGGTCAACAGGCTCATGTCACCACGAGGCAGATACGGGATACTGAGCACGATTGCGGCACTGACCCGGTCCGGGCGAACAAGGCAGGTGGTCCACGTCACCAAGGCCCCCCAATCGTGTCCCAAGCTGGTGTACGTATCCGGCGCCGCCGGTCCATCGGTTTGTCCGTAGCCACGCAGATCGGGCGCGACCGCGTGAAAACCCGCATCGGCGAGGGCAGCCATCTGCGCCTTCCACATGTGCCAAAGCTCCGGAAAACCGTGCAGCAAGAGCACCGTCGGTCCTTTGCCTTGCTCGGCAATATGCATGCGAATGCCGTTTGTTTGCACGAAACGGTGGGTCATCTCGCTCATCATGCCTCCTTCGGGTTTGTAGCAACAACTCATTGCACTTGGACACCGGACCGTACCGAAACCTCTTGTTCTAGTCTTTCTTCCTGACCACCCATGGAACCTGGCACTCAAGGGCTCTTGGCGAATCGGTCTTTTATGGTTGCTTCGACAGCACAGAGACGATTTTCATGTTGTACGACCGTGATGTCCAAGCGGTCAAACTGTTCGTCGCGCCGCTTACTGGGGAGCAACATTTCCACCAGCTTTTTAATGTCACTGCCCATGTCTTCCATAAGACCGTTGAGACGAAACTGCTCCGAAGTCAGCTTCTCGATTGCCTTGGTGTTTGCTGCGATCAGAACGCTGTGATGGTTGACTTGATGTGTGAGATTTTGAACATCTGACTTCAGGATCGCAACATCTGACTTCAGGATCGCAACATCTGACTTCAGGATCGCAACATCTGACTTCAGGATCGCAACATCTGACTTCAGGATCGCAACATCTGACTTC
>JAPLFX010000218.1 GCA_026390445.1 Pseudomonadota bacterium
GTCATATTCAATTTGTTTACTTCCCTTCGCCTTAGTTTTCGGTTCGTCTGTTGACGATGCTGACTCGACCTCCGATGTTTGAGCCTCTGGGGTCTTGCAGGCATTGGCAATCGAAGCGGACACGCACAAGATGAAAACACCGAGTCGCCATTTCTTAGTGACCATTTGCTTCTCCATAAGTGAAAAAATAAGCATTTCTAGTGTGCTTGGGAGGTGGGGTGGTATCAAAAATGGGTAGTGGCTGAACCTAGATAATGTTTCAAGATCGGCACGTTTTGTCTCAGAAGATTATTTAATGGCTTACTTAAGCAACTTTAAAATCAGACGTCTCAATGTAAGTCGCTTAAAGATTATATATATTTGTAGCATAAACGCTGATCAAAGTCGTCGTCTAGGAGTAAGTGCGCGAATATATTTTCTTAAAAAATTAGACATATCTAGTTAAAACATTTAGTTAACGGTACAAATAGAGCTCATACACAAGCATCAGCGCATTTCTTTGACCCAGCGAAGTTGCAAACTTTCGTTTAGTCCAGGATGATAGGAGCATATCCTCAAAAAAAGCCTATGTGGCGAGCAAGGAACCATCCATGGCCGACATTAAGCTGCCCCAGAATGACGACCACCAAAAACGCGCGGCTGAGTTGGCCGGTGCTGGATCCATCTACAAATATAACCATGACATTGGATTGCCCTTAATCGACACGGCTGGTCCAGAGGATAAAAACCAGCCTGATTGGACGTTAAAAATATTCACGAAACTCCTGAGCATACGGACAAATGTCCAGGCGATTTATGAAAAGTCCGGCTTAAAGTTTAAGCAGCCAAAGCCAGTTCGAGACATTCCAAAGCTCATCGAAGTGCTAAAAAGCGACGGCAGTGTAAGTGACTATTTTGCGCCAGATCTTGGCTTCGTAGTGGGCCCGGAAAATCGCGCCAAGGCGGTGAGCGATTACGTCGATAAGGTCTTTGTCGATCGCAACAAGGATAATAAGGGCACTGCTCCACTGCCCGAAATGGCGACGGTATGGGATTCCGACAAGACGTTTGCCTATAACTTTCTCGCCGGCCCCAATCCAAACCAGCTGGAGCGCTACCGGCTAGAGACAAAGCCGGCTGATTTCGATATCACCTCGATCGACCTAGGATCGCTGCCTGAATTTGGTGGGGATTCGATGGCGCGGGCCATTGGCGAAGGTCGCGTGTACCTGGTTGACCGTTCGGATTTAAAAGCTCTATTTGCCAATTTACCCAATGCGCCGGCGCCGAATGCCGCGCCTCGGGTGTTCAAAACCGAGATTGCTGGTGAATGGAAGTATATCTATGCTCCTTACGTCGCTTTTGCCTTACCGCCAGGTGGCAAACATATTCTGCCGATTGCGATTCAATGTGGGGCTACGGCCGAGGGCCATCAAATTTATACACCTAGAGATGGGTACACGTGGAAGATGGCGCGCGCCTGTATGTTGGCTGCTCACAACAATCATCATGAGGTGGTGACCCACCTCGGCTTAACCCACCTTCTGATGGACCCCATCTGTATGGCGACGCGGCTAAGGCTGCATACCAGTCACCCGGTCTACAAACTGCTCAGTCCGCATTTTGAAGGCACCGCCGCCATCAATATCGGTGCGAGAACTGGGTTGATCCTGCCGGAAAAATCCGTTGATCGCTTAGTCGGGTCCAAGATCGAAATGGATTACCCGTACCTTGGGGGGCAGCGCTTAGGCTACTCATTTAGGGCCAATTTTCCCAAACTGCGTCAGAGCACGCGGGGGACCGATAATGCGGCGCTGCTACCAAATTATCCCTACCGTGAGGACTCTGCCCTGATCTGGGATGCGATTCACAACTGGGTATCTGACTACGTTACGATCTGGTACCGCTCAGAAGCCGATATTCGCGCCGATTATGAGTTGCAGGCATGGGCGAATGAAGTCAATGACATCGGCAAAATCAAAGACTTCTGTCTGACTGGTGGTGGCGTCCAAGGACGCGACGATTTGATCGACATGTTGACCATGACAATCTTTACTGCGGGTCCCCAACATGCTGCGGTCAACTTTAGTCAGGGTAAGGAAATGATCTTTGTTCCAGCCAATCCCTTGGCCGGTTACGGCCAGGCGCCTAAGGGCCTAGGGCACTCCGAGTCAGACTTCTTGGGAATTCTCCCACCCCTTGATGTCGCGGTGCAAGAATGGTCGATCTTGAGCTTGTTAGCCGGTGTCAATAACACCCGGTTGGGTGATTATCGTGGCGCTTTTACCTGGCATCCGGTGAGCGAAGCTTACCGGCTGAAATTTCGCGTCAATCTTGGTGTCATCGAGGGCAATATCAACAGCGCCAATAACTATCGCCGTTCGGTCTATGGTCTCGACTATGAGCATCTACTCCCTTCGCGTATCCCAGCCAGCGTCAATATTTGAACATAAGGAGGTCCTTCATATGTCCCAACTAAGTCGCAGAGCGTTTCTCGGTGCTTCTATAACTACGGTGTCGACGACGGCCTTTGCCAGTCCACTTTTGGACTTTCTGAGTTCTGATAGCGCCGCGTCGGAAGTGTTCGGTATTCTGCAAACACACCTGCAGATATCTAGCGCTGATCGCCACCTGGTCAAACCCTTTTTGCGTCGCCTTAGAACGCCTGGTTTGCACACGGAGAGCCCCGCGACCTTTCAGGCCTGGCTAAATCGGGAGCCAGGATATCAAGAGAATTTGGCCGCCTATATTGTCGAGGAATTCGCCGTTGCCAGCAATTTTTTTGCGGTGCAGGGTGGTCACGATTCGAAACTGAAAATCCTTCCGAGTTGAGACCATTGGTGGATTTCTAGGCGCCACTTGTTCGATGAGAGGCTACGCCTTAGGCGTGGCCTCTTGCTACTTTTCGCATTGGCGCTCAGGCATAGATTGATGTGCATGACTCGGCTTAAGATGTAAGTGAACGAAATGCATAAAAATATGAAAACTATATTGAATATAGTTGTTTATATGAAGTTGCGGGTTTAGAATGGATGTCTCCATCGCACCGCCTGTGGTCGACACGGTTGAAAACTTTCGCTTGGTCTAGGAAGATAGGAGCATATCCTCCAAATTGACCTAAATGGCGAGCAAGGAGTCATCCGTGGCCGACATAAAACTTCCCCAATATGACGACCGGCAAAAACGCGCTACCGATCTTGCTATGGCCGCTTCCGCCTATAAATATAATAATGACATCGGCCTGCCTTTGATCGACACGGCCGGTCCAGACGATAAAAATCTGCCGGATTGGACCTTGAAAATCTTCGCGCTCTTGCTGAGTCTGCGCACCAATGTCCAGGCGATTTATGACAAGAGTGGTTTGAAGTTTCAAGAACCGAAGCCGGTTCGGGACATTCCCAAGCTGATCCAAGTTCTTAAGAATGGTGATAATCCGATCGATTATTTTACGCCGGATCTGGGCTTTGTTTCGAGCATTCAGGATAATCGCGCTAAGGCGGTGAGCGATTACGTCGATAAGATCTTTGTCGACCGGGACAAGGATAATAGGGGAAGCGCTCCTCTGCCGGAAATTGCGACGGTATGGGACTCCGACAAGACCTTTGCCTATAACTTTCTCGCCGGTCCAAATCCCAACCAGCTGGAGCGGTATCGGTTGGAGGCAAGACCTGCTGATTTCGATATCACATCGATCGATCTAGGTTCGCTGCCTGAATTTGGCGGGGACTCGATGGCGCGGGCCATCTCCGAAGGTCGTGTTTACCTGGTGGATCGGTCTGACTTACGCGCGATCTTTGGCAATTTGCCCAATGCCCCAGCGCCGAATGCCGCGCCCAGGGTGTTCAAATCCGAGATTGCTGGAGAATGGAAGTATATCTATGCCCCTTACGTCGCCTTTGCCGTTCCACCCGGTGGCAAGCATATGCTGCCGATTGCGATTCAGTGCGGACCGAAGTCTGAGGGCTTTCAGATCTATACGCCTAGAGATGGCTATACGTGGAAGATGGCGCGCGTTTGCATGCTGGCCGCACATAACAATCACCATGAAGTAATCAGTCACCTCGGTTTGACCCACCTGCTGATGGACCCGATTTGCATGGCGACACGCCTACGACTGCATTCGAGCCACCCGATCTACAAGCTGCTGAGTCCACACTTTGAAGGCACTGCCGCAATCAACATCAGTGCTAGAACCTCGCTGATCCTTCCGGAACGTTCGGTGGATCGCTTAGTCGGGTCAAAGATCGAAAGGGATTACCCGTACTTGGCAGGCCAGCGCCTAGGCTACTCATTTCGGGCGAATTTTCCCAAACTGCGGATGACAAGTCGCGGCACTGATAATAGTGTGCTGCTACCAAATTATCCATACCGTGATGACTCGGCCCTGATTTGGGATGCTATCCACAACTGGGTGTCTGACTACGTCAGTGTGTGGTACACCTCAGAAGCCGATATTCGCGCCGACTACGAGCTGCAGGCATGGGCCAATGAGGTTAATGATATTGGCAAAGTCAAAGACTTCTGTCTGACCGGTGGGGGCGTCCAAGGTCGCGACGATTTGATCGATATGTTGACGATGACGATCTTTACCGCTGGGCCGCAACATGCAGCGGTCAACTTCCCTCAGGGTAAGGAAATGCTCTTTGTTCCAGCTAATCCTTTGGCCGGTTATGCCCAGGCGCCTAAAGGATTAGGCCATACCGAGGGCGACCTCTTAGGGATTCTGCCGCCACTCGATGTCGCGGTGCAGACATGGTCGATCTTGAGTTTACTCGCCGGTGTCCATAACACCAATTTGGGTGACTACCGCGGTGCCTTCACGTTTCATCCAAAGAGCGAGTTCTACCGGCTCAAATTTATTGCCAATCTTGTCCTCACGGAGGGCAATATAAACAGCGCCAATAGCTATCGCCGTTCGATTTACGAACTCGATTATGTACACCTACTTCCGTCGCGTATCCCAGCTAGTATCAATATTTAAGGTTGGCCTCGCTGAGTACCGTGGTGCACATGTGGTCCGCATGCGAACAAAAAACAAGCCACGCCTGAGGCGTGGCTTGTTAGTTACGTCGTGCCAACTGAGTCGAGCTACCGTCTATTGCAGAGATAGCTTGCCGCTAAACTTAAGTACGGTTTCATTTCCTAGGGCAATTTCAATGACATTGGTCTGAACGGCAAACTGAGTCAACGCGTATTCAGCGGACTCTCCGGCGCACGGCAATTGGGACTTACCCTTGTCGTCATAATAGGCCCTCAGGACCATGTCTGCCTTTTCACTATCAGAATCGCCTAGTGTGACGATCGCATCGGTAAATTGATCGATCACCTTTTGTCTGTCAGCGGATGATAGGTCGACCGGGCGACCTCCTCGCACCACCGCCGAGACAAGGGGTACACATTGGGTGATGACTTTTTTGAACTTATTTCTGGCGTCTTCTTTGTCGGCAGCGCTTTGAAAGGTTTCAAGCTGACTATTTTTGCCAGAGTTAAACGTCTTACAGCCGGACGATGCAATCAATAGGGATACCGAAGTAAATAAAAGTATGGAAAAGCGCATCCATGACCTCTCTTGCAAAGTTTCACAACGTCTAGGAAGATAGTATCAGACCCGCTAGTAAAATCCCAAGATCTGCGCAAGGAATCACCTATGAGTGCCTATCTGCTACCGCAGAATGACGATCGTGAGAAGCGTGCCGCCGAGCTTTTTGCTGCTGGTTCTAAATACAAATATAATACGGACATTGGTATTCCGCTGATCGATGCCGAAGGTCCTGATGATGCCAATAAGTTGGATTGGAAGATCAAGATATTCGCACTTCTTTTGCGACTACGTAAGAATGTTCAAGCCATTTGCGACAAAAGTGGCTTAAAGTTTCAGGAATCACGACCAGTTAGAGATATACCTAAATTGGTAGCGGTGTTAACCAGCGGCGGTGATACCGTCGAATACTTCACGCCGGATTTAGGTTTTGTCGCGAGTTCGCAGGAGAGCCGGCCCAAGTCGATCAAAGACTACACGGATAAAATCTTCGTTGACCGTGATCAAAATAACCGGGGCACCGCGCCTCTCCCTGAGATGGCCCACCTATGGGATTCAGATCTAACCTTCGCTTACAATTTCCTCGCTGGTCCAAATCCAGCTATGCTCCAGCGCTTCACGCCGCAGACCAAGCCGGTGGATTTTGACCTGACGACTGTGGACCTGGGCAGTCTCTCAGAGTTTGGTGGCGACACGATGGAACGCGCCATTCGTGAGGGGCGTGTTTACTTTGTTGACCATACGGACCTAAGGGCGATTTTTGCGCACTTGCCCAATGCACCGGCTCCTAACGCTGCGCCTCGGACGTTTAAATCCGAGGTCTCGGGCGACTGGAAATACATGTATGCGCCCTATGCTGTGTTCGTCGTGCCTCCAGATGCCAAACACATGCTGCCAGTGGCAATCCGGTGTGGTCTAAAGACCGAGGGTAATCACATTTATACGCCGCGGGATGGATATTCGTGGCGCATGGCACGAGTCTGTATGCTGGCCGCACACAATAATCACCATGAGGTAATCAGTCACCTCGGACTTACCCACCTTCTGATTGATCCGATCTGCATGGCCACCAGGCTGCGACTGCACTCAAGACATCCCGTTTACCGTCTGCTCAATCCGCACTTTGAAGGGACTGCTTCAGTCAACATCGGGGCTAGGACCTCTTTGATTCTCCCTGAACGCTCCGTTGATCGCTTGGTTGGGTCCAAAATTGAGCGGAACTATCCCTATTTGCAGGAACAACGCTTAGGATATTCCTTTCGCGGTAACTTTCCTAAGGTTCGTGCCGCTAGCCGAGGCGTCGACGATGCATCGCTGCTGCCTAATTACCCCTATCGTGAGGATGCCGCTCTAATCTGGGACGCGATTCACAGCTGGGTGTCTGACTACGTGAGCATTTGGTATCACTCCGAGGCCGATATCCGTGCCGACTATGAGCTGCAAGCCTGGGCTAATGAGATCAACGATAACGGCAAGGTGAAGGACTTCTGTTTGAGTGGTGGCGGGGTGCATGGCCGGGACGATCTTATCGACTTATTGACGATGACCATCTTTACGGCGGGCCCGCAGCATGCAGCGGTCAACTTTCCCCAGGGTAGAGAGATGTTGTTTGTGCCAGTGAATCCGATGGCCGGATACGCACCGGCGCCGATGGGACATGGCCATACCGAAGCCGACTTTCTTAGCATATTGCCGCCGCTCGACGTCGCCGTTCAGACCTGGTCGGTCCTTAACCTGCTCGCGGGAGTCAACAACACCCGGCTCGGCGACTATCGCGGCGCCTTCCTCACCCATCCGGTCAGCGAGGCGTACAATCTCAAGTTTAAGGCTAACCTTTTAATGATCGAGGGCAAAATAAACAGTGCAAATAGGATTCGCCGCGGTATCTACGGGCTGGACTACGTGCATTTGCTGCCTTCGCGGATTCCGGCAAGCATCAACATCTAGACGGGCCGGCCCGTCGCGAAAATTCTGCGCCCGTTGCTGAATAGTTCATTAAAGGCGGCTGTTAGGCCGCCATTGAACGGCATGACTCAGTTGGCAAGGTCTTCTTCACAGAAGATTAATTTGTTGCCATGAGGTGTTTTCGGTAGTTTGCGGCCAATCCACCCATCTCGGGATGGGCTTTCCAAACAATTTGTGGGAGTACTGCTATGAAGCTCTTCGTTTCCGCCCTCACCTGCGCGACTTTGACCATCGCCTCGCAAGCTAACGCTGGTGTGCAAACCATCCGCGGTTCCGATACGCTGGCTGGGGTGGTCACTGACGCCATCGTTCAAGCTGGTCTGTCCGACCAGTTGAGCTACCAAGGTGGTGGTTCGGGTCTTGGTGAGGCCGCATTGGCCGCCAAGCAACAAGGAATCGCGCCAATGTCGCGCGCTTTCAAAGCTGATGCAGTTGCAACGGCCTCCGCGGCTGGCGTCACTCCTGTGCAGCATTTGATCGCTCTTGACGGCCTCGGCATCTGGGTTAACCAAGCCAACACACTGCAGTCCGTCACACTAGAAAACCTCCGCGATATTTTCACCTGCAAACTCACCCGTTGGGAGCAGCTTCCTGCCTCAGGCCGCAGCGGCGATCTGAAAGCGTTGCGTCGCGATGACAACTCGGGCACGACGGACACCTTTAAGAGCTTGGTTGGCGTGAAGGAATTCGGCGCCTGCGTTAAGGTCTTCACTGGAACCGGTACGGAAGATATCGCCAACGAAACAGCCCGTGATCCAGACTCTATTGGTTACGCTGGCCTGAGTGCAACCCGTCCGACCAACCGCCACTTGGCCGTTGCGAAGGATGCTTCCAGCGCTTCTGTGCTGCCAACCGTTGCGAACATCCGCGATGCATCCTACCCGCTCGCACGCAAGCTATTCGTTTACGAAGCGACTGGAAGCTTCACGCCAAACGCAGCTGAAGCGCAACTCCTCAACAAGCTGACCGACCGTTCGTTTCTTGATCCAATCGTTCAAGATCATGACTTCATCACGCTCGACTAATTCCTGAGTATAGTGCTAGTGAGATAGATGGAGGCGGCTATTTTAGCTGGCCTCCATTTTTTTTGGGGTTGCCGAGGTTAAGTCAGGCGTTGACATGGACCGTTAGTCGACTCATGGATCATCTGCTTAGCACCTGTGACTGACTTTAATGACACAACTACACAGTGTTTAGTACATTGTATTGAGAGCTGAGATATATCAGAGCATTACCCTGTAGCATCTGATTATTTGCCGGCGCAAAAGCAACTCTGATACAACCTCATTCGTAGCTACGAGGACATGCTCCCCCTGTGATCCTCGCCATTGCCGATGAGTTTATCTAAATATCTTCATAACTATTTTCACTTTTGAACATAGGTGGATGACTATGCGTACGATTGCGCCCAAAATGATCATTGAACTATTAAAGGTAAAGCGACATGCGACTGTTCTTGGATACCTTGCACTTGGATCTCTGGGTCTTAGTAGCTTAAATGGCTTCGCCACTCCTGCCGGGGATGACCACTACGGTAGCGTCGATTCAGACTTTCAGATGAGTCGAGCGGAGCAACAAGGACGCGATATTTGGTATAAGGCGACGGCCGGCAACAAGCGCCATCACAGCATGGTCCTGCAGCAGCGATTTGGTGCACCGTTTGATTGGTACGGCGTATTCGGCAGCCAAACTCGCGGCCAGCGCTTTAAGTCCTATGGCTTGATCACCGATCCAGATTGTCGACCTGGGAACGAAGCCAGCTTTGGCTTTGACATTTGCCCAGGAGACGAGCAGCTGCTGAAGTTCGTCGGTAAGACCGGATACCGCGATCCGGCCTGCGATTTTGACGATTCCGGCGACGACGGTGTGGCGAAGGAAGATGCCTGCAAACTTGAGTTTGGCACGTCGACAGGATCCCTGGGCTACAGGAAGTTCCCTAATCCTAGGTTCCGGCCCGAGCGCTGGCAGGGCTGGGCTAAATACAACCCGCAAGACGCCTCGCAGCAGCCACCTTTTCTCTTCGGCACCACATGCGGCTCCTGTCATATCGGCCTAAACCCGGCGCGACCACCGCGTGATCCTGAGTCTCCAACCTGGGATAATATTGCTGGCGCCGTCGGTAATGACCAACTGGCGTTGACGGCGATCCATATTTCGGGAATGAACCCCCATAGCGCCTACTACCAGGCCCTGGCCCACGTGCAACCGGGCGCCTTGGATACCTCGGCGGAGCCGACGGATCAGATCCACAATCCCGGCACTATCAATGCGATCATCAATACCGATAAGCGTCCGACCTTTGTTCAAGACATCAAGCGCTGGCGGCGCAACGCCTTGACCAGCCAGTGGGAACTGAGCACCAAGACCGAGCCGACTTTGGCGATCTTAAAGGGTGGCGAAGATACCGTAGGTGCTGATCTGGCCGTGTTGCGTGTGTACGTCAATATCGGCATGTGCTCTGAGGCGTGCTGGCAAAACAACTTAATTAATATCAATCAGTTCAGCGGCACCGGCGTGAAGCAACGGCCGTTTGACATCGCTCAATGCCGACGTGACTGTGCCAACTGGCGCGCGGTCGAGGACCGGGTGGATTCGATTACGGCCTTTTTGCTCAGTCGTCGACCTAGCGACTTGAAGGATGCCCAGGAGGTCGATGGTTCGGCCGTGGGTCCTAAGATCATCGCCGCCGTTGAGCAGCGCTATAATCCTGATTATTCCACTGAAGGCGGCGTGTTTGCCGCTGGAAGGCAGGTCTTTGCCCGTAACTGCGCGACCTGTCACTCCAGCCAGAAGCCTCGCTTACCTGGGCAGCCACGCGATGAAGGGTTCTTTTCCAAGGTGGATTTCCTGGCCAAAGATGCCAACGGCGTTCGGATTGACTGGTTAGGCAACGATGAACGCACCGATGTGTCGAAGGTCGGTACCAACCGCTGCCGTGCCTTGCACAGCAATCACATGCAGGGACATATCTGGGAGCAGTTTTCGTCCGAAAATTACAAGAATGCGCCCTCGCCGAGCGGTGTTCCAGAACTCGCCGGTCAAGCCGGTGGTGGCCGCGGCTACTACAGAAATATTTCACTGCTGAGTGTTTGGGCCCACGCTCCCTTTATGCATAACAACGCCATTGGGCCTGAGCTATGCGTCGCGACCTACGCCCAGAAGTTTCCTTGCGTCAACGTCGATACGAGCGTTGACGGCCGCCTCGCGCTCTACGAAGCCTCGATGCACGAACTGCTCTACCCGCAGGTACGTCTGGAGAAGGTCGCCGTGACCACCGAGGATATCGGACTCAAGCTGCAGGTGCCGTTTACTGGGCAGCCCATTCCTCTGCCGATTCAAATCAGTCTACCAAAGGGAACGCCGGTTGGATTGATCGCTAGCCTCGACATCAAGAGCTTTGTCAACCATCAGCTGAGCGAGTTGCGGGCGCAACTAGTTGGTAAAGATCCGCTGGCCGCAGCGACCATCTTGGAGTCCAAGGTCAAGGAACTACTTGCAACGAAGGAATCGCTGGTTCGCGCTCTGTCGGCCTTTAGCAATTGTTCAGATTTAATAGAGAACAAGGGCCATTCCTTTGGTGCCGAACTCAGTGATCACGATAAGACCGCTCTGATCCAGTACATGAAGCTTTTTTAATCCAGGTAAATCAACAGTTCAAAGAGGAAAACATCATGATGCATCATCTATTCATCCGCACGCTAATGGCCGCTTCTTGTATCTTAGCGGCAACTTCAAGCATCGCCGCTGAGGCGACTAGCAGCGACGTGCGCTTTAGTGACTATCCCGATTTAACCCAGGAGGAGCGTTCCAACCTAAGCCTGCAGGAACTTCGCGGTCTCAGCCAAAATGAACTGAACGTCATCTATGCCCGGCTCAGTTCTGGGCCACAACCGGTCGGACAGTACGATGGGACCGTGGTTTTTGATAACAGCAGCGACAACGACATCGAGCGCATTCTGGCTTTGTTTTTGCCAGATGGTGGGCCTGCCGAAGACTTCGTCAAAAGCATTGGGGTAAAGCTCTGGCATGGTAAATTCTTTCATCCTGAAACCGCTTCGTTGACCAATCGGATCGGTCTGCTGCAAAAATTTGCGGCGCACGTCTACTGCGGCCAAAGTCTACTTGATTCGCGCAAGGAATCGCGTGTCCTTGATTATAACTATGCGGAGACGGCGGTGGGCTATGACCCACTTCTCGACTGGACCATGGCTCGTGAAGGCCTCGGCATTCGCGATGAAATCCGCATGGTTCATCCAGGTTTGTATTTAGGCAGGGCCTATATCCATAACGTGTTTGCGGTGAATTTTATCTTGAGTAAGGCCTCTTTGCAGGCATCTGAAGAGTCTTGGGAAGACGGCTGCGTCCATCAATAGCCAGCAAAAATAGTTTTGGTGGGGAAGGGATTAAGACATGGCGAGTAAGGGTCATCACAGTCGGGGTGGGTCAAAGGCAGTTCGTTTTGGTCTAGCACTAAGTATCGTGGCAGGTCTGGCTTCGGCGAGTTGTTCGAAGGGTTCGTCGAGTGCCTCTTCGTTGACAGCGGCCGTCTCTGCCACGGAGCTACTAGGCGATCTCCCGGCTAGTGGACGCTCGCTCTTCGACCGAATGACGATGGTTGTGGTTCCCGGTAGTCAGGGCCCGCAGTATCAGCAAGTCGTGCCTTATCCCTTCCCAGCATTGCGGGCTTTCATCGAAGGATCTTCGGCGACGCCGGCATTGGCAACCTTGCTGCCACGCGGCCGTTCGTTACAACGCCAGGCCGCTGGGGACCAGCCCTTTCGCTTTCCCCGGTTGGTACTCGCCATGCCGGGTGAGCCAAGGCGCCAGAACGATGATTTCGGTGCTTATAACAAAGATCGGTTGTTTCTGGGACATGTGGAGGTGGCCAATCAGATCGAGGTGATTAGCTTTAACGATGAGGTCGGTCGCTTTGAGTTCCAAATTGTCAGCGACTATGGCAAAGGGCTTAAGCCGCAGGTCCGCTACGCCAACCGTGCACTGTGTCTGTCTTGCCATCAAAATGGCGCACCTATTTTTTCACAATCACCGTGGGATGAAAGTATTGCGAACACGGCGATTTCGGCGCGGGTCTTAGCAGCCGTGCAGGCTGACACATACCTTGGGGTGCAGGTCCGCCAGTTCAGCAATGTGCCGAGCGAGTTTCAAGCCAGTGTTGATCGCGCTAATCTACTGGTGCGGCATGAGCAGCTATGGCGCGACGGTTGCTCCGTACCTGCACCATTGAGCGCCGAGCATTGCCGCCGACTGAGCTTGCAGCTTGCCTTGTCCTATGCCCTGAGTGGAGACATAGTCGATGCTGATTATGATCAGGTGAGTGCTCTCTATAAGGCGGCGTGGCAGGCGAAGTTTCCTACTGGTCTGATGATTCCAAGCGCTGATTTGCCTAATTTTAATCCGCTCGCGCCGGCCACACACCAGGGTGACACCGATTACCTATCGCGTCTGGGCGTCGATATTCGCGGGCAGCTGCAACAAATCGCCCGCGACAGCGATGTGCCATTGGATGCCGAGCCTCTGCGTGAGCGAACGACGCCGTTAGCCACCTGGACCGTCACGGCGTCGGATCCCGCACGCCTGATCTACGCCCTAGCAGCGACCTTCAGCAGTGATGATCTGACGGCGCTGCGCTCCGGATTAGCAGGTACAACACTGGCTGGACCCTTGGATCTTATGGAGGCTAAGGGGTTTTTTAAACGCCAAGCCTTTGATCGCTGCAGTATTTTATTGGCCCTGCTGCCGCTATTGCCGCAGCCGTTGACGCGCGTAAGATGCGGCTTGGATCCGGCGGCAGCTTTACCGCCTGCGCTTGCGACCCACGGTGGGTCAGTCAAAGAGGACGGTGGACTGAGCTTGATGCAAAGCTATTGCGGTGGCTGCCACACGAGTGGTCCGTATCCGTTTCTAGCTGGCGATTCCAGGACGGATGTCACGCGTCAATTGGTCGAGCGGCGTGATGAATTGTTTAAGCGGCTGGATTGGGATTCTGCAGGGGCTGGTTTCAGCATGCCGCCTGCCGCCTCCAACCAGCGCCAAGCATTGCAGGTTAAGCCCGAAGACAGGACCGCCATTCTCGACTTTCTGCGCAGTCTGTGACGGCGCGTAACCTAACCCGGAGTCCCGATGTTAGGATATGCTTTGAGCAGCCGATCATGCGTGGACTTTTCTGGGGGGGGACTAGGGTGACTGAGTCGCTGAGCCGATCTTGGGAGGTGGAGCAGGTTACTTTTCGCTCCGGTCGGGTCCACTGTGTAGGGTCGCTGTACCGACCGCGCGAGGCGCAGGCGGTGAAGCTTCCGTGCTTGATCCTTGGGCATGGCTTTGGCGGCGTGCGCAGTTTGCTTGCGCCTTATGCCGAAGCGTTTGCGGCGCGCGGGTGGGCGGTTCTGACCTTTGACTACCGTGGCTTTGGCGACAGCGAGGGCGAGCAGCGGCAGGTTTTAAAGATTTCCGATCAATTGGCGGACTGGCATGCTGCCATTGCGTTCGCCAAGACCCTGCCGATGGTGGATGCCCTGCGGATCGGGCTTTGGGGATCATCCCTTGGCGGCGGTCATGTCATCACCGTTGCAGCGAGCGATCCGAGCATCAAAGCGGCTGTGGCGCAGGTGCCCCATGTCGACGGTCTGGCAGCGCTTAGGACTGCCGGCTGGCGCCATGGCTTGTTGCTGGCGCCATCCGTGGTGCATGACTTTGTGGCCTGGGCCGTTGGCGGCCGCCGAGTCATGGTGCCCCTGATCGGTCGTCCCGGGGATGAAGCGATGATGACCGGCGATGCAAGTGCTGATTTCATCGCGCACACGCAGGCGGTGGCCCCGTCCATGCGGGTCGAAGTCGCCGCCGCTGCGGGTCTTGCAATCGCTCTATATTCCCCCATTCGCTTTATAAGCAGGGTCCGTTGCCCGTTGTTGATGCTCGTCGCCGACCGCGACGGGACCGCCCCGGCAGCAAAGGCGCTTGCAGCGGCGGCACGAGCCCCGCACTGTGAGGTTGTCCGCTATGATGTGCAGCATTTTGATATCTACCTAGAGCCGACCTTTCACGTAGCCGTAGCGGCGCAGATAGACTTCTTTGAGCGCTGGCTCTGACTGGGGCCGTGCCAGCCAGCCCCTGACCACTCCGGAGTCGCGGTTAGCAGATGCGATGAGGACATGGGGGTGGGATCAGTGAGGGGGCTGTCCGCCTGCCGGAGGCGGCTACCGTTGAGCAAAAGGCAGGAACAAGGTCGACATAGGGCCGGAGTGGTCGGAGTTTTGGCTGCTTCATATGGATACTCTCCACCGAAGTTGGTAGGGTGCGGGCGCAACGGGGTTGCTACCGCCACAGGTGCCAACTATGAATACCATACAAGAGTATGACCAAATCAGCAAGCTCGATGTTGTTGGCTCATCTCCTGTCCTTGCTGCCCGGTCCACACGCGGGTTAGCTGGCTCTCTAGAGTCGATCACTGTGTCCTAACCTGGAATGTGCATGCTCGAAAAAATTAACGTCGCCAAATACGAACACCTCCTAGCCCTGGCCAAGAGCCATGCCGACGTCGATTTTGCGGCGCTGGAGACGACCTTGGCACTGCTGCTGGTTGCCGAAGAGGTGCAAAATGCCATGGAGCACAACCTCGGCTGCTTCAACCTGTCGCGGGGACGCTTCAAGGTGCTGCTCGAGCTCATGATGGCCAGCGATTCCAGTCTCACGCCAGCCGACCTGGCCGCCAAGGTCGAGGTCAGCCGCGGCACGATGACCGGTTTGCTCGATGCATTAGAGAAGGAGGGGTTCATCCAGCGCAAGCCGAGCGCCGATGACCGACGCACCATTTTAATTCGGATCACCGCCGAAGGCTTAGAGCTGATTCAACGGATGCTGCCAGAGAACTTTGCTAGGACTGGCAAATTGATGCAGCGTCTCGACATGGATGCCAAACGAACGCTGGTTGACCTCCTGGTTAAAGTCAAACAGGGTATTGGTGAATACCAAGGTCTGTAGTGCCTTGACCATATTACGTTGAGTGCACTGGAGAACGGTTTGAATCCTGACTAAACCAGGCTATATTGGTTTTAGTATAAACCCGTTTGCCAGATCGATGGGCCCGGTCCTTGGGCCGAGCAGCTGACCCTGCCGCCAGCCGAAGGGGACATTTATGGTTTCAAAGCTGTCCCTAACCTCAGTGCAGATCTTTCAGTTTCTGACGCCGCCTCAGGTCAAGCTCCTGGTGAGCCACGGCAAGAGTGTGGAGAAGCATGCGCGTGAGGTGGTGTTGCTGGCGGGTGAATCGGTGCCCGGTATCTACGTCATCGGTGAGGGGGTCGTCGGCGTTTATCCAGCCGCTTCGTTGCAGCCAATCGCCCGGCTGACCGTATCGCAGTCCTTCGGCGAGATGTCTTTTATTGAAAGCGGCAAAGCATCGGCGACGATCCGTGCTGAAGAGCCCGGAGCAAAGCTGATGCTCGTGTTGCACACGGATCTTACGGCGATGATCGCCGATGACCCGACCTTTGGCTTAGCGCTTTACCGCGGCATGTCACTAGCCCTGTCGCAAAAGCTGCGCACGACGACGGCGAAGATCACCGCCGAAATCAAAGCGGGGCGCCAGTTACTCGACCAGCTCAGTGCCGACGAGGCCGGAGTTTCGTTTGATATCAATGTGTTACCTTCCGATCTAGCAAAGCAAAACCAACAGGTCCTGGCGACCGTCGAGGACGTCGTCCAACTAAGTGAGGACCTACGCACGAAGTGTCCCGGTGAGGGTATCACGATCGCCCGCCTGCAAAGCCGGATCAGTGAGGTCAAGCATCAGCATGTTAAATTTTATCCGCGCTTGGCGCGGCAGATGCAGACCATCACCAACTTCATCGTTAACATCGAGAAGTCGCTCCTTCAAGCCAATGGCGACTAGCCTGGGCGACTTGGGTCGGTGGACTTAACGCGCGACCGCCAGGTGATCGACCAAGCGCCGCATAAACTCCAATCCTGGACCGATGCTGGCCGCCGGGATTCGCTCGTTGATTCCATGGGCGCGCTTGCCATCTAGTTCACTCATAGCGATGGGGCCAATCCCGTAGGCAAGGATCCCGGCTCGGCGCAGGTAGCGTGAATCGGTGGCGCCTCGCGACATCACGGGTAGTAGAGGAACTCCAGGGTAGAGCTGCTTGGTCACGGCCCTTAACGCAACTGCGACCTCGCCATCGACGGGCGAGGTCTTGGGCACGCCGTAGTCATGGATGACATTGACCGTCACCTCGGGGTTGGCGATCGCCGAGGCGAGGCGCCTGCGCACCTCGTCCACCGTTTCATCCGGTAGAATGCGGCAGTTGATCATCGCCGTGGCCGAGGGCGGCAAGGCATTTTCCTTAGTGCCACCGCTGATCAGAGTCGCCACGCACGTCGTGCGCAGATTGGCTTTGGTGAGAGGGTCTTGCTCCAATACGGCGAGAGCCGCCTCTGGTAGTTGGTGGTCGTTCGGGGCCGCAACCAAGGCACGCATCGCCGCCTGCTCCTCGCCGGAGGTGAATGCCGCTTGCTCGGTAAAGTAGGCTCTGGTCACGGGCAGCAAATGTGCCGGCATCGCCAACTCATTGATCTTCACCAGCGCTTTGGCGAGGGTAAAGATGGCGGTTTCAACCGGCGGCACCGAGGAATGGCCGGTTGGCCCAGTGGCGGTGACGGTGAAGTCTGCGTAATTCTTTTCCGCCGTCTGCATGCCGACGTACGCAACTTTGCCGTCGTCGCCAATGGTCACCGACGCACCTTCGTTCAGGGCAATACCCGCGTCGACGAGCTGGGGATACTTGTCTAGGAGCAAGCGTATGCCGGCCCCCCCGGATTCCTCGTCGCCAGTGAGGGCAAGGATGACGTCGCGGCGCAGCGGCTTGCCGTCCGCCTTTAGCGCCAAAAACACCTCAAGATTGATCGCAGCCATGCCCAGATCGTCGCTGACACCGCGACCGACAAGGTACCCATCGTGCTCGGTCAAAACGTGCGGCGGGCTGGTCCAGGCCTGATCTTTTGTGCCGACCACGTCGAGATGGGCGAGCAGCAGCAAGGGCTTATCTGGTCCGCTTCCCTTAAGCCGGGCGACGATGTTTTCCCTTCCAGGAGCGAATGCAATGATCTCGTAGGGGATCTGCGCTTGCTGTAAGCGCCCGGCGATCATCTTGACGACCCGCGCCTCGTTGCCAGGTGGATTTGAGGTGTCGGCCTTGATCCAGTCCGATAGCGAACGCCGCACGCTGGTGACTTGCTGCTCGTTTGGCACCGCTTTGGCTGGGGCAGAAAGGCCATTATATAATAACCCGGCGCAACATAGCGCAGCGACTCGAAACGTCATCGATTTACTGTCCTTCGTCGCTGCCTTTGCCCTTGGCTTTGGCTTTTTCTTTTGCCTTCGCACTGATCTCAAACGCATCGCCTAGGTTTTGCTCGCCATGCCCTGTCTCGACCCAAGTGCCGTCTGAGGTGAAGTATCCCGATGCTTTATAGCGCTGTCCTGGCAGTCCGTGTTGCTCGCGCGCCAGAGTGAGTTGACGGTCACAGGTTTCTAGTTGGGATTTCGCTGTTTTGGTCATCTTCTTGAGCGTCACGCTGAACTTCTTTTCGGCCTTCATCCGCTTCTCAAAGGATTGCTCACGGGTGACGCGCAAGTCGCCGTTTTCGTCCATACCCATGTCCTCTTTGACTTCCGGATCATTCCGAAGAGCCTCCATATCAGGGACTTGGATGGTGCGTCCGGACCCGCCGAGGCGCTGATCGTTGAGCTGATCCTCGCAGGCTTTCAAGTCGGTGAGCTCGCGCTCGACCTCGTCGCGCAGGTGGCTGTTGGACAGCTCTAAGACCGCTAGATCGTCTTGCGCGGCCGAGTTGTCGAGAATGACCGCCTGGTTCTTGTCGTTGATGCCGATCTTACCGTCAGAGGCAGAGCCTTTCGCTTGGAATTCCTTTGTTTCCAGCTCATGCACCTGATTTGGGGTGGTGCATGCCAGCATCGAGCCTAAGACCATGACAAGAGGGAGGAAGCGGGGCAGGGTCAAGACGCGAGCGATGTTTACAATATTCCATGAACGCATAAGCGACCTCCAACAAGGTGGGACCATGGGACTCAAACCAGTGACTATGGCTCAGCCTGCTTCGCTCCGACACGACGGTTTACTGGGTCGATTGCAGCAACTTGACAAGCTTGTCGATCGTACCACGGTGGCCGCGAACCCGCATCACCGTCCCGGTCTCGTCATAGGACTCTTGCAGCACGCGCAGGTGACGGCGAACCTCGCCGAGCACCTCGCTGCGGCTGTATGGGACATGCAGCTCGTCTTCGCTCATGTCGGCTTCGAAAAAGGCAATGATCTGTTCGCGCAGCGCGGCAACGTCCGCAGGCTTCTGGGCGGAGAGTGCAATGGCATCCGGAAATTCCAGTCGCAGCGCGGCGAGTTCAGCCTCTGACAAACGGTCGATCTTATTTAGAATTAATTTTGATGCCGCAGTGTCAACGCCGATGTCACCAAGGACCTCGCGGGTGACCTGAAGCTGCGAGCGAAAGGTCTTATCCGACGCGTCGACGACGAACAGCAGGAGCGACGCTTCGGCAGCTTCATCCAGCGTTGAGCGGAATGAGGCGACTAAATCGTGCGGCAGCTTCTTGATAAAGCCGACGGTGTCGCTAATGAGGATGCGCGGCTGGCTCGGCGGATGCATGGCGCGGATTGTCGTGTCCAAGGTGGCAAATAGCTTATCCTGGACCAGGACTTCACTGCCGGTGAGGGCGCGCATGAGAGAGGACTTGCCGGCGTTAGTGTAGCCGACCAAGGCGACCCGGGCCTGCTCGGCGCGGCGCCCGCGGCGCTCCTCCTGGCTGACCTGAATGCTGTCAAGCTCGCGGCTGAGCTCGGCGATGCGGTCGCGGATCCGCCGGCGATCGAGTTCATGGGCACTCTCGCCGGCGCCTTTCGCGCCGATTCCACCAGCTTGCCGGTCGGCGCCGCCGCGAGCCTGACGCAGCCGTGGCGCCAGGTATTTCAGTTTAGCGATCTCGACTTGCAGGCGCGCCTCGCGGGTTTTGGCATGACGGTGAAAGATCTCGACGATGACGCCGGTGCGGTCGAGGACTTCGGCGCCAGTGGCCGATTCGAGATTGCGCAGTTGATTGGGCGTCAGCTCCGAATCAAAGATGACGATGGTCGCCTGGAGGGCCTCGGCAATCGGCTCCAGCTCCGGTTCATAAGGGTCTGGCGCCGCCTCTGCTTCGACATCCTCGCGGGCCTCCCGCTTGCGTCGCGTCTCTGGGACCTGCGAGGCGACGATGCCACTGCCGCCGGTCAGGCGGGCGAGTTCTTTAAGCTTGCCGGCACCGATGACGGTGGCGGTGACAGGGCCTGTGCGCTTTTGGGTCACCGTGGCCGTGACCGTGAAGCCAAGCGTATGGACTAAACGACTTAGCTCCGCCAGCGATGCTTGGTGATCTTCATCGCTGACACCGGGGAGTTGCAGGCCAACGAGGACACTGCGTGGCTTTGGTTTGCGGTCTGGTTGGGTCAAGGGACTCTCTTCTGGCGTGGGGTCCGGCTGAGCGGAGCGCATAGAAGTCGCTTTTACACGGAGTGCGGTCTGGCGACAACCTGGGGCGTTGGCCGGGGTCCTTATGATGTGGTTGCAACGAGATGTTAACGCCTGTTCGGCCGTTTCCGTAGTGCCTGCTTAAATACGGTGATTTCGGGCCATTATGCTGAGGAGGAGGCGTTTTTAACCTATTCCAGTCTGGGGGGGGGCAGTGGGCTCGGTGATTCCCGGTGATGATGCGAGGACCGTGGCCGCCGAACGACCAGGTCCCAGCCGGTTTTCCGGACACGCTCTAAAGAAATCTCTCCTATGGTCCGAAACATAGAGCCTAATAGATGGGGTGGTATGAACTCACTGGGGCTCCCCGGTCACGGCTTCAAGTCCCGCGTGCGCCACCGTAGCAATCATCCAGTGCCAATTGGTGACGGAGGATGAGCGTCTCTGCGCCCAACGTATTCATAACGGACGCGCTCGCGGCAAAAAACTCGCTGAAGAAATCGCTCGATGACCGGGCACGCATCAATCTCGGTGCCTGGAACGGCTCGGGAAGACTCGACCGCAAATAGGCCCAGAGCATGCGTACGCGTGCCCATGCGGTTGGTGATAGCGGCAGCGCGGCTAACTCACGTACTGAAACTTGGTCGGTACCCAAAATGAATGGATAGCCCCCAACCATGCTGGTCAATTCTGCCGTCACCCGCTCCCAACCCTGTGCTGAAGTGCCGCAGAAGTCGGCAAAATGACCGCGCCCCACTTTCGTGATCAACTTTGCCGGCGCGGTGATCGTAAGCTCTTGCAGCAGTCCGAAACAAAGCAGCGCGTTGGCAAGAGTTGCGGCGGTGATAGACTGATGGGAGCCGGAGCGCAATTCTTCAAAGATCCAAGGATTGCGGAGCAGGCCGCGACCAATGACGACACCCGCAATACCTGGTGCGGCCGTCTGCAACTGCGCAGCCGTCTCCATGCCGCAGACATCTCCGGATGCCCAGGTGGGAGCCATGGCGACGCTAGCGGCTTGCTGAATCAAATCCCAGCGGGCTTTCCCGCGATAGCCATCGGCGCGGGTCCGTCCGTGCACGGTCAGGCGGGCCAGCGGCAGCGTGGCAATCGACTGCACGAGAGGCCCGAACTCGTCAGCGCTGGCAAATCCAAGCCGCATCTTAACCGCCAGGCGATGGGGCCCCAGAGACGCGACCATTCCGCTGATGATCGCCGCAAAAGCTTTCGGGTCGCGAAGGATGCCGCTACCCGCTTCGCGTCCGACGCTGTTAGGAGAAGGGCAGCCACAGTTTAGTTCGACTGCGGAGGAGACATCGGGGGGAAGGAGCTGCGCGGCGCGGAGAAACAATTGTGAATCCGCTGTGATCAGCTGCGGCGTCAACGCATAGGGCAAGACGCCGCGCAGCTCAAATAGCTCGGGAGCGAACAAGAGCGGCAGCTGTCCCTCCGGGTGAGCACGGGTCACGCGCAAAAAAGGTGTCGTCATGACCGTCGGGCGAGCTGCCATGTTTAGCCACAAGCGCATGGGAAAGGTGGTGAAACCTTCCATCGGTGCGACGCTTGTGTTTAACCTTTTAGGTGACATCTGATGACTGTCTGTTCCAATTCAGGCTCGAATCACGCTGGCCTCTTTGATCGAGGCGAAGTCGTTGTCCAAGGTCACAAGCTGCGCCCCTTCGCGCAATGCATGAGCCAAAACAAGGCTATCAGCCATCCCCAATTTATAGGCAATGGATAGGTCGACGCCATGTAGAGCGATCTCATCGGTGAGATTCAGGATGCCAAAAGTTCTGAGCCAAGCGGCAACTCGAAGCGCCTCGTCGTCAGACACTCGCGCTGTCACTTTGCGGCAGACTTCAAAAATAACGAGAGCAGGAACCCCGACGATGTGACTCTTGTCCATGTATCGCTGGCAGGTCGTCAGGCGCTTGCCGCGTGTCAGCCATTCAATCCAGACAGACGAATCGAGGAGAACGCGAGTCTTCATAGCTTTCGATCCTTCTTGTCACGTACTTTGGCTTGGTCCAGTTTACCAGCAAGGGTCGCTTGCAAATCAGCCCCATCGGGAACAGGAACCAAGTATGCGACCTTGCCCTTGGCGATGACCTCCATACGCGAGCCTGCAGAAATTCCGAGGGCCGTCCGAACAGCTTCTGGGATGACGACCTGATATTTGGGAGACACTTTGACTGACATTTAGACCTCCTGGTGACCGCCATTTTAAGGTTAAACTTGAGGACTATCGATGTCAATTCCGTTTAACGCGACATCTGGCTGCGTCTCTAAGGGCATCAAATTCTTATAAGAAATTTAAAGTCAATTTACGTTGTATCTATATCTTGTCTAAGTATTGTTCAAAATAGTGGTTGCTCGGGTCGACCCCCGCAGGTTATTAGTTTCCCTCCGAACTATGTGCTCTGACACGTGTTATTGGGGGGTTACAATGAGACATCGCGTTCATAGTAGGGTTAGGGTTGGTCGTCTGTTCGGATTGCTAGCCACCGTGTTGTTAGGTTCTTCGGCTGCGGCTGCTGCGAACCGGACACCCTTCTCATTGCGCGTCGACATGGCTAGGGCCGATGCCCTGTCACTAAGTCGCGAGCCCAAAGCTGGCACGGTCCAGGATCTAGTCGTGCCGGCAGAGCGTGGTACGGATCTCAAGATCACGGCGCGGGCTAAACAGCTTGGCGGTACCTTTGACTCGCTGCAGATCGAAGTGTACGTGGAGAACCTCCAGGCCTATCCCATCGACCAGGTGGCCGTGCAGTTCACCGCAGTCAGCGGCGCTGCTGGGATCTTTGATTACACCACGGACGCTTATAGCAAAGAGGCGCTCCCCCCGCCTTACGTGATCAACGTCGGACGGATCGCTGGCAACGGGATCAAACGGCTCATCTTGGGTACCAAAAAGAGTCTCGCTCCGACGCTCACCGGAACGATATCTTACGCGCCGAGCAGTGGATCCGGTCAGACCACCACCAACCTACTAGTCAGTCCGCTTAACGATGAGCTTTGGGCCGTCAGCACTGACACCGCCGAAGTCGTCGTCTTTGCCCTTCCCGGCAAACAAGAAATTGCCCGCATTCCCGTCGGCGCTCGCCCATCTGGCTTGGCGCTGCAGCAAGAGCGTGACTGGATCGTCGTCGCGTCTGCTGGTAGCAACACCGTGGCGATCATCGACCGCAAATCCAAGGCGGTTCTCAACACGCTCGGCCAAGGCGATGTCTATGGCCGTGAGCTGCGCTACGTCATGACCTCGCAGAAGTCCCCGACGATCTATGTGTCGAGCTACGTCGAAGGCATTCTCAGCAAAATTGACCTGGATCAGAATGCCCAGGTGCTCGCCTCAGCGACGGTGGAGGTTGGCGCTCGCCCGAGCGGCATGAGCATCACGGCCGACGAGAGTTACCTCTACGTCGCCCATTA
>JAPLFX010000264.1 GCA_026390445.1 Pseudomonadota bacterium
GCTGACGGCATGAGGATTGCTGGTTCTGGGGCTAGGAGCAGGGTGGTTAGATTGGTTTAGAGAGTTTTAACACAAGCGAAAGGCCAAAACCAAAGGCTAAAAGGCTGAGTCCAAAGCTCGGCCAGCCGGCCTCTCTCACGCCAATCTGATCATTCAAGGATGATGATTTCCGTCGTGCTATTGGCCAAGGTGGAGTCGTGCTTACGTAGGCCGGCTGGCCGAGCTTTGGACTCAGCCTTTTAGCCTTTGGTTTTTGGCCTTTCGCTTGTGTTAAAACTCTCTAAACCAATCTAACCACCCTGCTCCTAGCCCCAGAACCAGCAATCCTCATGCCGTCAGCCCATGCCGCCGCAACAGATCGATCAAGGCATCCGCCGATTCCTCAAAATTCAGCTCACTCGTATCCAACAGCACGGCGTCGTCCGCCTGCTTCAGCGGTGCCGTCTTACGACCTTGGTCGCGCTCGTCGCGGCGGGCAATGCCCTGCTGGATACTTGCTAAGGTCGCACTTGCCGCACTGCCCTCACTCTCACCGAGTTGCTGCAACCTTCGCCGCGATCGCTCCTCGAGACTCGCAGTCAAAAACACCTTTAAGTCAGCATCGGGAAAGACCACGGTACCGATATCGCGGCCGTCGACCAAGGCGCCGACAGGAGCTGCCAGCGTGAGTTGCCGCTGCACGGGCAGTAGGCTGGCGCGCACCAACTCCTGCTTGGCCACCTTGCTGGCCGCGTAGCCGGCCTGCTCCGAATTCAGCTGCGACGTTAGATTTTCCCCTTCGTACCATAGCTCGCGGCGGTCTGAGTCCCAGCGCAGGCGCGAGCCGCAGCTATCGATCAAGGCGACGAGTCCGGGGACGTCATCGAGGTCGATGTTGCGGGCCATCGCAAGCAGGCCGACGCCGCGGTATAGCGCACCGGTGTTGATATAGGTCCAACCAAGGCGCTGGCAAACCAGGGCACATAGGCTGCTCTTACCTGAGCCGGCGGGCCCATCCACGGCGATTATTTTCGGTCTCTGCACGGTTTATCCTATCGTCCCAAGAACGGTAAAAAACCGCGGGAAACTGACATCAACGCAGTCGGGATCCTTGATGTGCGAGGGCGACGTTGCCGCCTTCGCCAGAATCGCCGCTGCCATGGCGAGTCGGTGGTCTTGATCGGGGTCAAAATGAAAGCCGTGCACCTGCTTGTCGGTGCCGCCGTGTCCTTTGATGACGAGATCGTCACCCTCGATCCATGCTTCACCACCCGCCAGAGTCAGAAGCTGGCGGATTTTTTCCAGCCGGTCGGACTCTTTGACGCGCAGCTCACCGAGCCCGGCGAAGCGGCTCGTACCGGCGGCAAACAAGGCGGCCACGGCGAGGACCGGGACCTCGTCGATATAGGTCGCAACTTGAAGTGGGTCGGTGTCGACAGCCCTAAGTGCATGACCGCCGGTGATGACGAGGTTCATGATCGGTTCGAGAAACAGCTCGCGGCTGGAATCAACCGGCTGCTGTTCGATCTTGGCGCCCATATCGCTCAGCACCTTGATGAAACCGGTGCGGGTCTTGTTGTCCAGTACCCCGTGGATCTTCAGCTCGCCTTGGGTAATCGCTGCCAACACGGCAAAAAAGGCTGCCGACGAGGGGTCGCCGGGAACGCGGTAGGTGCGACCAGTCGGGCGAAACGGTCCATGCACGCTGATGTCTTCAAGTCCGTCGCGGTGCATGACCTTGACGTCCGCACCGAGGGACTGAAGCATGCGTTCGGTGTGGTCGCGGCTACCGCTAGGCAGACGCACATTGGTGCGGCCGCTGATATTGAGCCCGGCTAAGAGCAGGGCCGACTTGACCTGGGCGGTTGCCTTATCGATGACATGATCGGCAGGCCTTAGGGTCTGGCCGGCGATGGCCATGGGCAGCAGGGTGCCCGAGGCGCGCCCTTGAATCTGTGCACCAATATGACGCAGCGGCGTGACGATACGGCCCATGGGGCGCTTGCTCAAGCTGGAGTCGCCAAAGCAGGTGGCGAACAGTCCCGGCGTCGCAGCAAAGACTCCCGTGAGCAGACGCGCCGTGGTGCCGCTGTTGCCGAAGTCCAAGGGGACTAGCGGTGATTGCCACTGATCCCAACCCTTTGACTCAACGACCAGCTCGGCCTGCGTGCTGGTCGCGCCTGCCGCGGTTGGCGCCAGCTCGAGTTGGACGCCCAGGGCGCGAAAGACCGCCATGGTCGAACGACAATCAGCACCGAGCAAGGGGCTGACGATGCGGCTTTGACCCGAGGCCATCGCGGCAAAGATGATCGAGCGATGCGTCACCGACTTGTCGGGCGGGCAAATCAGCTCGCCGGTGATGGGCGTGGCGCGCCCCAGGGGTAGCGGCAGGACCACAGCGGCCCCATGCGCCGCTGGCTGGGCCTTCAAGTCAGCGATGCTACCTGGCAGGATCGGTGTGGCGCTCATATCGGCATGATCTCCCGACCGTCACCGACATAACCCAGCTGCATGAACTTCTGCATGCGGTGCTCCTTGAGGGCTTCACCGCTCATGGCACAAAGCTGGTCGAGGTCTTTGGCGATCGTCGCTTTGATGTTGCTAGCGGTTAATTCGGTACTGCGATGAGCGCCACCTTCCGGCTCGGCGATGATCGAGTCGATCACGCCCAGCTCTAAGGCGTTGGGTGCGGTCAGCTTTAAGGCCTCGGCCGCGACCGAGGCGTTGGCCGCCTCCTTCATCAGAATCGAGGCGCAGCCCTCTGGCGAAATCACCGAATAAATCGCGTACTGCAGCATATGCACCCGGTTGGCGACCCCGAGGGCCAGCGCGCCGCCGCTGCCACCCTCGCCGACGACGACGGCGACGATCGGCACGCACAGACGCGACATGACCATGATGTTCTTGGCGATCGCCTCCGACTGCCCCCTCTCCTCGGCGCCGACGCCGGGATAGGCCCCCGGCGTGTCGATCAAGGTCAGGATCGGCAGGCCAAAGCGCTCCGCCATGCTCATGACCCGCAGGGCCTTGCGGTAGCCTTCAGGCTTGGGCATGCCGAAGTTGCGCAGGATGTTGTCCTTGGTGCCACGCCCCTTCTGGTGGGCGATGATGGCGACGGAGCGGCCATCGAAGACGCCAAGTCCGGCCACGATCGCCTTATCGTCGAGAAAGTTACGGTCGCCATGCAGCTCGACGAAATTCGAGCACATCGCCCCGATCAGCTCTAAGGCATTGGGCCGCCTTGGATGCCGCGATAGCTGCGTCGTCTCATAGGCCGTGAGGCGCGAAAACATCTCGCGCCGTAGGGTCTGCGCCCTTTGTTCGAGCTCCCCGATCTCATCGTCGAGGTTGACCGACTGCACTGTCACCATCCGGCGCAGTTCGTCGATCTTTGCCTCTAAATCGGCCACGGGCTTTTCAAGCGGGATATATTCCATCGAGTTTCACCATTTTTTGTCACCGAAAGGTTATCGCACAAGTCGATTAAGTTGCCAAGATCGTTCGGATCTTGATAAACTGGGAACGGCCACTCATACATGAAAGGGCGCAACTCATGGTCAAGTCGGAGCTGATAGAGAACTTGGCGCAACGTTCGGATATCACGCTAGCCAAGGCGGAGGAAATCGTCGACCTATTTTTCGATGCCGTCGGCGATACCTTGTGCTCGGGGCACCGCGTTGAGATCCGTGGCTTTGGCGCTTTCACCGTGCGCGAATACAAGGCCTACGAAGGCCGCAATCCCAAGACCGGCGAGAAGATCACCGTTCCGCCCAAGCGCCTGCCGTTTTGGAAAACCGGGATGGAGCTGAAACAACGGGTCGATGCGGCCTTTCCCCCGACGAGTAAGCCGGCGCGCTAGACCTTGACAATTCACCCCAGCGGCTTCAAATAGCATGCTGATGTGCTCTGCTTTGACGGCCGATCACGGTGAATTTTTCAGGGAGAGTGCGGCGTGCCTATCTATGAGTACCAGTGTCAAGCTTGCGGCGATGTTCAGGAAATCATGCAGAAAATGACCGATCCGGCACCGACGGATTGCGTCGTCTGCCATGGTGGTCCTATCAATAAGTTGGTCAGCAAGACGGCGTTTATCCTCAAGGGTACCGGCTGGTATGTGACGGATTTTAGAAGCAAAAGCAAGGGCACGGCCGGGGGCGAGGTGCCCAGCATGGCCGATATCGAGGCGACCAACAAAAAAGACAAGCAGGAGAGCAGCTCCAGCGCTTCGGCCAGCTCGTCCGGTGCTGAGTCCGCCAATGCGCCGTCTTCGGCCTCGGCCCCGGCGGCCGCTTCAAGCCCTGCCAGTCCGAGCAAGTCGCCTGGGACGACCTCGACATAGTCGGGTTATTCCAGATTCTTACCTAGATGGATCAAGAACTTAGGCAAGGTTCGCCAGGGGCATTAAAGTTTCCCTAACTTTAGGCCGATAAGGGGGTTGTGTCGCGATGTTATGCGAGGCAACCGATGAAACCCTGGCTTCCCACATTTTTATGCTCAAGCGCCCTCCACGGCGCCTTGGTGGTGGGCGCAGCGTCGGGCCATTTTGCGGCAAAATCGTCTGCCAAAGTCGAACCTATCCACATCAGCTTGACCCATATGGGGGCCCCTGCGCCGGTGCTTGCCAGTGGCCACGTGGTGCCATTGTTGGCACCGCCACCTCCGGCAGCCGCGGCGAGTGCTGCGGATCAGCCGCAACCGGTGGCGAAGCCCGCGACTAGGTCGCCTAGGTCGGTTCGTAAAGCACCTGTTGCTCTCCCGACTCAACTCAATCAAGTGCAACCAACACCGCGACTCGCCGTCGCCGCGACCGGTGCAAGCACGCCCCTTGCAAACCAGCCAGCGTCGATGCCGGTCGCGCTCGGTGGTGGCGGGGCGACTCTCATTCGCGCCACGGTCGATGAGCCAGCTTATACCGGCGATGCCTTGGCCGCTGGCTACGAAGGCATCTTGGTGGTTGAACTTCTCGTCGATGAGCAAGGTGAAGTGGCGCAGGCCAAGCTGCGCAATCCGTCTGGTTTTGCCATCGATGGTGGTGTGCTCGCGGCCGCTCGCAGTGCTCGCTACCTACCAGGCAAAGGTCCTGACGGTCGCGTTGCAGCGACCACAGCGCAGCTAAAGTTCAACTTTCGCTTGTCGGATGCCGGGCAGCACCATGATGGTGCATAACTAAATTTTTTTGTCATGATCCTGAGATCTGCTAAAGTTTTGGCTAAACTTTGACGGAGATCAAACCATGATAAAGCGACCTATCTCGTTGTCCGCGCGACCGATCATTGCCATCATGCCGTTGGCCTTCGCTGCAGGTATCGCCGTAGCCGAACCGGCTAGCGACACCATCGAAGTACGGCCTAAGCGCGATGTCCAAGTAAACCCCGACGCGATCGACGGCAGCTACAAACAGCCGCAATGGACCAGACACCGCCTGTTTACCAATAGCCGCGCCTACGTTCTTGACGAGCACCAAATCGAGGTCGAGGCCTGGGTCAAAGCCCAGACCTTCAAAGATACCCATCAAAACAAAACGGTTTTTAAGCAGGAGATCGAAGTCGGCCTCGGACACCGCCTCCAGCTCGACCTCTATGTAAACCAAAAGCAGTATTACAACGAGGAAAAGGGCAAGAAGGTGTTCGATAGCGAAGGCCAGCAGATCGAGCTGCGCTATGCCCTCGCCGATTGGGGTGAACTCCCGCTCAACCCGACCCTTTATTTTGAATACCATCCCGTCAAGAACAACCCTGAACGCTTCGAGTTTCGCCTGCTCTTATCGGACAATCTAGCCGCTAACTGGCACTACGCCATCAATCTTGGTTACGAAATTGATCTGTGGGGGCAAAAGCAATACGGCCAACCCGAACGCGAGATTCCCCTTGATGTGGCGATCGGCACGACAGCGCTAAGCCCGCACGTCTCGCTGGGTGCCGAAGTGAAAGTCGAATGGCGCGACGGTCCAGCCCGGCGCGGCCACTTCGAGCAGGAAATCGACATCGGACCTGCCGTCCAATGGCGGCCGACACCGACCTTTCACCTCAATGTCTCGCCCCTATGGGGCGTCAAAGACGTGTCAAAAAACGTCTCGCCAGTGCTAGAAACCTGGATCATCGCCGGACTAGAACTCTAGTCCTGGCCGCAGGTGACCGGTTTACTGAAAGCCGGTGACCTGCACCTTTCTCACATTCATCAGGCTGCTACCGTTGTTTATTTGGGTGAGACGAATATCGACGCTGTCGTAGGTCTGCCCGCTGCACATCGCCACCGAGCTGAGCGTCGTCGGCTGCAATGCGGCCCCGACATCCGCGAAGGCGACGTAACTAGGCTTGGCCGCATTGGCCATATAGCAGCGGACCTCAAAGGTGATGTCCGACCACGCCGTCTTGGCGATATCGCGCGGCGCCCAGGTGAAGCCGGCGGTCTTAAATGGTTTGGTCGCATCATATCCTTGAATAGCACCTAAACTAAAGGTCTGCTCCGTCTTGGTTAAATACAAAGTCGCACCGGTAAAGTCGGTGTACATATAGGGATCGCTGTCGAGTTTGTAGATCTTCGTCGCGGTGACACCCTTAGAGATGTCTTTGCGATCGTTCAGGCTAAGCATGATGACTTCCCCAGAGTGGCGGACTAGGCCGACCATGTGCCCATCGCCTAAGGCACTCATGGGACCGATCTGGAAGCCCACCGTTTGCGAGTTGAACGAACTATGACCCGTACAGGTCTTCAACGAAGAGAAGCATGCTGCTGGAAAGACGTTGAGGGAAGCTCCGCCCGCGCTACCGCAGCCCCAGATCGTGTTCGACTGCGGTTCATAGGCGAAGGTGTAGTAGCCTGTGCCGTTCAAAATATTGCCATTGGCATCGCCGGACATGGCATAGCTGCCCAAGCCAAACGACGCCTTTGGGCCAACCGTTTCGTTGGCGAGGTTGCTCGACGTGAAGGTGCCGTTACCTGCTACCGCGGCCGGAGTGACCGCCTTCATCGTGTTGAGGTCAACGGCCTGGATAGGTCCAGTCGCCTGATCGGTCCCCTGCCCCATCGTGGTCCACTGCGAATAAAAGATGAGGCGGTTTTGATCGATGAAGCATGAGTAACCCCACTGCTTCGGTCCAGCATTGGCCGCAGTGAGGTTCGCCTTCGACCAAATAGGCGCAAATGGCGGCGTATTGTCTTGCGGGACTTCAACGAAATGACCAAAGCCCCAAGCCAACCCAAGGTAGCGGTTGCCGCCGCGACGATAGGATACGGCACAGACGCGGTCGTAGGTTTCGGCCGGTCCGGGTAGCTTGTAAAAGGAGGCTCCGCCGGCCGACTTGATGTCGCCTTGGGGCGTGCTGTTCGGGTCGATAAAGTAGATATAACCACCGATGCGCGAGACGATGACCCCGCCACCTTCGAGCACATAGGTCCGTGAGCCCGGTGCCCCGCCAGCGCCGCCGAGCGCTCCGGTCCATTTCTTCGTCGACACAACCGCATTGTTGGCCAGTTGCAGCAACGTCACGGCGCCATCGGCGGTGGCCGCCCAAATGTAGTTATTCTGTTCGGGAGTGAGCGGTTTGACGACGTAGATGCCGTTAAAGCCGTTATTGTAAATCCGAATCGGCGTGTTGCCGGAGCTGTCGGTCGGACCACTGGGAGCCGCTTTGGTTCCGCCGTTGCCGGGGGTCAATGGGCCGTTCTTATCATCGTTATAACCCGGGTTGATGCGACCTTGATCTAGAGGATCGGTCGACGCTCCTCCAGAGGCAGAACTATTGGTGGCGTCGGTCCCTCCTTGATTGTTGGTGGTCGAACCGGCGGCATTTTTCCCTGACTTCGACGACGGCGAGCCATTGAAGCTGCTACTACTACAGGCTTGGCCGGCCACCAACGGGGCCGCAATGATGCTGCTGAGGACGAGCAGGCGAAGCCACGGTTTGTGATCGACAGCCGTCATAAATGCCCCTTAGTAGAGTTGAACCATCACCGACAAGACGTCGTCGGCACGGTTGTAAGCAGAAAACGCGGTGGCGACCTTGGTCTCACCTTCTTTTGGTGCAAACACCTCGATCTTCGATAGTTCTGACAACTTGCCGAGGCGCCCATCACAGATCAGCACCGCATCAAGCGGGCCATCGAGGCTACCGATCTGGTTGTTGGAGCATCCTGAGCTGCGGTAAGCTCGCTTCAGGTCGGTCCAAGACGCCGTGTAAAACGGCGCACCTTGTGCGCCTCGATAGAATTTGATCGTGGCACCCGGATCTTCTAGGCCGATCGAGGCGCCCTCCCAGTTGATCGTCATATGCACAGCGCCAAGTGTTTTGGTCGGTGGTACGGCCGATAGTGGCATCAATGTGTCTTTGTCTACGGGCATCATCGTGATGGGCTTGCCCAGCTCCAACTCCGCGTAATGTGGCTCCCTGGGCGCGGTGAGTTGATACAGCAACAAGCCGGCAGTTGCGGCCACCGCCACAGCTCCGATTCCCCAGCCGATGATGAATCGTTTTCTGGCCATGATCGCTCCCAAAGGTGTTGCCCTCTACTCGCCCTACTAAGTTATCGGACGTTCAGACAGTAAACTTAAGATCGCCACATAAAGCGAGAGTTATATCCATGATTACAATCAGTTGTGCGGAAGAAAGCAGCTGCCCAAAAACCGGGAGGACGGGAACACTGGAGAGCAGGATTTATGCAATAAAGTCGATGTTCTAGGGAGATTATAAGTCCAATCTAAAGCGAACGACCTGAGAGTTTTACGTGAAATAAAAAATCAATGATA
>JAPLFX010000186.1 GCA_026390445.1 Pseudomonadota bacterium
CCAACCGACTTGGTAAGACATCGATGCCACCATTAAGGGTGAAGATCGCGTCGCTGTCGGCGTTGGGAAAGATCTGGAAGGTCGCGGTTTGCTGATATGTCGGACCGATCGCCGAGTTGGCGTCCTCGAATTGCAGATAGATCGTGCGTAGTCCGAAGGCGGCGGCGACACCGGTGACGGCGTCGCGCGTCTGACTAAACACCCAGCTTGAAGTTGCCGCCGTGGCCTGCCAGGGTGCACCGGCTAGGTCCGCAGGCGATTCCGCGAGGCGCATGCGATGAGCGGCGGCAGGGACATCGATATGCAGCACCGCAGTGCGGCTGTGGACGACACCGGAACCATCTTCGATCACAAAGCCGGTGCTGTTGGCGTACTGATCGATGACCACGGCGAGTTGCTGCATCGGGCTGATGGTCTTTTGTGCAGCGTCGGTAAATTGGTAATAAATGACATTACCGCCATCTTTGAAAAAATCGAAGTCAAAGCTGGTGCCTAGCCGGTGCCACACTGCGTTGGCTAAGTTACTGGCGTCGGCGGAGTAGCGGATGAAGGCCGCGGTGGTGCTGCCGATCTCGGCGAAGGTGCGCTGGTAGGGATGCCCTTGCGCGATGAGGTCGGCGATGGGAGTGACTTGGCTCAAGACGATGATGCCGTAGACTCCAGTGGCGGGAAACAACACCAATGGGCTGGTTAGCTTTTTGGTCTCGCCAGCCTTGAGGATCACCGCTTGCTGTGCTTGAGCTGACAGCGGTGCCGAGGCCGTGAGTGTGATCGTGCCCGCTGGCACATTGGTCAGTTGAAAGCTGCCATCGGCAGCGGTCGTTGCACTCGCGCGTCCGGCCGAGACGACGGTCGCGGCGGCTGGCCCAGGCTGTTTGCCGTCGATCACTTGCAGCAAGGTGCCGCTGATGCTGCCAGCTTGAGCGAGGGTCACCGGCGGCACGGTTTTGGTACCCCGGATGCTAAGGTCAATGGCAGGACTCACCGCCTGTTGGCTGGCGTCGTTAACGACGCTAAAGTACAAGTAGAAGGAGTGGCGGGGGTTGGTGCTACCGCCGCTGATACGCAGCAGAACGCCGGCATCGAGGGTGATGGAGTAGCTGCCGTCGGCGGCTGTTGTCGCCGCAGCCTTAGTGTCGGATTCAAGATAAACTGCGACATTGCCGACCGGTAAACCAGCGGCATTCATCACGCTGCCGGTCAAAGTGAGCGCATCGGGCAGGGCCGTTAACGCTGCCGGTGCACTGGTCTTGAGGCAGCCGCCGAGTAGGGTCAGGCAGAGGATGACGAGCCGGATCCATCTTGAATCTGATCCGGTGGACGACGAATGGAAATACTGCATCATGGGCCTCAACTGGAACGTTCGCGTGTAACTTGGGCGGACCGAGCAACTTCAGGACAAATTCTGGCGATCCGTTGGCTATCTTTGCAACATCGATGCCGTCTTGATGCTTCGACGTCATATTTTATAAAGCATTGATTTTATTATAAAATATATGCAGCCAGGCGGCATTACCTGGGCCCGTCATGCCTACGGTCCGTACTAGTGGTAGAATTTTTGACAGCCTGACTTGATGTCCAAGAGTGGTCTGTGCCGGGGTGAAAAACATGTTTAGATCAGTCGCCGTGGGCCTGCTTTTGTTAACTGCTTGCCAGTACTCTGAGCGCGGTAAGACCTGCGCGGTGGGCCCAGGCCTGAGGACCCGGCCCTACACCGGCGCAAATCTTAGCCCAAATCAGTTGGTGTTGACCTTTGACGGTGCACCCACCTCAACCATGGCGGCCATCGGCGACTACCTTTTTGCCAATGGGGTGCAGGGAGCCTTTTTCGTCGATGGGGCCAGCATCGTCGGTGGGCAGCAAAAGGCTGTGCTCGCCGGCTTAAAAGGTCATGCTCATTTGGTCGGCAACCGTGGCTACACCCAGGCTGACCTGGGTGCCGCCCATGACCTTGAGCGTGAGGTGCGCAAGACTGATCAGTTGATCTTACCCTATGTCACCGGTGATATGTTCCTGCTGCGACCAAATGGAAGCATTTCGGCGGATACCTCGACGCACTTAAGTAGCATGGGACTAAGCCGCTACGTCGGACCGATTGGCTGGGATGTCGGCGCAGGCACCTCGACTCTCGTCCACGATGACGATTGTTGGCGGCAGAACCTTGGCGTTGCCGATTGCACGAACGGCTATCTGACCGCGATCCGAGCCCTGGGCAATGGCATTCTCAGGCTACATGCCGATGACTTTCGCTCGGCGGATTTACTGCGTTTGCTGCTGCCACAGCTCAAAACCGAATTGTTTACATTTATCCGCCTAGACAGCGTCGCCGACATTCAGGACGCTTTATTGCAAAGCGGTGGTAAACCCGGAACCCAGGGCGGCGCTCCTGGCTGCAGTGAATACTGAAGGGCTAGGATCTTAGCTGATTTTTTTATACGTGCCTGGTTTGTCGACGTCCGCGATATACCATGCAGGAAAGCCCTGCGGGTCGCGCCCTAGCCTTGCTCCTGGCAGCGGTGGCTTGCTGGCGTCGAAGATGGGGCTTGGCTTTGCCGCAAGGTTTGGACTCGGTGGGGGCGTCGGGATTGGCGCAGTGGATAGATTTTGTCCGCCACGCGGCTGCACTGGGGTCCGTTTGCCGGCTTCCTCCGCAGCTACGCGTAGCTTGCCTGGAAACGTCGCGTTGAGGGGCTTGCCACCAAGTAGCTCGAGTTGTTTGGTCATGATCTGCAATTGCATGCTGATGACCTCGTCGAGGCCGAGCGCGGTCCGCAGTGGTAGGTTAGCGGCGGTAGGCGGCGCCTCGTGGTTGGATGGCGCAGATCCTGGAGGAGACGAAGGTGCAACTTCAGCGGTCGGGTCGGCCTTTGGCGCTGGTGTCGGTGGCTGCGGTGTCGGCGCAGCAAGGGCGACTTGGTGCTCGAGAAAACGAGCGAGGCCAGCGATCGTCGCAAAGTCGTCCAGCAGCTGGCGAAAGGTGATCTTGATGCCGTAGGCCTTCTGCAGGCGCAGGCTGAACTGGGTGAGGAACAAGGAGTCCAGTCCGAGCTGACTAAAGCTGACATCGAGGTCTTGGTCGCCTAAGCTAATGCCTGATGTCGCCCGCAAGTGTTCTGCCACTTCGACGGCGAAGCGCTGCTGCCGGTTCATCGCGGTCGGTTCTGGCGCAGCGGGCCGGGCCACGTTCTTGATCTCCTCGGCGGTTGGTATGGCGGTGACGGGCCAGTAGCGCCGCCTTTCAAAGGGGTATGTCGGCAAGGGGATACGATGGGGTTTTTGCCGGCCGGTATAGATGGCGTCCGGATTTAACTCCAAGCCGCTGCACCATAGCTCGCCGAGGGCACGAAGGAGGGCGGTACCTTCGCTTTTGCCAGCGGATGCACCTAGTGAGCTAATGCAGAGGGCTCGCTCGCTCGCCGCGACCTGTTGCCGGCATAGGTTGGTCAACACCTCACCTGGGCCGACTTCGAGGACGATGGTCCGTTCGAGTTCTTCGTGCTTTGCAAACAGGGTTTGTAGCGCTGTTGCAAACGTGACCGGAAGGCGCAGTTGGCGTGCCCAGTAGTCTGGCGAGGTGGCCTCGGCCGTACTCAGCAGGTGCCCAGTGAGCGTCGAAATGATCGGGATCTGCGGTGGGCTAAGTCGGACGCTTGCCACCGCCTGGAGCAGCCCCTCTGCAGCACCCTGCATCTGTGCGGTGTGAAAGGCGTGTGAAGTGCGCAGAAGCTTGGCGGCGATGCCCTGCTGTGCCAGACCGGCGGCAAAGGCGTGAACTTCAGCCAGGGGGCCTGCGACGACCTGGGTACTGGGACTGTTAAAAGCAGCAATCGCCAGTTTAGGCGGAAGCAAGGGAATTAACTCTCGCGCTGGCAGACGCACCGAAAGCATGGCCCCAGCGGGCATTTGTTGCATCAGTCGGCCGCGCTCCGCGACGAGGCACAGAGCCTCCTCCCAACTAAAGACTCCGGCGATGCAGGCAGCCGCGAACTCGCCGACACTGTGGCCAAGAAGGACTTGCGGCTTGACCCCGAGGCTTTGCCAGAGCTTTGCCAGGGCAAAGGAGATCGTGAACAATGCGGGCTGGGCTATCTCGGTTGGCGTCAATGGACCATCGCCGCCGCTTGTCGCCGGATCGAACATCAAGTGAATGAGGTCGATGTTGTAACGAATTTTTAACAGCGAAGCACAGGCGTCGACGGTCTGGCGGAAGCTAGGGAATTGCTCATAGAGGTCGTGACCCATCATGGCATGTTGCGAGCCTTGGCCAGGAAAGAGCCACGCTAGGCGCAGGGATATGGGGTTGAGTTTGGCCCGCTTTGTGCCGCTGGGGCTAAGGATGTTTAGCGCAGCTTCGCGTGGCGACGCGGCGACGACATACCCGCGATAGGCAAAGGGCTTGCGCCCGACCATCAGAGTGTAGGCGACGTCGTCTAGGCGTAGGTCGCCGGCCGCTGATTGTGGCTGGGTCAGGTCATTGCTAAGTTGCTGTGCTAGTTGCGCGAGTGCGGTCTCTGTCGGCGCGGAATAAATCAAGAGTTGGGGCGTGTTTGAGATTTCGCCGCGAGCTTCAAGGCGCGGAGCTTCTTCGACGATCAAGTGGGCGTTGGTGCCACCGACGCCAAACGAGCTGACCCCCGCACGACGCGGTCCGTCGGCAGACTCCCATGCCGTGAGCCGCGTGTTGACGGTAAAGGGTGACGCGGCAAAGTCGATTTTCGGGTTGGGTGTTCTGAAGTGGATGGACGGTGGCAATTGACGCTTGTACAAACTGAGACATGTTTTGATCAAGCCAGCAACTCCGGCTGCGGCGGTGAGGTGACCGACGTTGCTTTTGAGCGAGCCGATGGCACAATAGCCGCGCTTTGCCGTTGTTTGCCGGAATGCCTTGGTGAGAGCCGCAATCTCGATCGGATCGCCAAGTGGCGTCGCGGTGCCATGGGCCTCGACATAGGAGATGCTCGCTGCATCGACGCCAGCGTCGGCCAACGCTTGGGCGACGACCCTGGCTTGCCCCTCGACGCTTGGGGCGGTAAAACTCGCCTTATGGGCGCCGTCATTATTTAGGGCTGTGCCGATGATCACACCGTAGATGTGGTCGCCGTCTTGGATCGCATCGCTCAGGCGCTTCAGTAAGACGGCACCAACGCCATCGGAAAAGACCGTGCCACCAGCATCGGCGTCAAAAGTCCGGGTGCGGCCATCGGGCGATAGCATGCCGCCTTCTTGGTAGAAGTAGCCGCTCTTTAACGGTGAGGTGCTAGCGCTGCCGCCGGCGATGGCCATGTCACAGTCGCCCATGCGCAGGGCCTGTACGGCGGTATGCACTGCAACCAACGAGGTCGAGCATGCGGTCTGAACGGTGACGGCGGGTCCGCTTAGGTTTAGGCGGTGCATGATCCGAGTCGTCAGGTAGTCCTTTTCGTTGGCGACCATGACCTGAAAGGCTCCGGCGCGGTCGATCAGACCAGGACTAAGCCGCACGACTTCTGGCAGGTAGGTGTTGGTGCCGCTGCCGGCGTAGACGCCGATGCGCAGACCCGGTTGCTCGGCTTGGTAGCCGCCGTGTTCTAAGGCCTGCCACACGGTTTCAAGAAAATGACGATGCTGCGGATCGAGGACTTCGGCCTCGCGTTCACCGATGCCAAAAAACGCCGCGTCAAAGCAGTCGCCGTCTTTAAGGATGCCGCGAGCCGCGACGTAGTTCGGGCTTGCGGCGTCGGCTTTGCTGATGGCCGGGTCGAGGTCTTCGGGCGCAAAGTGGCTGATCGAATCGGTGCCGTTTGCGAGATTCTGCCAGAATTCATCCAGTCCCTCGGCGCCTGGGCAACGCAGTGCCATACCGATGACGGCGATCTTCATGTCGGCTGAGTGGTGCGAGCCATGGCGTTGTTTGGCGGCTACGCGCTGCGGTCTGCCGTCGCCAGTTGCGGACCCTAATGGTGCACTGCGGTTCAGGGATGCCTGTGCTTCATACCACCCGGCGAGTCCCTCGATGGTTGGGTATTGGAACAGTTGCAATACCGGTATCACGAACCGTGTCTCGGCGCGTAAGCGATTGACCATGCGCACCGCCAGGAGCGAGTTACCACCAAGCTCAAAGAAATGGCTGCTTGGGCTGATCTTAGCGCCGGGAAAAAACTCCTGCCAAAGCGTGACGAGCGCAAGGCGCAGGTTGTCCTCGCGGTGCGGCGCCTGGACGTCGGTAGGACTGGCAGCACCGGGAGGCTTTGGTAAGGCCTTGCGATCGATCTTACCGCTCGGACTGAGCGGTAGGGCAGGAACTTCGAGGAAGTAATT
>JAPLFX010000072.1 GCA_026390445.1 Pseudomonadota bacterium
ACAAGGAGCCAGCTGCTGGGCGTCACCGAATCTCCCATGCCCGGTCGCCGACGCCTTTGGGTAGGACCAAGAGGTCGCGCAGCGGCAGAGGTGAGGGTGGTGACCAAGTGAAGGGAAAGGAAAGCTGGTTGCGCCCACGCAGATCGGCGACCCCGACGGCCACAGTGCCTTCACGAACCGTTTCACCGCCCTCGTCGTAGCGGTCCTTGGGTTCACCGGCAAACAGCCGGGTTAACTCCAACAGGCGACCTTCGCCGCTGCCGTGACCGATCTGCCGCTTTAATAGCTTGGCGACCTTGTCCAAGTACCCCGCGACATCTCGTCGCTCATCTTTGTTTAGCTGCAAGACCGCAGCACCGAGGTCGGCGAGGAAGGTCGTGGCGTGCGAACTGGTCCTAGCGGAGCGTTCCCAGCCGTGGATGACCTGGGTAAAGGCCGCGCTCTGACGGTGCGCCAAGGCTTTGAGCAGCGCCAACTCGTCGACTTTGAATTTGACGTTGCTCAGACGACCGCCCGTCACGCTTGCAGCCAAGGTATCAAATCCCTTGCCGTTGCCCGGCGAAGATTTGCCCGGCGATTCCGGTGGCGAAGGCTTCGACCTCGTTGTCGCCGTCGGCTTCGCCGAGTAGCAACAAGCGCCGCACAATCGCCAGAGCCGCAGGCATATCGCCATGTCGGTAGGCCGACTCCGCCGATAGGGCCACAAGGTAGCCGCGGTGGGGCATGTCCGGAATCTTCAAGGCATGGGCCACTAGCTGCTCACGCTCGGCTGCAGCGAGGTCTTCCCAGGCCAACAGACCTTGCCATTCAGCTGCTTCGGGAGTGTTTAGGCCTAATACAATGGCTTTGACCAGCGCAACCTCTTTGGCTTTAGGACCGTAGGGAGGTTTTGCCAGAACCTCAGCAAGGACCAGCTGCTGCCAGATAAAGCGGCGCTCTTGCTCAGGCAGCGCTAGCCAAGCGGCAGCGCTGAGATTGGCGTACCGAGCGAGAACCTGGCGCTGGAGCTCCTGGTCTTTTTCCTTCGCTGCAAGCTCTAGAAGACGCAGTTCAACGGCTTGTTCCCCGCCGACGCTAACATCAGAGGATGTGGCGGCCAGGCGCGCCTCAAACCATACTTTTAGATTCAGATATTCAAAATGCCCGGCGGTCGCACGATCGACTAGGCGATCTCCCAGCCAGCTGCAGCCGGTCCCCTGAAGGAGCACCGCGCCGGGAATATCAGCGAGCAGCTGCGTTTGCTCCTCATCCAAGTGGTGTTGGAGGACGCCGCGATCTGCGGCACCATAGGCATCGGCGCGGTAGCTACCCTGTTGAAAGCGCGAAGGAAAGCGGTAAATGTGCGCCTCCATCAAGCGGATCCACGACCAGGGTTGATCGCGGGTGTTGAGGGTGCAGACATGTCCCTGAGTCGCACTTAGGGCGCGGTAATAGGGCAGATCTTTCACATCTGCACCCATGCGACTGGCGAGCTCGGTGAGGCGCCACGCTTCGAGCGGATGTTTATTTAGTAGATGAAAGCGAATCGTGTCCGTCAGGCGTTCCGGCCATAGCGGCGAACCCGGTTCGATCTGCTGGTATAATGCGCCGGCCTCTTTTGCCTCGCCTCTTTTGAGATGCTCCCTAGCCTTGGCCAGCACCTCTGGCTCAGCGCCGTAGGCCACGCTAAACACGCTAGACAGTAGCAAGAAGACCGCTAGTTTTAGTGTGCGCCGAACGACCATAGCACCCCGCCGCTATAGTAAGCCCAGTACCGCAACTGGCCAGATCCGCCCACAGGTCGCACTTGTATCGCCTCAAACGACAAGCCGAAACTTTGCGGCATATAGACCTGCCAACGCAGGCCGATCTCGATATTGATCTTGGCATAGGCGGGATCCTGACCCGCCAGAGGCGCTGGTGGATCGCTGCGCATGGGAATCCACGTCCGGTTGAGGTGGTTGTAGTGGGCTCCGCCCCAGGCTAACAAGACTTGCTCAAAATCGGGCAACAGCGGACTAAAGCGGGTCATCGATCGCCCCTCTAGGAGACCAAAACCGTATCCGCCAAAGAGTTCGTAGCGCGTCGACTGGGCGCCTTGTTTGAACGGGGTGCGCCCGATCGCATTGGACGAGGGCGTGCCATGGACCATCGCTCGGCGCAAACCAAAGCGCAGGAGTGAGCCGCCGCTCACCGGTATGCCAACACCGAGTTCGACGGTATCGGTGTCGAAGTTGTTGGCTTCAGCGGTGTAACCGTAGCCGAGTTGTACTTCCGCACTGGCGCGGCGCCAATCGTAGGCATGGGGGCTTTCGGCACGTGACGTCACCTCCTTGACGATCCCCGCGACGCTCATGCCTTCTTGCGCAGGAGCGGTGCTTGCCGACGTCGCAGCGGCCCAAACAACAAAGGTCAGGATCCAGCCGTACCACCCGCGACGCCGCGGCTCAGTGCCTATGCCGTAACTGGACATCAGGTCCCTCCCGCGCTGAACTGCGGATAAACGGGGTTGGGACAGCTGTTTTCTTGGAAGTTGCGCCACGTCTCGCTCGCCTGATAGGTGCCGGTTGCGTCAAAGAATGGGTTATCGCAGTAGCGCGTGCAGCGCTGCGTGTATTTGCCGAAGTCCCAGCTGCCGGTCGACCACTTTTGGTCGCCGAGAGCTTCGTAGGCCGAGCTGCTCTTTTGGTAAGGCACCACGGAAGCAATCTTACCGGTTAAAGCCGCCTTATAATTAATCCCGCCCCAAAACGGATAGTCCCAAGCAATGCCGATTCGGTACTCACCCGGCGCATCTTTAGACAGCCACAGCTTATTGATGGCATCGACCGAGATGCCTGCGACGTCATCGGCTTGCGTGGAGGTGCGGATACGGAACGACGCGAGGGTCTTATCCTCCCTTTCCGGGCACATTCTGGCCGCCTCCCCCGCATGAATCACAAAACGCTCGTGATCGAAGTAGGTGACGGCCTTGTTGGCTTCGTTCAGCGTATTGACGCCGGTCGGCACACTGTACAGCTGCAGGCTTGGGCTGTGCGCCAAGCCCTTATCGCCATATTTTTGCACGTAGTCACGGTACGCCGACACCGACGGGAGTGGCCCCAAGGGGGCGACGAAATTGATCACCTTCAGATCTAGCGCAACCGCTGGCGTGATGGTGCAATTCTGATCGGCCAATGGTGCCGTCTGCGGTGACAGCACCTGAGGCAACAAGGTCTGTGGACACCAAATGATCGATTGGCGCTGCGTTGCGGTGGGCACGAAGTTGACGGTCGAATCGTAGACCAAGGCTCCGACCAGACGCGGTGAGGCCGTATGGGCCTCGGCGTTGATCAGGTTGTATAAAGCAGAGCTGATACTTGACTGAATTTGGGTAAACTCGGAGGTGAACAGTTCGTGCAAGACGACGACAAACAGATAGTCATTGCTCGTGGTCGCCTTGCTGCGCGCATCGGCCAATCGCGACGCCAGCATGGTCGCGAAGTCTTTGGCAAACACCGACTCTTTGCCGATGCGAAAGCATAGATCGGTCGGTCGTCGGCTCATGCCGAGGATGAATTCTTGGTAGGAGAAGAAGTCCTCATCGACCATGCTCCCTGCGGCTGGATCATCGGGGCAGATACGCACCACAAGGGGGATCTGCGTCGTTTGGCTGAGCGGTGTGAGGATGGTTGGGTCAGTGGGGTTGCTGATCTCGGGATTGCGCCGGCCAAAGGAGTTCTGCACGCCACTGGGCAGGGGGACCCCCTGCTTGTCCAGAGCCTCAATCTGAAAGCAGGCGCCGTTTTGCCCCTGCGCCTTGTCGAGGCTGCCGCTAAACCAAGCGCTAGTACCGGTAAAGCGGAGGTCATCGCTGCCGGTTTGGCCGGCGCAAAAGCTCGCCGGGTAGAGCAGCGGCGTCGCGCTAGCGCTTTGGGCCTTCGTGACCGTCGCCGTGTCGACCCCGTGCAGCACGACGCTGTTGGCGTGGAACCGGCGGACTAAGCCAAAGGTCGGCACAAGTTTGTCCTGTGGCGAGCCAAAATTATGATGGATTCGCACCTGCATATGACTGTTGGGTTCGTCAAAGACGCCATAGGCAAGGGCACTGAACGCATCTGAGGACGTACCGGCGGCGTGTTTGGCAACGTCCAAGCTCTTTTGCAGGTCGGTGGGAGAATCGGCGTCGTAGAGAAATTTGAGGTCGACGCGGTTCACCGGACGGGCGCTCTTAAAGCTAAAGCTGCTACAGATGCGATTGCCTCCACAAGGCAGCTGTAAATGTTCATGCACCCCTTGGTTGAAATCGATCGGCGCAAACGCATGCTCCTCAATCCCGCCATCCGCTGACGTCGCGCTCCAACGCATCTGCCAGCCTGAATGCACCAAGCGCGAAGAACGTTCACTCAAACTGAAAAAAATATAAGCCACCTGCTCATTGGCAAACCAATGCGCGGACCCGAAGTCAATGGTGCCAAAATCGGCGGTAAGCGGCACTTTATGCCCGCAACCTAAGAGCCCGGACCCTGCCGCGACCATGCCGAGCACCGCAAACTGCCTTACCTTTGCGGTGCCAAGCCTCATGGTTTCTGCCCTTGCAGCCACTTCACCAGCGCATCGGTATCGCTGCTCACCCGACTCTGGCGCGCGGCAATGCCGCTGTTACTAGGGTCGACTTGATCAATCGGGGTTCCCTTAAGACTTGGACCGGCTTTACCTAGCCACTCACTAAAATAGCCACTCGTGGTGTTATTAGAAATGACGGTGTATAGACGACTGAAGGCCGGTTTACCCGAGTCTCTTAGCGTTTGCCAGGCGGCCCACTCCTGGGTCGCTACGACGTCGGGTGGGGTGAGTCCGGGATCGCCTTCCCAGAAGGCGGCTTTTAAATGGACGACGGCGCGGTTGCCCGTGACGTCGGCAGGCGAATTGGCCGTGCCCCAGGGCTGCGTATCGATCGCTGCGGCTTGCACGGCAGTGAGCTTCGTGCAATCGCTGGCGCTGATTTGAATCGGCACCACGGTCACGGTATCGGCAAGAGCTTGCAATGCGGCCCCGATCGAATCCACCCGCATGGACCACTCGTTGGAACGGTACTGGCGCAGACCTGATGCCGGAAAACAGGTATCGCTCGCGACCGCACCCGCACTCATCGTGATCGGTTGAAACAGGATGTAGGCAAAGGTCTTCGTGGCGACGGGTACGGTGTTTTTCGGTGTCGGGTTGTTCGCTTTAACCTGCGGCACGTCCCAGCCCTCGTAGCAGCCGGTGCATAGGACCGCTAAAAGCAGTCCCAAGCGTGCAGGTTTGAATGACTTCCGGGTATTCACGACATCGGCTCGACTAAACTTGAATTGATCTTTCGTAGGTCGATAGTCCCATCGGCATGCAGGCGCTTAATGTAAGCAGCAAACTTTTCATGCGCGATACGCGCTCCTTTCGACCCCTCGAGCGGAACGAGCGGCATCTGCTTTTTAATGGCTTCCGCGAGGCGTGGGTTGACCTTCGCCAGGACATCTCCCGCCCATGAGAAGCCTGCCAGATACTGACCCGCCTCCTCAGGAGTGATCAGCAGTAGGGCCTCGGTCAAGATTTCGACGGGCAGCAACGGCAAGGCGTCGTCGAGGAACACCGCCGGGGCCATATTATGGACAAAGCTCGGATTGTCCTTACCGATGTTGGCGATCAACTGACGGCGTTTAGCCGGCTCAAGGGCGTTAAGCGCCGCTTCCAGCAAGGGGATGCGGTCGACGCGGATGGTCCGCAGCGAATCGCCCTTATCGGTATAGATGCGGCGCAGCTTTTGCGCCACGCTGCGGACGAAGCTATCCGACATCTTGTCGACACTGGTGAGGTGTTCGACAAATTTGGCGGTAAAAGATGGGTTGGCACTGGTGAAAAAACGCTCGCGCAGAGCCCTAGGTGCGTAGGCCACGGCGGCGATCGCTTCTTCTTCCGTCAAATCGCGCAGCACACCGACAAACTCGTCGACCTCGAGGCCCATCAAGAAGTTGAAGTCATCCGCCAAGGGCTCGGCATCGATGCGCACTTTAGCGGCGGTCATGTCGCGTTCGAGGCTGCCGAGAAACTTCCACATCGCCTGAGGGTCGTCGTTGCTCTCGTTGGCCGCGTATTTGTCGCTGAGGATGCCGAGGGCGGCCCGGTATTCGGCCTTTTCTTTAAAGGGAACGAGGAGTTCTGGGCCAAAATACTGGAGAAACGAGCAGAGTTCGGGATAATGCTCTTCGTCGAAGTGCTTTTTCAGGGTCAACTCAACCAAGCGCTTGTTCGCCTTGAGCTCGCCGCGGATCTGCTCGACGCGCGTCAGCAGCATGTGCGGGGTTGGCTCGGCTTCGCCCGTGCGCACCTGCGTCATCAGGTCGGTGGCCCGCGTTCTCGCTTGGCTAGCACGCCGGCTTTGTCCGGTGCCGAGACGGCGGATGCCCCAGACGAGCAGAAGCGTGATCCCGGTCAACAGAATCGCCAAGACAAACCAGGGTAGAAACGGCAGCAGGCGGTTCCACAGGCCTTCTTGCCAAGTTGGAGGTATTTGGTGCTGGGTGTCTTTGGCTTGAGCCGCCTGGGCAGCGGCGTCGGCCTTGGGCTGAAGTGGCTTGGTAGACAGCTGCACGTCGACGCCGACGGTCTTGACCTTCTGGCGCAGGCGTTGGCGCAGGTTATTCAGGTCATCGTTCTTCAACGTCGGTTCGTACGCTAGTTCGCAGAGCACCGACGTGAGCCGGTATTGCGCCGCAACCGTCGTGCCGGATGTCTCCAGTCCGGGCAGGGAGGAATCCGCGGTTTGATCGAGGGTCTCAAAGCGACTGGGCTTGCAACCGAGCGAGTAGCAGCTCCCTGCTGGGCACTCCTCGTCGAGTACAGCGGCGAATCGGTCCTGGATTTCGTTCGCCTGCTGGCGGACCGCGGGCGGGAACTGAACGCCTTGAGCCAGCGCCGCAGATGCCACCGTCCACGGCGATAAACTCAGCACTACGACCCACAACTTCGCCATTCCCATCCCTATCCACCGCATAACTTGCCTTTCCTTAAACGCGCTAGCCGCCGCGATCATTTATTGTTTCGGGGATCTATCCTTGTCCAGGGCCTTGATCTGTTCCTCGACGCGTGGATCCGGCTCGATGTCCTGGGCCTTCTGGTAGGCCTTGAGGGCTGCTTCGCGCTCACCCATCTTGAGTAGCAGCGAACCTTTGGTGCGCAGTGTTTTGGCGTGGCTTGGATAACGCTTCAGAAGTTGTTCAGCATATTCGAGTGCCAAGGCGTAGTTGCCGTCCTTGACCAGCTCGCGGATGCGTCCCTCGGTTTTTACCAAGCTCACCTCGGGGCTCTTTTTGCTGACGGGATTGCCGCCTTTGACGTAGGCCTCTTCGAGGTCTTTGTCGGCATCGGCTGGGGCCAGCGGGGCGAGGGCGATGGCTTGCGGGGCGCTGCGGCTCTTGTGATCGATGACGATCTGCTGGCCGGAACTAAGCACCGGAATCAGCACCTCCGTTGAAGTCGAACCATCGCTGTAAACGACCTTGACGTTATGCGGCGATAGCACTCTGGGCGCATCTTCCTGGCCCTTGTCGCGCTTGGCCATCGGCTTTTCGACCTCGTCCTCGACGACATAGCGCCAGAACTCGCGGGTGGAATTGCACGCAGTCAGACCGGGCAGCAAGGCCAGGGCTAAAAGCAGCCACCAAGAGCGGGCGGGACCAGAGCAGTTCATCACACTGTCCTCACAATAGAAACGGCATAAAGAGCGGGTTATAGAAGTTAAAGCCGATACTGAACTGGCCCTTCGACGAGATCGAGCCGAAGATGCCGTAGCTGTTGGCAAAGGTATACTCGACCATGCCTTGGCCGACGAACTGCGACGACACGTCGCGCGAACTGCCGGAACTTTGGGCGAGGTTTTGCAACGGGAAATAGAGGCTACCGCCCAGATGGAGGCGCCGCAGTTTGGGCATCATATAGTGATAGACGACGCCGACCGACGCATTAGGATTGAGCAGCGAGATCGCCACGCCGCTAAGGTGTTGGTTGCGGTCGCCCCATTGCTCGATGAACTCGAGCTGGAACAAGGGATTCGGATATAAGCCCAAGTTGATGAACACATAAGACAGCGACTCCCCACGCAGTCGTCGGTCGCGTTCGGCGGCGAAGTTGGTCCATGGCTTAACCTGGTCTAGGCGTTCACTACTGTCGGCTAAACGGCTCCAGATCAGCCGGCCGTCAGTCAAACTGGTGATGCGTACTTGTACTCCCGAGGGGGTTTCTTGAATCACCGTGAGGGCTTTGGCAGCACTATAGCGATGATCCTTTTGCAAGCGCCCCAGCTCACCCAGCGACAACTCTCCATTGTAGATGTCAAGCCCATTGCCTGGCCGCACGTTGAGCCGCCACGCATCGCAGTCGGGACAGGGGATGATCGCTTGAGGTGTGTTAAAAATCGTCGTTAAGGTTGCAAGAGCGGCTGCGGCGAAATCGTCGCGCGATTCGCGCCAGTGGTGGAGCGGTGGAGCGAGCAGCATCGGCGTCGCTTGCTGCAGCAGCGACGGGTCCGCTTCGGTCGCTTGGCGCAGGGCATCCTCTAAAACCTGCAGGTCTGAAGCGGTCTGCGGCAGCATCGCAAAACCCGGACTTGCGCTCGACAACCAGGACCAGGTCGCCAGCAACGCCAACCGCAGGGATGTCATGGTACGGTTTACCATCTCACCACCACCCCACCGCCGATGCAGTGGTACGGAATGCCCAGCAGCGACTTCTGCTCGACGCTATCGTTGTCCTTCAAGATCGGGATATCCTCGATAAACGCGAGGAGTCCCATACGGTACTTGATATGCACCTCAAGTCCCAGTCGGTAGGCGACCAAGGTCGCGCGCGGTTCGGCCGTGGTATTGCGCAGGGTATCCAGGTCGGTTTGACCTTGGGCGAAGGACGCAGCTCCAGGTCCACGCATGCGGATATATTGGGCGCCGAAGGTCCAGTATAGGTCCGGCGCAATCAGCGACGGTTTATCGCGAAACATAAGCCCCATGACATGCCCGCCAACCGTCCAGGCACTCAGCGAGTCCTTGATGCTGGTAAAACCAACGGTGACCCCGGCGCGGATGGACCGTTTAGGCAAGGGCACTGATTCGACGCTTTGCTCAAAGAAGGGCAGCGGCACAGCCGACACCGGCGCCGAGGACCTGTTGTTAAAGCTGCGAATCGCCAAGCGCGAGGAGATTTCGATGGGGTCACGACCGGCGAGGATCTGGCCTTGCTGCGCACGCGCCTCGGCTAAACTAAGCAGCGGATTCGCCTCGCGAAGCACCCGGCGGGCGCTCAAACTGGTGCTAAAGGTTTGTGCCCAAAGGATGCGTTGAGACGCGGTGAGTTCATAGATCTGGGCGCGCAGCACCAGTTCGCGCCCTTCGGCCTCAAAATCCAGGCTCAGGGCTTGGCGCTCGGGCATATCGTGCAGCATCTGCGCAAGGATCTCCGGCTGATCGATGCCGCGCCCAAGGATCGTTCCCTGCGGGTTGGACTTAGCCACCCACCTAGTGCACGGGCCACAGTGCGACAACTCGACCGGAATACCGGGGTTTTGCCGCAGCAGCTCGAAGATGCGGTTTTCCACGAGGACATTAAATCGTTCATCGAGGCCGACCGGCGCGGCGATATCGGCCAGAACCAGTTTGGCCTTGCCGCTCAGTGGTGGCGCATCCTGCCATGAGTAGACCATCTCATCGACGAGATCGGCTGCCATGAGCCTCACATCCATGGTGATGGGGCCTTCCGGCTCTTTAGTCGCGGCCAGCGACCGCGACGCTGCGCTTGGGCTCAGCCAGCAGAGACCGGCGACCAGAGCAGCGCGAATACGGTGGTGACGATTCATAGCGACCACAGGTGCTGTGCCTCGCCTTCTACCGACTTGGCGGTGACCGCGAAGAGCAGATCGGCCTCAATCGCCGGGCGCACCGCCACTAAGACCGATACCCCTCCCGGGGCGGGCGTGCTGGCGCGAGCGACGCGAACGCCACCCAAGGTCTGGCTCAAGGCTTGGCGGTACACGCGCTCAAGATGCGGCCTAAGATCCGCAGGCCCGCTGGTGACGGACACCGTCCAGATCTTGTTCCTGAGCTTGGGTTGCGCGGTCAGCAGCTGCTCTGCGGCCCGCGCGGCGAGTACGGCCCGTGCGGGGGCCTGCGCCAGCAGAAAGTCGCTGTAGGAATCGCGCTGGCCATAGTCGAAGATCGTGCGTTCGCATAAGTACACGCCGTCCAGGCTATAGGTCGAGGCTTTGCCACGCCCTCCGACGCCTCGTTCCTGCTGTTCCATCGCCGAAGGCTCGCGGCATGCAGGTGGCTCGTCGCGCAGCAGGGCCGCGTCATACATCGCCTCCGGCGCCATACCGGCATTGCCCGGGCTGGCCAAACCAATCATAAACAAGATCTGCAGCACGATGGCCTGGATCACCCCTTGACCTCCGCAGTGGATAACTGCGTGCGTAGTCGATAATTATATATCAGGCCCGCACTGTACTGGATCAGAGCTCGCTCCTGCCGCTGCTGCCTTGCGTATGGGGACTGCGGCAACTCTAGCCCGCGCAAGGCCAGGTAGTAAAGCGCAATAGGGCCGTAGATTCCAGTGACGTCTAGGCGCAAGGGATAAACGCGGTCGATGGACCCATTGGCTTGCACGAGCTGGATCTCGGCCGCACTAGTTAAATCCTCCACACATGGAAACAGGGAGAAGCTTAGGATAAACAGCGGCAGCGTCCAACTGCAGTAGTCGCGACTGTGGTCGCGGTCGACGTAGCGCACGGTAAAATCGACCGGAGTGGACTTCTGGCTGTCTTCTTGAACCTCGTCGACGTCGCCTTCGCCCGGCCTAGGCTTTGGCAGTAAGCCCGGAGCGCCGCTTACTTTGGCACCCATCCCTTGCAGCAGAAGCGCTAGAGCGCGGCAACCATCGAATATAGCCGGATGCCAGACACGTCCTTCGACCTGCCCCTCACCGCATTCAATCCCGATGCGAGCACCTTCGAGCGAGGTTTCATCAAGGGGCAGCTCTACCGGCTTGATCCAGTCGCCACGCGGATGGGTCAGAGTGACACAGCCGATGTTTAGATTTAGAGATAGCACGGCGACCAGCGCGGTGCGGCTACTCAGCATCGACGAACTCATCGGCGTTGGGTTTGCTAAAATTCAACTTCGCGGATATATTCTGCAAATAAGCTTGAAGAAAATCAACCAGCATCATCTTGTTTATGGAGCATCGGCCCCAGTGATCACTCCTCTGCTAGGTCTTCTGACGTTGATCATGGTTGGCTTCGTCGCGCTGTCCGAACGCTCGGCGGCCAAGCTCGGCTTTCTCGACCCACATGCCGCCTTCGTCGTCTTTGGCGGCGTCATCGGCTCGCTGCTGCTCGCGATCGATCGGCGGGCACTATGGCGGATGCTGCAATCCCTGCGCGAGCTCCTGCCATCGACCAGCACCCTGTCGCGGGAACAGATGCAGACCGCCAAGGGACTAGAAAATATGCGCGGCGCCTGGCGCGAAGGTCGGCGTGCCACCATCCTCGAGATGGCCGATCGCGGCAGCACCCTAGAGTTGCGAGTCGCTGCTGATGCGCTACTACGCCAACTCAGCGGCGCCACCTTGGATGAACGCTTCGCCCAGCTGCGGTCTGATTACATGCACCGGTATGGCGCGGTCATCGAAGGCTGGGAAATGGTTAGCCGCCTGGCGCCATCATTCGGCATGGTGGGCACCGTCACCGGCATGGTGCAGCTGTTTCGCAACATGGCCGAAAATTCGTCTAACCTCGGCGGCTCCATGGCGATGGCCTTGCTGGCGACGCTATACGGCATCACCACCGGCGCCGCCATCGGTGGACCGATGTCCTCGCGGGTCAACAATCAGTTAAACGACCGCCTCACCCAGCTCGAGTTGTTAGAAAAGACGGTGGCTGGTTTAGTCAGCGAGAGTCGAGCCCAGCCATCGGGTGGTGCCCTTTGACCCTACGCCGCCTACGCTCGACGAACGAAGGTTGGTTGACGTCGTATGCCGACCTCATCACCAATTTGCTGTTGTTCTTCGTCCTCATGATTGCCGCCTCGCACGTCCAGACCAGCAAGATGGAGAAGATCGCCGAGGCGCTCAGTGGCGAGGCTGCCTCCGAGTCGCTCGAGTCGGCCAGTAAGAAGGTCAAGCAAGCACTTGAAGAGCAAAAGTTGAGCCAGGACGTCAGCGTCCAAATGACCGATGAAGGGTTGGAGATCGCCTTTAATTCCGGCGTCACCTTCGCCTCCGGTCAAGCCAACATCCTGCCCAGTATGGAAACGCCTATGGCCAAGGTACTGGCGGTGGTCAAGCCATACGCCGAGAAATATCATCTCGCCGTCGAAGGGCACACCGACGAGGTGCCGATCCGCAGCGGTGCTTATAAATCCAACTGGGAGTTGTCCAGTGCCCGCGCGATGCAGATCCGCGAACACTTAGAGACCGTCGGAGTCGCAGCGAAACGCATCCGTGTCGAGGCCTATGCCGATACCAAGCCGTTCACGCCAGAAAAGGGGGTCGAGCTTGACCGGAACACGCTCCTTGGCAGGCAGCGCCGTGTGGTTATTCGCCTGTATTAGTCTATTCGCGACCCTGACAACCGGTTGCGCGACGATCGTCGTCGGCGTGGCTGGTGACGACGAAACCGAGTTTAGCTCTGAGCCAACCGGTGCTGTCGTGACCGTGGCCAATGGTCAGTCCTGTACGACGCCTTGTAAGCTGGTGGTCAACCCGATCGTCACCCAACAGGTCAAGGCTAGTCTCGATGGCTACGTGGACCAAGAGGACACCTTGGTTCGGCGCATTGCCTATCCGTTCTGGGGTAATATCCTGTTCGGTTCGCTCGGCCTTATTACCGCAGCCGTCGATTGGCTCGATCACCATATTTGGACCTATGAGCGAGACAAGGTCCACTTTGCGCTGGAAAGCGATGACGAGGAGGCAGCGGAAACGCCACCGGCGGCGACGGCGCCCCAGGATGTGCCGGAGTCAGCTGCACTGCGGCGCTTGAAGCAGTCGTATCCAGAGGACTACATGCTCGAACAGATACGCAACTATTACGGCGGTCATGCAAGCGCAAGGCGACGACGTCGACGTCGACGAGGCCGTGCGGCAAGACCGCTTTGACCAACTTCGCGAGCCAGTGAGCGAGGATCCTACAGCCCCAGCAGCGCCCGAGCCCGAGTCCAAATCTTGAGGGCCAAGAACTCGAACCGGCCATGCTCAAGGCGGTACTTACTCTGAAACATCCGGTAGCTGCTCGCGACGCGTTCGTTGTGTGCATTATTCAGCATCAGAGCCGGTTGACCGATGCGGCGTTCAACAATGGGCTCAGGGCTGAAGACATAGCCAAAGCGCCGAATAACGCGAAAATAAAACTCTAAGTCTTCACACAGTTCGATATTGGGATCAAAACCGTTGCAGGCGGCAAAAGCTTCTCGTTTCACCATGCAAGAACTACACACCAAGACCGTGGACCCAAAGACAAGCCGGCCTACAACCGTCAGAGTGAAGGGACTTTTGCTTAGGAACGATCCAGCGGCTTTAAACAGCTGCGTCTCGTGCAGTTCCAACTCAGGCTTCGTACTAAATGGCCGGGCCAAACTGATAACCACGCCCCGATGTGACTGGTCCAGTCGCGCCCATGCCGCTTCGATATGTGCGGCAATCATGCGATCGTCATCATCCAGAAAGTAAAAGATCCGTCCGATCGCCTCGGCCGCGGCCTCATTGCGATTAAATGCCGGCCTGCCGCCAGTCGGGATCTCTCGCTTCCTATAATGGACCCTTTGATCGCCGAAACTTGCCACGACTTGGCGTGCCGATCCATCTGGACAATCATCGACCACGAGGACTTCAAAGCTTAGCTTACGGATCTCGAGACAGATGGCGATCGCCTCGCGAAGCAACTCTGGACGCCGGTAGGTGGGGATGATGATCGAAAGATCTGTTTGCATCATTTTAAGGCTCGCAGGGCTTCAACTCTTTTACGCACATCGGCGATGGCCCGTCCACGCCCCGACGATGACTGGGACAGTTCATTCACATAGTCGACCGGTAACGCACCCCAGCGGGTCTTGGACACATCCTGACCCGTGCTCATGTTTATTTGCTTAAGACCTTCCTCTATGCCGAGCTTAATACACTCGACCACCAGCCTAGTCGTGACGCTGTAGGCGCCGTATTCCGGTTCAAAACCAGAAAAATAGAGATACATCGTCCCGTTCATTTGAAAGGCGAAGCGGGCGGCGACTATTTTACCATCGTGCTTGATGACCAAGAGTCTTGGACGGACGACATCGAGTTTAGTGACGAGCCGGCGCAAAAATACTTGATTCTGCTCGACGAGAAAGTAGTTCGGATGAACAGGCCCATCGGCGTGTTCCGCTCTCAGGCCATGCAAGCGAAAATATTCCGGCAAGTGCTGCAAGATAGATTCGCGGTGATCTATGACCTCGAAGTCCAAATTGACCCCTTGGCGAACCGGGGCGTTGTAACACTTGCGAATGGATTCTTTGATATTCCGCTTTAGCCCAGCCTTAAAATCATCCCAGGTGGCAGCTAGCGTAAGGATATAATTTTCGACTTTTACCGGTGCGGCCATAACCACGGCCGAAGCAGCGGCTATGCCAATATCAGGAAGTCGACAGCTATCGAATGACCGCCTATGGTCGAGCAAATGTTGGGAGAAAAGGCGGACGATGTCTTGCTCTTCGCCTGGGCGCGCCAAGATGCACTTTAGTTCTGTAAGGTTAGGGTCGGAACCCAGCGGCCGAAGGAAGCGAAGCCCACCAAACAGCCACGGCAAGTACCGAGTCAGGAACATCGGGACAGCGCCCTGCAGGGTGCCATCGCGGTAAAACGCCAACACATAAAGGCTATGACTCTGCAGCTTCGAATCCGGGAGCATGGTCTGCCACCAGGTGTTGATCCACTCAAACGACAGGAAGGGATGACTGACCGCGGCCTCAGCAAAGATAGCGTCCCAGTCCTGCTTAAGGCTTAGGAGGTCTTTATGCTTGCGGATGAGGGCTAGTTCCATGTGCGCAGCTCCGCAGGTCGACGGGGATTCAGACGAGGGATTTAAGACAAGAGGCTTTACCAAAGGGAAGTGGTTTATAGTGCAAAAGTGACGCAAAGTAAACAATATTAAGATATTAAAATTTATTGAGTAAAAGCAGCTATCTATGACTCGAATAAAGAAGTCGAACAATTCACTTTTTGTGAACGATCTAACAAAGGCTGCTGTCCCGATCTCGGCGTTACCGCATTGACCATGAAAATTTGATAACATATTGATATTAAAGTATATAATTTATTGGAACACCATCTCTCCTCATGAGATACAAACTATGTGACACTTTAAGTGTGACACAATTTGTGCTTCATGGTACCGTCGATGTTGTGGCTGACTCGGATGCATCGAGGGAGGGTTTATGTCCACGCAGAAGAGCTTTATCTACGGATCGCTGGTCGACGAAAACAACTTATGTAACTTTGAAAGGGAGGCAGAGCGGCTTGTCAACGGATGCCTAGGTGGCAAACGCTTTGTTGTTTTTGGCCGGAGGAATTTTGGCAAAACCTCGTTGGTACGCAATGTGGTGGCTGGAAGGTTTTTAGCTGAAGAAACTAAAAGAAAAAGAAAGGGAATGGTTATCTATGCAAATTTCCTCGGCATCGCGGACAAAGCGGATTTGAATCGAGAACTCAGGATTGCCTTTACGAAGGCTTTTTCTGCGTGTTTTCCACTAAAGGAAGTCATGGGCAGCCTCGGGCGGTTTTTTACTGGACTAAGACCGAATATGTCGTTGGACCCTCTTACCGGTGAGACTTCTTTTGGACTGACGCTTGCTGATGGGGGTGGAGAAGTTCCGTTCGAAGACATCATGACTCGCATAGGAAATCTGACATCGCAAGGTGGGGTATGCCCACTTCTTATCATGGACGAGTTTCAAGACTTGCATTTTATCTCGGGCGCAGAAGCAAAAATGCGCGATGCCTTGGAATCGTTACCAAGTGGAGTGGCCGTCATCGTCCTTGGCTCGAAAAAACACATTTTGTCAAAAATATTTGCCCGTCCAGACGCCCCGCTGGCAGGGTGGGGCGAAGATATTGAAATGCCTTGTATTGAAAAGGAAGTATATCGTAGCTATGCCAACGAACGCTTTGCGCTTCATGGACTTTATTTACCCGCCGACTCCAGTACTTTTCTTCAAGAACGACTGGACCAGGTCCCAGAGGCGATGAATATGGTGTGCGCACGTCTCATTGATCTATGTGGGAATATCCCTCCTCCTAAAAAAGTACGCTCTATCACCACTGACGATGTAGGCGTTGCCATCCTATCTTGGTTGGAGGCCAGATCCGACCGCTATCGAGAATATCTGGCCGGCTACACCAGCCATGAATCAAAGGTGCTTGCTGCGGTGGCGCGCAAAGGCTTGGTAAAATCACCCCAAAGCAAGGATTTTTTGCTGACTATCCCAGGGATATCCTCAAGCGGTTGTATCAAAATCATAAAAAAACTTGAGGATCATGCGGTGGTCTATCGAGAGTCCGGTGATAACCCCGGATACTTCCTCGCAGACCCTCTGCTGGCCGAATTTTTACGACGCTTTTGACTGATCCTGGAAAAATACCATACCAATTAATTGCACAGTGGCGCTTTCGGGATCTGTCCGCAGATAAATGATGCTGTCCAAGATTTAACGCAGCCCAAAGCTGCCTGACCAGGTAAGTGGCCCCGCATCAAGGTTTGCACATCGGCGCATTGGGGAATTGACTGCAGAGGAAGGCCTTGAGCTGTGCGGCATCGGCTTCGGCTTTGTCGGCACGAGCTTCAGCGTTATCGGCGCGGTCCTTGAGGCTCGCCGATTCGGCCTCCGCTTTGTCAACGCGGCCTTTGAGTTGCGCGAC